>JAYVRN010000354.1:0-5559 GCA_043776275.1 Myxococcales bacterium | reverse complement strand
GATCGACCGCATCGACTTGCGCGCCAGGACCCTCGCCCGCGGGCGGGGCATCGAGCGCGAGACCGAAGTCCGCGACCTTCACGTGCCCGTCGCGATCGATCAGGATGTTCTCCGGCTTCACGTCGCGATGCACGATGCCCGCGCGATGTGCGGCGGCGAGCCCGCGTGCGGCCGCGACGAACACGTCGACGATCTCGCGCCACCTCCGGGGCTTCTCCGCGAGCCAGCTCGCCACGCTCTGGCCGTCCACCAGCTCCATCGCGATGTAGACCCGTCCGCCATCGGTCCCGGCATCGTGGACACCGACGATGTTCGGATGTGCGAGCTTCGCGAGTGCGCGGCCCTCGCGCACGAGCCTCTCGAGACCGCCCACGGTGGCGAGCTCGGGATGGACAAGCTTGAGCGCCACGCGCCGATCGAGCTGGGGATCGTGGGCGATGTAGACCGTCCCCATCCCGCCCTGGCCGAGCTCGCGCTCGATTCGATAGCGGCCGATCCGGCGTACCGCGGCATCGGCATCCGCGTCGCGACGGCCGGAGGGCGTCTCCACGGCCGTGGTGCGAGCCATCTCCGCGATCAGCTGGCGACACGCGCGACAGCCATCGACATGTCGATCGAGCTCGTCTCGCTCGTCGGAGACCAGCCGACGCTCGACGTAGTCGAGAATCCGGTCCGGGGAGGGACATGCCATACTCGGGCGCGAGAATGGCTCAAAAGGATGCCGAACTCCACCTCGCGGATCTCGCGTGGGCGCGCGACCTCGTCGCCGGCAACCGTGATGCACTCGCACGGTACGAGCTCGAGCTCGTGCCGATGGTCGAGGCCAAGCTGCGGCGGCGCGGCTTCACCGACGATCAGATCGCGGAGGTCCAGCAGGCGCTGCGCGCACGGCTGCTCGTCGGCACGGGTGAGGGCGCTGCGATCGGCGCGTACGAGGGGCGCGCAAGGCTGAGCAGCTGGGTGCAGGTGGCCGCGCTGCGCGAAGCCGTGCGCGTGCGGAGCAAGCAAGTCCGCGAGCCGGCGGTCGAGGATGACGTGCTGATCGCCCTCGCCGATCGTGCGGACCGTCAGGTCGATGCGCCCGAGAAGGAGCCCTATCGCCGCGCGTTTCGTGAGGCGTTTCGCACCGCGCTCACGAACCTGGAGCCTCGCGAGCGCACGCTGCTCCGCCTGAACGTGATCGACGAGCTGTCGATCGACGCGATCGCCGCGCTGCATGACGTGCATCGCGCGACGGCTGCCCGCTGGTTGGAGAGTGCGCGGGAGGCCGTGTCGCTGGCGACGCGCCGCGAGCTCGCGCGTTCGCTGGGTATCGATCCGTTCGAGGCCTCCGAGCTGATGCACTGGGTGAGGAGCCAGATCGACCTGTCGTTGAGCGGACTTGCACGCGGCTGACCGCTTGGCCCACGCAGCGCGTGCGCGTTGCTGCGCGCGCCACGTTCGTCGTGCGTGCGAAATCCTGCGACCTCGTGGGTTCTGCCGTTCTTGGTCTGTATGCCCAGACCATCCATGCTCGTGCTGCTCGTCGTGTTCGCGCTTGGTGCATGTACCGTCGCGGACGATGAGCCGGCCGTCGATCAGTCCTGTGCCGACCCGCAATACGGTGACGGCGTGTGCCAGCCCGAGCTGTCCTGTGCGGTCCCTGACATCGATTGCTTCCTGACGTTCGAGGATGATCAGGCGGCGGCGGTCTGGTACACGCCGATCGAGGCGGCCAATGCGATGAAGAAGGGCACCGCGCCGCGCGCGCTGTTGCCGACCTCGGACCCCCGTCACGCCCTCGCGAGGTCGCTGCTCGATCGCGGGTGGGAGGCGTTCCGGCACACCCGGCCTGTGGGCAGGCTCGGCCAGCTGCACCCCGGGCTCGTGGTGATCGATGAGCCCGAGGCAAACGCGTTCGTGGTCCGCGACGGCGCGACCCAACACGCAGGCTTCAGCGTGCAGGTCTACACAGGGCTCCTCGATCTCGCGCTCACCGATGATGCGCGGCTCGCGTTGATGATGCACGAGCTCCAGCACGCGGTCGGGCTCCACGTCGTCGAAGGGACGCACGATCGCGTCCGGATTCACTATGTCGCGGCGGGTGGCGAGCCGATCGGGCGAGACCAGTCCGACGATCCGGTGGCGCGGGCGGCGATCACGGCGTGGCGCGATGTCTCCGGGGAGATCGGCAACTACGCTCAGAGCGAGCTGGGCGGGTTTCCCCTCGCTGGGGACGTCTCGGACGTGATGTCGACCGTGCTCGCGATCGGGGTCCAGCGCGATCCGATGAAGTGCGCGCGGGCGAGCACCTTGATCTCCCAGCTGCGGCGCGATGTCCTCGGTTCGATGGATCTGCTCGGCGGTGCGCTCACCGTCACCCTCACGACGCTACCTCCACGTGTGAATGCGGCGCTGGTCGCACTGAAGACGGAGTGCCTCGCGGGCTTCACCGCGTCGTTCGTCGAGGTCGTGGCCTCGATGCTGAAGACCACCCCGCAGGACGTGATGTCACACCTGAGCCCATCGGATCTCGCCCTCGTCAGCAACAAGCACGTGGTCGACGCGATCAACGCGCTCACGCTCGATCGCCGCGCCAAGCTGCGGATGTACGAGGCGATGCTCCCGGGGCACGCGGCGTGGTCGACGGCGCGCTACTTCTCGGTCGAGGAGGATGCGGATGATGTCGCCTCGTTCGTGCTCGATGCCGCGGGGCTCGATCCCACCGCGGGCGCGGAGCTCTACCTCACGCTCCTGACCAACCTGAACGGCAGCGCCGGAGCGCGGTGCCGTGGCGAGCTCGCCGCAGGTCAGGTCCCGGCCTACGGCGTGAACCTCGAGGACGAGCATCACGATACCTGCTGGCGCGCGGCTCATGTCACGCAGCTCGCGACCACGCCGCGGACCGCCGCGCGGACCACCGGCGAGTCGCGTGAGGTGCCCAGCGCCTTCGTCCCGCCGCCGCGCCTGCCGTTCCCGCGCGGCGCGGGCCCGGTGATCCTCTACTGAGAGCTGTCCCGCGCGGCGAGAAGGGGGCAGACCCCTTTCTCCCCGTGATCCTGCGCCAGGCGAGAACAGGGCCGCCCCCTCTGGCCGTCTTCACTCGGCGTACATCGTGATCTCCGTCGCGACCTGGTCCGCCAGCTGCTTGGCGGTGGCCCAGTCCGGGTGGCGGAGCATGATGTAGCCGTCGGAGACGAGCGTGTGCTTCCAGTTCCGGCGCGGTGTCCCCACGGGGAGAAGGCGCTGCTCCACCACGTGCTCGCCGTAGTTGCGCATGAACTCGGTGAGGCCGGTGATCCGGGAGATCCGGCCCTGACCCTTGGCGCGCTTGAAGATGATCGCCACGTTGTACTTGCGGCGCGTCGGAGCCTCGAAGCTCTTCCAGCACACGGCGCGTGCCCACTCGCGGAACAGATCGATGTCGCACGTGTAGTTCATCTGATCGACGAGATGAGCGCCGCCTGGGCGGCAGCCGATCTCGCCGAACACGACCTCGCCATTCGGCTTCTTGAACCACTCCATGTGGGTGAAGCCGTCGCCCATGCCGAGCGCGCCGAGGACGGCGTTGCCGAGCGCCACGCCGGCCGCGAGGGCGGGTTGCGCGAGCTCGCGCACGGTGATGATCACCGGGCTGAGCCACTCGTTGGTGCGGGCGATCAGCGGCTTGGGGAGATACTGCGCGACGTTCGCGAACGCGGCCCGGCCGTCGACGCAGACGGTGTCGTAGGTGAACTCCTCGCCCTCGATGAACTCCTCGAGGCTGGCCTCCTTCACGTGGTGCATCCGCGCGAGGGTGGCGTCGAGCTCCTGGTCGCTGCGGACCTCGTAGGTGTCCGCGCTGCCGGCGCCGGAGATCGGCTTCAGCACGAGCGGATAGCCCAGGAGCGCTGCGCCCTCGTGGGCATCGGTCGCGGTGCGGACCCGGACCGCGCGGGGCACGCGCAGCCCGGCGGCGGCGACCCGGTCCTTCATCAGCTGCTTGTCACGGAACCCGCGCACGGCGTTGACCGACATCCCGGGGACGCCGAACCGCTCGCGGAGGCGGGCGGCGGTCATCACCATGACCTCCCAGTTCGCCTGCACGCGATCGACCTCGCGGCCCCGCATCCAGGCGTGGACGCGGTCGACCACGTCGTCCTCGTCGAGGAGGCGCGGGACCTGGAGATAGTCGTAGAGGTGCTGCTTGAGGGAGGCGGGCAGGCTGGACACCGGCTGATCGCCCACCCCGTACACGCTCGCGCCGACCTCCGCGAGGCCACGCGTGTACTGCTGCATCTCCGGCGGGTAGCTCGGCGCCAGAAAGACAACCTTCATCGAAACAGCTCCGCTCAAGATGATACAACGCGCGACATGCGGAACGTGATCTTCGCGGCGCCGTTCCCTCTCGAGACGACCATGCGGTTCGCGCGGGCCGCGAGCCGCCTCCCGGGGGTCCGCCTGCTCGGTATCTGTCAGACCCCGCCGACCGGGGAGGACCGCCGGCTGTTCGCCGACGTGGTCCAGGTCGAGGACGGCCTCGATTCCGACCAGCTCCGGGTCGCCGCGGAGCTGCTGGTCGGGCGCCACGGCTCGATCCACCGGCTGATTGGCATCCTCGAGCCCCTCCAGGTTCAGCTCGCGGAGGTCCGCCAGGCGCTGGGCATCCCCGGCACCAATCCCCAGACCGCGGATCTGTTCCGGGACAAGGCCCGGATGAAGGACGAGCTGCGACGCCACGGTCTGCCGTGCGCCCGGCACCGCTTGATCCGGTCCTGGGCCGATGCCGAGGCGTTCGTCGGCGAGGTCGGGCTGCCCCTCGTCCTCAAGCCGCCCGCCGGCATGGGCTGCAAGGCGACCTGGAGGATCAGCACGCTCGACGAGCTCCGCGCCGCCCTCCGGGCCTTGCACGCCAGCCCCGACCACCCGGCGCTCGCCGAGGAGTTTCTGCGCGGGCGCGAGCACAGCTTCGAGACGATCACGATCGGCGGCGAGATCCGGTTCCAATCATGCTCGCGCTACTACCCGACCCCGCTCGAGGTCGTCGAGACCCCGTGGATCCAGTGGGTGGTGGTGCTGCCGCGTGACATCGATGGGCCCGACTATGCGGATGCCCGTGCGCTCGGGGTCCGTGCGGTCAAGGCGCTCGGCCTCGAGACCGGCTTCACCCACATGGAGTGGTTCCGGCGCGAGGACGGCTCGCTCGCGATCGGCGAGATCGCCGCACGGCCGCCCGGCGCGCACATCGTACTCGCGAACAGCTACGCGCACGATGCGGACATGTATCAGGCGTGGGCGCGGGCGACGGTGGACGATGCGTTCGATGGTCCGTTCGAGCGCAAGTACGCGGTCGGCGTGGCCTATCTGCGCGGCGTCGGCCATGGCCGCGTGGTGCGGGTCTCGGGCGTGGAGCGCGCGAGCGAGCAGATCGGGCATCTGGTCGTGGAATCGCGGCTCCCCACGCGCGGCGCGATGCGGGCGGAGAGCTACGAGGGCGATGGCTACGTGATCGTCCGCGATCGCGACGTCGAGGTGGTCAAGGCCGCGATGACGACGGTGATCGAGACGATCCACGTCGAGTACGGCTGACACTTCCCACGC
>JAYVRN010000353.1:0-5563 GCA_043776275.1 Myxococcales bacterium | reverse complement strand
GATAGACGACGGAGTCGGTCCCGCTCGACGACGTCATCTCGATCGTGGTCTCCCACACGCCGGGCATCCACAGATTGACGGGCGACAGCTTGTACTCGCCCGCGCTCGGCATCGCATCGACCTTCACGTCGACCGGCGTGCCGTGCTGGTGCTTCGGCATGAACGGCGTGACGGAGATCGTCGCGCCGCTGACCGGGGCCGCGCCCGCGACCGTGTTGACGTGGATGACCCACTCGTTGTCGCCACGCGCAGGTGGTGCCGGGAGCGCAGACATCAGCTGGACATCGAGGACCGCGCCGGCCTTCTCCAGCCCCACCACGTACTGGTCAGCGGTCTCGACCGCGCAGTTGACGTCGGCCGTGTCGTCGGCCATCGAGGAGTCATCGGCACACGCGCCCGCGAACGGCAGGACGGCGAACAGGGCGAGGGTCAGGGTGCGCATGTGGGTCCTACGGTTGGGGGCCCGTTCAGGTTACCCAACTACGAGCGATCTGGGAGATCGGTTCGATCACGCCCCCTAACACCCTGATTACTCGTCGTAGACGCCCGACGTGAGCAGCACCACGGTGTCCTTGTCGAGCCCGACGCCGCTCGGGATGCCCGTGTACGAGACCCGGGCGATCGCCGCCTGGGAGCCTGGGATCGCCCAGACCTCCGCAAGCTGTGCGCCTGGCCGCAGGAACGCGGTCACCGTGGTCTTGCCGCTCGCGCCATGCCCGCTCACGGGCTCGACCAGGAGCTGGAGCGCGAACTTGCGGATCGGGAGGCCGCCCGCCGCACCTGGGGTGGCCAGGCGCAAGGCGCGCCGCTGGACGATCCGGGTGGACAGCATCCACGCCTCGGTCGTTGTCCTCACCACGGGCTCGAGCGCGGGGAGCGCCGCGATCTTCGCGCGGATCTCCGCGGTCGAATCGGCCTCCTCGTACCAGGCATGGATCGGCACCAGGAAGCCGGCGCGCGGGCCGTGCAGCCACAGGCGGTAGACGACTGGGGTCTCGTTCGGGCCAAGCTCCTCGACGACGTACGCCACACCTTCGTTGCGCGCGATCCCGAGCACGGTCATCCGATGCGCGATCGCTTGATCGTTCCCTGGCTCGGTCACGCACGCCGTCATCGTCATGTAGCCGAGCGCGGTCCTCAGCGTGGGCAGCGGCGCGTTGCGGTGCAGATAGGCATGCGCGAGCGCGCGCTGCATCCGGCGCGTACGAGCGAGGGCGATCAAAGCAGACTGGGTCTTGGCGTCACGGTTCACGGTGCGTCTCTCCACCGTATGAACGCGCGAGATGCCCAGAGGTTGCACCGCACGTGACCTTTGCACGCGCGGGAATATCATCGTGGCGGCGGTGGTTTCCCCGAAACCCAAGCTCTGGTCACGGTGTCGTGTACGTGAGCTTCTCGATCGCACCAGCTCGATTCGTGCGCGTCCAGCTGCCGGTGCGACGCCCTGCGACCATCGGGCCTTCGACCACCGCACCGTCGGCCAGCTCGCGCCACGGTCCATCCAGAACGCCGCCCTTGTAGGTCGCCGTTCGCACCACTGCGCCGTCGGTCGCGTAGACGGTCCACACGCCGTCCTTCTGATCGTCAACGAACTGACCCGTCACCGCCGGCTTACCACCGCGAAATTCGGTGTACGGCCCCACCGCCTTGCCCTGGACGTACGTCGCCTCGGTGGAGACCTTGCCGAGAGCGTACTTCTTCAACTTGCCGTCGAGCTTGCCGCGCTTCCAGGTCTCCTCGAGGAGCAACACGCCATCCGGCGTCCACTCCTTCCAGCTGCCGTGCTTCACGTCGCCGCTGTAGTGACCCTCGACCACGACCTTGCCGCGCGGCGTGAGCTCTTGATACAGGCCGTCGAGCGAGCCGCGCGAGATCCGCTGCTTCGACGAGATCTTCTTGTTGGCGTGGAACGTCAGCATCGTCCCGCTGCCGCCCGAGATCGCGAACCGTCCGAGCTCGTTGCCGTTGCGATCGAAGTACACGAAGTCGCCATCCGGCTTGCCGGCAGCGTAGGTGCCGCTGAACACCAGCTTGCCTTCCCACCACTCCATCCACGGGCCGTCCTTCTTGCCGCGGACATACGCGCCTTCGCGCTCCTTGTTGTTGTCCCGATCCCACCACGTCCAGCCCCCGATCCTGCGGCCGCCCGAGAACTCCCCCTTCACACGGAGGACCTTGGTGCTCCGGCGCAGGACATAGGGGCCGTCGAGCTTGCCGCGCTTGTCGTAGCTCTCGTCCGCGACCTGTAACCCGAACTGCCAGATGCCTCGCTTGCCTCGCCGCACCCCATCCGCGAACGTCTCCTCGAAGCGCATCGACTGTCGCGTGCCGAACGCGTGTGGACCATCGAGCTTGCCGTCGTCGTAGCGCGCCGAGATGATCAGCGCGCCATCGTGCCCGAGCACCTTGAGCGCTCCGTCCGGAACGCCCGCCTTGAACGCCTGCTCGCTGTACACCGGGCCATCGTCGTACCAGTGCTTCTCGACGCCGCTGCCTTTCTGCATCACGTACTCGCCGAGCGCCACACCGCCCGGGTTGCCTTGCTTCCACGTGCCGTCCTTGGCCCCGGCGGCGTAGCTGCCCTGCTCGGCCACCGCACCATTCGGGTGGCGACGTAGCCACGGGCCATCGCGCAGGCCATCCTGATAACGGCCGGCGATCTCGATCGTGTCATCGGGGAACAGCGTGATGAACGCACCGTGGCGTGTTCCATCCGGGCGTGTGCACGCCCACGTCGGTTCTGGCATCGGTGCCGCCGTCGGCGCCGTGCCCGTTTCACATCCAAGCCGCGGCGGCGTTGGCGCATCTGGGATCGCGGCATCGACGGCGATCTGCGCGACCGTCGTCGGCGGTGGCTCGACGGGTGCATTCTTCGGGCCACTCGGCCCCGAGCCACAAGCCACGAGCAGCGTCAAGACGCATGCACGCGTGTACAAACAATGCACAGCTCATTCTCGCACGATCACCGTTCATCGCGCGAATGACAGCTAGGATCACCGCATGTCGCGCAACCCCTTGCTCGCTGCCGTCGCTCTGATCTCCGCGTTCACCGCCGCCACCGCTGGGACCGCCGCTGCGGATCGCCGCAGCTTCGGAGCCAGCAACTCCAACTACACCTCGAACGGCAAGTTCGGGCTCGGGATCGAGCTCGGCGCGCCGTCCGGACTCAACGGCAAGTTCTTCCTGTCGCCGAACCGCGCCCTCAACTTCGGCATCGGCTGGCTCTACGATCAGGGCAACTTCAACAACCGCAACTACGCCCGCAACGGCGGCATCCACCTCTACCTCGATCACCTGTGGCACCCGATCTCGCTCAGTGACAACCCCACGTTCAAGCTGCCGCTCTATATCGGAGTCGGTGGAGCGTTCTGGACGTTCGACAGCGGCCGCGATCGGATCAACAACAACGTCTCGGCGATCGCCGTCCGCGTGCCGTTCGGCATCGCGTTCGACTTCAACAAGATCCCGCTCGACGTGTTCGCGCAGCTGACGCTCGTGGTCGATCTGTTCTTCGGCGACTACGGCTCCCAGTACGGCCACTTCGGCCCAGGACTCGAGGGCAGCATCGGCGCGCGGTTCTGGTTCTGATCAGCGGACCAGCTCGATCCACAGCGGGACGATCACGGCCTGTGCGCCGCCGACCGAGATCCCCGAGCGGCGGACCTCGATCTGTCCGCGGCCGCCGATGCTGTAGTAGGCGCTGACGGCATAGGTGCCCGGCGCGACGGGATCGAACCGATAGTGCCCGTCGTCGTCGCTGATGGTCTGCTCGGTCTGCTCATTCTGCTCATTCTGCTCATTCTGCGCGTTGGTCCCGGTTCCATGAAGGACCGCCGTGACCACGGCACCCGGCACACGCTCGCGCGTGGCGAGATCGTTGACGGTGCCCTCGATGATCGAGACCTGCGTGCCGAGGTTCGTCGGGTTGTAGTGATCGATCTGTGACTGCTTTGGGTCGCCGTACTCGACGCGGATCGGGTCGGGATGACCGAGCGTGAACACCAGATCGACGTGCGTGATCTCGCCAGCCTTCACATCGATGTTCGTGACCTCGACCGGCTGGCCCGCGAACGAGGCGCTGAGCTGGTACCGGCCGGGCTTGAGGTGCGCGAGCGCGTACGTCCCCTTGTCGGTCGACAGCGCGCGCATGTTGTCGACGTCCTTGCCACGGAGGCGGATGTCCGCGAGCGCGACGGGATCGCCACTGTCGTGATCCCGCGCGAGGCCCGCGATCGTGCCCGTGGAAGGGCGGCCACCGCCACGGGGGTGAGTGGCGGCGCCACACCCGGCGGCGACGATGGTGAGGACCAAGGCGAGGACAACGATGCGCACGGCCGCAGCATGGGGGGCTGGGCAGCCCCCGCCAAGGGTCTCCCAGCTGGCAGTGTCCAACCGAGCGAATGTCCTACGCATCACCAGGCAGACCCACGGCGTCGCATGTGCGTAGAATCCTCTGCATGGTGCGCTCGATCCTCCTGGGGCTCCTGGTCCTGAGTTCCGCCTCGGCGTGCAAGGGCAGCGGCACGGATGCACCCCTGGTCGAGCCGGGCGCGACCGTGGGCAAGGTGATCGAGATCACGGGCAAGGTGACGGCGACCCGGGGCTCCGCGACCCGCGATCTGGATGCCTCGTCCACGGTCAGTGGCGATGACGTGATCACCACGACCGGTGACGGACGGGTGACGATCTTGCTCACCCACAACAACGCCAAGTGGGCGCTGGGCCCCAACAAGCACGAACAGGTGTCCCAGTCGATGGCGTGGCAGCTCGCCAAGGTCGATGGCCCAACCACCGCGGTCGACGAGACCACGACCGCCGCCGGGCGCCACGCCGAGCGCACGGCCGCCACCGGCGAAGCGGCCGCCACAGCGCCGAGGACAGCCGTCGCGCCCCAGGAGAACATGAAGTCCGCGGACTCGGGGGAGCCGACAACGGGGGCGGCCAATCCTGGAGCGGCCACGGCCGGCGCGCCCTCGGAGCCTGCGGCACAGCCCCTGTCTCCACCGCCTCCCGATCGCACCCCCGAGACCACGCCCGTCGCAAGGACCGAGCCCAAGACCGATCCCAAACGCGAGCGCAAGCCCGAGTTGATGATCCGCGCCAAGGTGCCGACACCGGTGAAGGTCGCGGTCGGCAGCCGCGGAGGGGAATCCCCGAGCAAGGGCACGGCGCCACTTGGTGGCGTCGACGCGCCCACCCCGAAGGACGGCAAGCCATCCGGCGGCGGCGACGAGGGCGGCAACGGCGGGACCAACCCCGTGAAGGCCGCGCTCGATCTCGAGACCACCGAACTTCACAAGTGCGTGGTCGCGTCCGGTAAGGACAAGCTCACGATCGCGGTGCGGGTCCGGAAGGGGACCACGACGATCACGCTCGCGGACGGCACCGCGGCGGATCGCGCGTGCCTCGGCAAGATCGCGGCGCGTATCAGCCTGACGTTCGACACCAGCTACTCGACCACGATCGCGAAGTAGCGCTCACAGACGCAGCGAGCCGACGTCGAGTCCGAGCTCGTCGCAGATCGCTGCGAGCGCCGGGCGATCAGGGCCGTTCCAGCGCAGGT
>JAYVRN010000352.1:0-5576 GCA_043776275.1 Myxococcales bacterium | reverse complement strand
AGCCCGGCAACGTCGTGATCACCGATCGGACGCACCTCGCGGCGTTGACCACCTGGGCGACGGCGGCGCAGCGAAACGGCGCGAAGCTGTGGCTCCAGCTCAACCACGCGGGTCGGCAGGCGCCGCGTCGGATGACCAAGCAGCCAGTCGCGCCGAGCGCGGTCCCGATGAAGGGCTTCGCGGGTGCGTTCGCCGTGGCGCGGGCGATGACCGAGCCCGAGATCCACGCGGTGATCGCGCGGTTCGCCACGGCGGCGCGGGTCGCCCAGGAGGCCGGCGTGTCGGGTGTCCAGCTGCACGCCGCGCACGGCTATCTGATCTCACAGTTCCTGTCCGCGCGGACCAACCTGCGTGACGATGCGTGGGGCGGCGACGTAGCGCGCCGCAGCCGGTTCCTGCTCGAGATCGTGCGCGCCGTGCGGGCGGCCGTGGGGCCAGGGTTCCCGATCGGCGTGAAGCTCAACTCCGCTGATTTTCAGCGCGGCGGGTTCACGATCGAGGAGTCGATGGAGGTGGCGCGCTCGCTCGAGGCCGCGGGCATCGATCTGCTCGAGGTCTCCGGTGGCAACTACGAGAGCCCCGCGATGGCAGGCGGTGGCGAGCTGCCGGTGGAGCAACGTCAGAGTACCCGTGATCGCGAGGCGTACTTCCTGCACTACGCGGAGCGGATCCGTACGGTGGTCTCGATGCCGATCATGCTGACCGGCGGGATGCGCAGCCGCAACGTCATGGAGGCCGCGTTGCAGTCCGGCGCCGTGGATCTGATCGGCCTCGCGCGCCCGATGACCCACGCGCCGGAGTTGCCGCGACAGCTCCTGGACGGCACCGCCCTCGTCGCGCCGGTGGTGAACATCCGCAGCCGGCTGCGGCGGATCGACGACGCGCTGCAGGTGATGTGGTTCCAGGCGCAGCTCCACGAGATGGGGCAGGGACGCGATCCCGATCTCGCCCTCGGCGCATGGACCGCGATCTGGCGCGGGCTGCGTGCGATGCTGTGGCCGAAGCGGGGAGCGGTGCAGCGCCTCGCGCCCCAGCCAATCGAGGCCGCGGCATGAGCCACCGAGCCGACCCGAGCAAGATGTCCGACCCAGACACAGCGGCCGATCCGAAGCCGCCAAGCAAGGGCGAGCGCACCAGGCAGAAGCTGGTGGCCGCGACCGGTGCGCTGCTTCGCCGTCAGGGCTTCCACGCAACCGGGCTCGCCGACATCGTCGAGGAGAGCGGAGCCCCGCGCGGCTCGGTGTACTTCTACTTCCCGGGCGGCAAGGACGAGCTCGCGATCGCCGCGCTGCGCGCCGAGAGCGCCCGGTGGCGGACGCGGATCGAGGCCGTGGTCGCCGGCGCACCCGATCTGGGCGGCGCGATCACCGGGATCATCGAGGTCCTCGCCGAGGATCTCCGCGCGTCCAGGTTCCAGCATGGCTGCCCCGTCGCGGCGGTCGCGCTCGAGACCACGTCGGAGCCCGTGCGCAAGACGATCGCCGCGCACTATGCCGCCTGGGAGGCAGGCATCACGCTTCACCTCGAGCGGCACGGGATCGCGGCGGGCCCCGCGAAGCAGCTCGCCGTGGTCGCGCTGTCGACGATCGAGGGTGCGTTGCTCCTCGCGCGCGTGCAGCGCTCGACGGCGCCGCTGCTCACGGTGGGTGCGGCGCTGCGCGCGATGGTGGCGGCGGTCGCACCCAGAGCGCGATGAACCAGCTACCGTCGAGCGTGTTCGCCGCCTTCGAGCGTGATGGCTACGCGGTGATCCGCGGGGTCGTTCCCCCGTCCGAGCTCGCGCTGTTCACCGAGACGTTCATGACGGTGATCCCCGAGCTGCCGTATCCACCCGGCCCCGACGGTGTGGTGCGGGAGGTCACCGGCCTCGCGCGCGGGTACGAGCCGCTGACGCGGATCGCGTGTGAACCGAGGTTCGGCGCGCTGGTCGCGGAGGCGCTCGGTGCCGCGCGCGTGCAGCTGCTGCAGGATTCGCTGCTCTACAAGCCAGCGCTCGACGGTGGCTCGGTCGAATGGCACCAGGACCGTACGTACATCGGGTACCTGTCCCCGGCGCGGGTCGCGACGATCCGGATCGCGCTCCTGCCGGAGGACGAGGGCAACGGCTGCATGCGCGTGGTCGAGGGCAGCCATCACTGGGGGGAGATCGGCGCGAATCAATCGCTCACCGCACACAGCGTGGCATCGCTCCTGCCGAGCCTGAGCGCCGAGCAGCAGGCCCAGGTCGAAGCGGCGCGGTCGCTCGAGCTCGCACCCGGCGACGTCTCGATCCATCACTGCCTGACGCTGCACGGCAGCCCTCCGAACTCGAGTGCGCGGCCGAGGCGGACGATCCTCTTGCGCATGTTCGACGCGGCATGCCGGCTCGATCCGACGCGGCTGCCGCCGGGCGCCGGGGCCTACTTCCCGGTCGATGTCGATGGGCACCTCGCCGCGAGCGCGTTCCCGGTCGTCCATGGCGGCTGAGCGCTCGCGCGCCGCGCCCGAACGTGGCTAGATCGAACGATGTCGACAGATCCCGCCGCAGCCACGTTCCCGATCGGCGCCGCCGAGGCCCACGACTTCCTCGTCGGGATGTTCGCCGCCGTCGTGCACGAGGTGTTTCAGCGCGTCGCCGCCGAGTCCGGCCTCTCGATGCCGTTCGACGCCCACACGAAGCGCCGGCTGATGACCCAGGCGATCCTCGAGACCACCCGGCTGTTCCCGATCTCGATCCGCGGCCGGTTCGAGCAGGCCGCCGAGGGCCTCGCCACCGAGATCGCGGCGGGCCGACCGCTTCGTCCGTAGCGCCTCACTCGGGGAGCTTGATCTCGGCCGCCTCGCGATCCATCCACGCCTTCATCCACGCCGTCGACTTGTACCGATCCCACTGATCGCAGGCGATCGTGACCACCGGCCCGCCGAGTCCGCCGCGCGCCGCGACCCGGAGCGCCGCGACGACATTCACGCCAGTGGAGCCACCGACGGTGAGGCCTTCTTCTTTGACCAGGCGCTCGACCATCGCGAACGCCTCGGCGTCCGACACACTCTCGGCGGAGTCGAGGACGTCGCGGTGCAGGTTACCGGGGACCGAGCCCGAGCCGATGCCCTCCACCGCGAACGGGCCATCCGGGCCGAGCGTGCCGGTGTTGACCCAGCTCGCGATCGAGCTCCCGACGGGATCGGCGAGCACGATCTGGATCCCGCGGTCGTGCTCCTTCAGGCGGCGGCCCGAGCCGCTGATCGTGCCGCCCGTTCCCGACGACATCACGAACGCGCCGAGCGTGGGGAAGCCCGCGGCCTGGACCTGCCCGAGGATCTCCTCGCCGGTGCCCTTGTAGCGGGGCGTGCCGTAGTGCGCGCCGAGGTTGGCGGGGTTGAAGAACTGGTTGGTCAGGAACCAGCCGTTGTCCTCGGCGAGCCGCTCGGCGACGTTGCGAAAGTTGTGGGGCGCGGTGAGCGGGCCATTCTTGGTGATGATCACCTCGGAGCCGAGCTGGCGCAGCGCGATCCGCTTGTCGATCGCCATCTTCTCGGGAAGCACGCAGATCAGCCGGTAGCCTCGCGCACTCGCGAGCAGCGCCAGGCCGACGCCGGTGTTGCCGGCGGTGCCCTCGACCATCGTCGCGCCGGGCGTGAGGAGGCCGCGCTCCTCGGCATCGAGCACGATCGCGCGCGCGGTGCGATCCTTGATGCTGCCGCCGGGGTTCAGGTGCTCGCACTTGATGAACACGGGGACCGGCAGGCCGGCGGCGACCTTGGAGAGGCGGATCAGCGGGGTGTTGCCGATCGCGTCGATCACATCCATGCGGCGACCATACCCTACGGGTCAGTCAACGTCCCTGCGCGGGGCGAACACCCGCAGGTTCATCGGAACACCGTGCGCGCGACCTTGTGATGGAACCAGTGCGGGCCGTGCTCGTCGTCGGGCGCGAACCGCCCGCGCGGGGCGAACCCGGAGCGCAGCCCGCGGCTGACCTGCGCGAGCGCATCGACGTCCTCCGCGTCGACCTGCGAGCTGAGCCAGCGGTTGTCGCGTTGCGCATGCTTCTCGCGATCGATCGCCCACTGGTACCAGAGGAAGCGCGTGGCGTCGGGGCGGCTGGGGATCGGCTGGTAGACGTTGACCGAGAGCCCCCACGGATAGAAGTTGAGCGTGAGGTTCGGCCACACGAACCACCACAGCGCGAACACGCGCCGGCCCTTGTGCGGATCGTGGAAGCGCTCGGGCAGCCACGCCGGATCGAAGCCGTCCTCGGGCCGCGCCGCGTACACCCACTGCAGCACCGAGTCCGTGTACCGCTCGGTGGTGTAGCTGCCGAGGTCGATCGCATCGGCGAGGCCGCCGGGGGGACGATGGATGTAGCCGATGTGGAACCGATCGAGATAGTTCCAGGCGTGCTGCTTCCAGTTGCCCGCGATCTCTCTCGTCTCCTCCGAGGGCAGGCGATCGGTCGGCGCTGGCATCTGCGCGAGCGAGGCCTCGATCTCGGACCACGCTTCGGTGAACGAGCGCGCGGCGGGATCGAGGTTGACGAACATCATCCGCCGCCACGCGGCGACCTGCAGCGCCGTCAGGTGATCGCAGTCGCGGGGGAAGCCTTCGAGGCCCGCGAACCCGGGCTGGCTGACGAACCGGCCCGCGCAATCGAACCGGCGTCCGTGCTGACCGCACACCAGGGTCGGGCCGCGGCTCGCGCCGAGGACGAGTGGGAACCAGGCGTGCGTGCACGTGTTGGGGAACGCGCGCAGCGTGTCGTCGTCCCAGCCGCGTTGCAGGAACAGAGGGCGACCGAGCAGCGAGACCGGGACCCGGGTGCCGCGCGAGGCGGTCTGCTCCTCGAGAGGGCGTGGATCGTCGCCGCGTGCGCCGGACTCCGGCAGCAGCTGCCAGCTGGTACGGAACACGGTCTCGAGCTCGCGATCGAGGAACGCGGGATCGATGAACGCCTGGGCGGGGAGGGTCTCCGCGCGACGGATGTCGTCGTCGACGTGGCACTGCGCGGCGGTCAGCGGCATGGCCCCGAGCCTACACGAGCCCGTCGGGCGGCTCTTGACTTGTGTCACGACGTGATACATCGTGTATCACAACGTGACACGCAAGCAGCCACCGACCGAGCCACCCGACGAGCCCGAGGCCAAGGATCGGGTGATCCACACGCGCGTTCCGGAGAGCCTCGAGGCCGAGCTGCGCGAGCGCGCGCAGGAGCTCGGCATGAGCGTCTCGAACCTCGTGCGCAACGTCCTCGGGCACGCCTTCGGCCTGGTTGGGGACGTGGTGGCCGATGGCCACGCGATCGCGCGCGCGGCCCGCGGTGACAAGAAGTCCGCCGCGCCGGCACCGGCCTCGTCTCCTGCGGCGGCGCCCGCGATCGCGATCGACGATGTCCTCGGCTGGCAGCCGATCGTGCTCGGCAAGAATGCGCTGTGCGCACGCTGCAACGCGATCTTGCCGCGCGGTCAGGACGCCGCGGTCGGCGTCGGTACGCAGCTGGTCATGTGTCCCTCATGCCTGAAGGAGCTCCGCTCATGATGAACGTCGATCCCCCGGCGCAGGATGTCCGTGCCACCCTCGAGCAGCTGCTGCAACCGCTGCG
>JAYVRN010000351.1:0-5582 GCA_043776275.1 Myxococcales bacterium | reverse complement strand
CCCAACAGTAGCGCGTTCCGGGGTACGCTTTCCGCGTGGCGACCCCCTCCCAACTGTTTGCCAACCAGCGCGAGACCAACCTGTCGTCGACGATCGCGCTCGTCGAGGTCGTGCTGTCGGAGCTGGGGCACCCCGCCGTCCTCGCCCGGATCAAGGACGCGACGGCCCTCCACGCCTGGCAGATCCCCAAGGGCTCTGCGCTGACCCGGGTGATGCTGCTGAACCGGACCGAGTTCACCCACCTGCGGGTCTCGTCGGTGGTGATGACCTGCGACGCGAAGGTCGATCGCGCCGCCCTCCACGGACACCTGCTCGCGCTCAACGCCACCCTCTCGGGTGCGGCGTTCGCCACCGAGGGTGACCGCGTCCTCGTGCTGAGCGAGCGCTCCACGCTCGATCTCGACAAGAGCGAGGTGATCGAGATCATCAAGCGCGTGAGCACCTGCGCGGATGATCACGACAACGTGCTGGTCGCCCGGTTCGGCGGCGCACTCGGCGTCGTCTAGCGACAGCTCGCGCTACTTGAGGTCGCGACCGCGCGGACCTTCGTCGAGCGCGATCGACGTCACCACGTTCGGGCACATCGTCAGCTCGCCGATGTCGCGGACCAGGCGGCCACGTGAATCGTACATCTTGGCATCGGACATCACGGCGAACTCCACCGGGCCGGTGGCGGGCTGGCAGGATGCGAGGGTCCCGGTGATCCGCGCTCCGGTGTCGTACTCGATCGTGACGCGGTGGCTGATCAGGTCGTGCAGCTTCGAGTAGTTCGGCATGCCCGGAGGCTATATCACGGTCAATTGCCCCAGGGGTCACTGGAGGCCGGGACCCGCTCACGCGTGGGGCCGGCGCCCTCGACCACCTTGCCGCTCAGCTGCTGGTTGCGGTCGATCGTGTACTCGATCTTCGCCGTCGACCCGTCGTTGGCGCTGACCTGGCACTGGAACACGGCCCCCGCGGTCCCCACCGGGATCTCGGGATCGCAGGTCATCTCGGTGATCCCCTTCTTCGCGAGTTGCCCCATCAGGTCCGCGGCCATCACCTCACCGCTGATCACGGTGCGCTTCTGCGACAGGAACACGGCTCCCGCGGCCGCAGCCCCGATGAAGGCGAGGGTCGCGAAGGTCTTCACCATGTCTCGATGATAGCGGATCTCTGATACACACGCCCTCGTGACCTCCGCCCGCCCGCCGAAGCTCCGCAAGCAGCGGTTCGCCACCGACGCCGACATCGAGATCAAGGGCAGCTACACGGCCGCCGATGCGCCGCCCATCGAGCCGCCGCCGGCAGGTGAGTTCCCCTACACCCGCGGGGTGCAGGCCACGATGTATCGCGGCCAGCTGTGGACGATGCGCCAGTACGCCGGGTTCGGCACCGCGGCCGAGTCCAACCGCCGCTACAAGTACCTGCTCGCGCAGGGAGGCAAGGGCCTGTCCGTCGCCTTCGATCTGCCGACGCAGATGGGCCGCGACTCCGATCACCCGATGGCGCGCGGCGAGGTCGGTCGCGTGGGCGTGGCGATCGATTCGATCGAGGACATGCGCGTGCTGTTCGCGGGCATCCCGCTCGCGGACGTCTCGACCTCGATGACGATCAACGCCACCGCCGCGACCTTGCTCGCGCTCTACATCGCCGTGGGGGAGGAGCAAGGCACGCCCGCCACGCAGCTCCGCGGGACGATCCAGAACGACATCCTGAAGGAGTACATCGCGCGCGGCACGTACATCTATCCGCCCGCAGGCTCGATGCGCTTGATCACCGACACGTTCACGTACTGCGCCGCGCACGTCCCGCAGTGGAACACCGTGTCGATCAGCGGCTATCACATCCGCGAGGCGGGCTCGGATGCGGTCCAGGAGGTCGCGTTCACGCTGGCGAACGGCATCGCGTACGTCGAGGCCGCGATCGCCGCCGGGCTCGATGTCGATGACTTCGCTCCCCGGCTCTCGTTCTTCTTCAACGTCCACAACAACTTCCTCGAGGAGGTCTCGAAGTTCCGCGCGGCTCGCGCGCTGTGGGCGCGGATCATGCGTGACCGGTTCGGCGCGAAGAACCCGAAGAGCCAGATGCTCCGGTTCCACAGCCAGACCGCTGGCGTCACGCTGCAGGCGCAGCAGCCGCTGGTCAACATCGCGCGCGTGACCATGCAGGCACTCGCCTCCGTCCTCGGCGGCACGCAGAGCCTCCACACCAACAGCTACGACGAAGCCCTCGGCCTGCCCACCGAAGATGCCGCACGGATCGCGCTGCGCACCCAGCAGGTGATCGGCAACGAGTCCGGCGTGGCCGACTTCATCGATCCACTGGGCGGCTCGTGGGCCGTGGAGGCGATGACCGCGGAGATCGAGACGCGCGTCGGCGAGTACTTCACCAAGCTCGAGCAGCTCGGCGGCATGGTCAAGGCGATCGAGCAGGGCTATCCGCAGCGCGAGATCGAGCGCCGTGCGTACGAGCACCAGCGCGCCGTCGAGCGCAACGAGCGCATCGTGGTGGGTGTCAACGAGTTCGTGATGACCGAAGAGACCGAGGTCCCGGTGGCGACGATCGATCCCGAGCTCGAAGGCGAGCAGGTCCGTCGGCTCGCCGCCCTGCGGGCGCGGCGCAATGCGGCCGAGCACACGCGCGCGCTCCAGGCCCTCGATGATGCCGCGGTGGCGACCGGGAACCTGGTCGAGCCGATCGTCGGCGCGGTCAAGGCCTCGGCCACCGTCGGCGAGATCGCGGATGTGCTGCGCGCACGATTCGGCGAGTACCGCCCGGCGAGCTGAGGGCATACTCGGGCGATGAGGCTCGCGCACGCTCTCGGGTTCGCTCTGGTCGCCCTGCCCTCGCTCGCGGCCGCGCAGACCTACGAGATCCAGCCCACCGATGATCTGTTCGCGCGGCTGAAGAACCTGACCGCGGGTGACTCCGTGATCGTCCACGCGGGCACGTACACCACGCCGGGGTTCCTCCAGGTCACCTGGGCCGGTACGCCACAAGCGCCGATCTTCGTCGCCGCCGCTGCGGGCGAGCGCCCCGTGATCGTCGGGACGCCGAACCAGAACGTGATCGACCTCGGCGGCTCGTACTTCAGCTTCAAGGGGTTCGAGCTGCGCGGCGGGAGCCATGGCGTGCGGCTCGCCGCCTCCGATCACGGCCTGCTCGAGGATCTCGTGCTGCACGATCTCGGTGACGTCGGCATCTCCTGCAACCGCCCCGGGCAGGACTGCTTCCAGATGACGATCCGCCACAACGAGATCTATGCGACCGGGATCGCCGGCACAGGCGAGGGCATGTACCTCGGCGGCAACGACGCCACCAACATCTTCCGCGACTCGATCGTCGAGAGGAACTACATCCACGATCTCGGCGGCGACCAGGGTGACGGGATCGAGATCAAGACCGGCGCCTCCGGCGTGATCGTTCGCGACAACGTGATCGTCCGCGCGAAGTACCCGGCGATCACGATGTACGGCTTCGCCGGCGCCGGGATGGCAAACACCGTCGAGCGGAACTTCGTGTGGGGCACCGTCGACAACGGCATCCAGATCGTTGGCCAGGTGATCGTGCGCAACAACGTGATCCTCGGCGCCGGCGCCAACGGGATCCAGTCCAAGGCCAGCCAGGGCCAGCCCCCGCACGATCTCCAGATCGTGCACAACACGATCATCAGCTCGGGTGCGGCGTGTCTCAAGGCGAACGACTGGGCCACCGCGCAGAACCAGCTGGTCGCGAACAACGCGCTGTACTGCAGCGGCGGCATCGCGATGGACCTCAACGGTGGGGCGCCGAACGCGACGGTGACCTCGAACGCCGGCCTCGGCTCGAGCAGCACAGCGACCGGGTTTCGCCAGGGCGTCAGCCTCGCGGTGGACCTCGGCGCGGCACCCAACGTCTATCTCCCGGCTGGCTCGACGCTGATCAACACCGGCCTTGTCCTGCAGGACGTCTACGAGGACTTCAACGGAACGCCACGCGCCGACGGAATGCCGGACATCGGCGCGTACGAACGCACCGGGAACACCAACCCGGGCTGGGCGCCGGTCGAGGGCTTCAAGGACGAGACGCCCGTCAACGGCCCCGACAACACCAACAGCGGCCACGACGATGTGATCCCGAGCGACAAGACCTCGGGTTGCTGTGGCACCAGCACCCCGGGCTCGAGCGCCCTCCTCGTGGGCTTCGTCGCGCTCGTGCTGCGCCGCCGTCGCCGCTGCTGCTGAGAGGTCGATCAGATCGTCTTCGGCGCGACCACCGGCTCTTCGACCTGAGCCGGCTCGTCGTCGACCTCGGGGGCAGCCGGGGGCACGACGGCCTTGGGCGGCTCGACCACCGGCTCCGCCACGGGCTCCACGCTCTCGACCGGATCGGCCACGTCCTCCGGCATCGGCTCGGCGGTCTCGTACGTCTTCTCCACGACGACCGGCATCTCGGCCTTCGCGGTCTTCACGACCACGAGCGTGTCCACGCCCTCCAGCCGCTTGCGGCTCGCTTTCGCCTCGAGTGAGCCCAGCTTGCCGCCCGCGTCGAAGGCCAGGCGTGCCTCGTCGAGCTGGTCCTGGTGCTCGTACGCGGTGCCGAGGTTGTTGAACATGTAGCCCGTCGCGTCCTTCTTCTGGGTTGCGATCTCGAGCGCTTCGACCGCTTCGACGTAGTCCTTGCGCTGCAGGTGCGCGTACCCGAGGTTGTTCCACGCCCACACGTTGTCAGGGCTCAGCTCGGTCGCCTGGCGGAAAGCCACGATCGCCTTGTCGTAGTCGTATCGCGCGAGCTCGGCGCGGCCGAGCGTGTTGAACGCCTGGCTCGAATCGGGCGCGAGCTTGACCGCCTTGTTCGCACTCTTGACCGCGAGCGCACGCTCGCCCATGCCGATGTACATGCGCGCGAGCTCGATGTGCGGCTCGGCGGACTTCTTGTCGAGCTTCGCGGCGGCCTCGAGCACCTCCTTGGCGCGCGCGTGCTCGCCCTTCGCGGACAGCGCCTTGCCGAGTGCGAGCGCGTCGGAGAACTTCGCTGGAATCTGCAGCGGCTCGTCCGGCGTGACGATCGGCTCGGAGACCTTGTCCTCGATCGCGACGGGCGTCGTGATCTTCGGCTGCTCGCGCGTCATCACGGGGAGCTGACTCGAGCCCTCCTCGCTCGACGACGCAGTCGAGCCTTCATGACCACCACCACACGCAGCGAGCGGACCAACAACGAGAACGGTGAACAGGAGAGAGCGGAGAGACTTCATTGGATGACCCCTTCTGCATCGGAGAAGGAGCATCGGCCGTGCCACCCTGAACACCCGGGCGGCGCGCGGAGTTGTGGGCGCGTGTGGGTGCGCGGACACGAGGCGCGTCGACGGAAACCGCCACGTGAATGAAACGCGGCCCCGGACGCGTTGGATCCGCTACAGGCCCGCGTGGCCCTTGATGTGAACCACGGCGTCGAGCTTGCCGGTCGGCACGGGCGTCCCCGCGCGCACCACCAGCGTGGATCCGACCAGCACATTGAACGGGGTCTTGAACGTGCTCATGATGTTCACGAGCTCGGCCTTGCCGTTCGCGTTGAACGCGATGTTCTCCGGCTTGGTAGTCGTCGTCCCTGCGGGCACGGCC
>JAYVRN010000350.1:0-5587 GCA_043776275.1 Myxococcales bacterium | reverse complement strand
CGGCCGGGTCCGCGCTGATCATCGGCGGGAGGCTCATCGAGATCGACGTGTTGTCGAACGTGCCACCGACGGCCGGCATGTTGAGGTTCATGAGGCCGGTCTCCTTGAGCTCGGCCATCATCTCGTTCGCGAGGTCATCGGCGAGACCGAGCTGGAAGCCGTTGCCCGGGTTCATGCTCGGGATGCCGTTGTCGGTGTAGATGAAGCCGGGGCTGGTCTGCGTGCCCGAGATCAGCATCTTGGTGTTGAGGGTGATCAGCGCGCCGCTGGCGTCGATGTCGATGGTGGACGGGTCGACCTCCATCGTCAGCGTCTTGCCCATCATGTCGACCGACTGCGGGCCGGCGAGGCCGCCGAGCGCGCTGTTCATCATCGGCTCCATCGCGAGGGGCGCCGCCTTCGAGATGATGTAGCCGGCGAGCGTATCGAGCGAGAGGAGGTTGATGATCGAGCCCGGGATGCCCGAGGCTGCGATGTTGAGACCGGTGACCTGCACCGTCTCGTTGGTCAGCGTGGTCTTGAAGCCCTGGTTGCCGGTCGGGGTGACGACGAGGGTGCCGGACACGACCACGCGCTGCGCCTTGACGCGCACCGTGTTGCTGCCATTGACGCAGGCCACCGCGTAGTTGGCGTGGCCGGGAACGTCGAGGCCGTCGATCTGGGCGCGGAACGAGAGGCCCGCGTTGGTGGGGACGATCGAGATGTCGGCGTTGGTCAGGCTCGCACCGTCGACGTACATGCGGGCGTAGAGGCAGTCCGGACCGGCCTCGTCACCCGAGTGCACCATCGGCTGCATCGGCGCGAGGATCGACATCATGTCGAGCTGCTCGATCATCGGGCCGGCCGCGGCCGAGATCTTCGCGAACGCGCCCTTCGACATCGAGGCGGTGATCGCGTTGTCGATGTTGGCGCCGACCGGGCGAAGCTCGCCGGCCTGCACCGCGCGGGTGTCCTCGGCGACCTGACCGGCTGCATCGCGCGCGGAGGTCGTGATCAGCGTGGCGCCCGGCTTCACGACGATGGCAGCGGTGAACGTGCCGTCGGCGTTGAGGGTCGCTTGGACGCCGTTGACGATGACCTTCTCCACCGGCTCGCCGGACAGCTCGTTGGCGGTGACCGTACCGGTCACGACCACCTGGCCTGCGTGGTTCTGGATCGTGCTGCGCTTGGGCGACGTCACCTTCAGGACCGGCGGGTCCTTGATCTCCGGCGGGGTGTCGTTGCAGGCAGCGGCGGCCAGAAGGCTCGAGGCGATGAGAAGGTTGCGCATGGCTGCTCCGGTTCATGAGCAAGGGCGAGGCCACCCGCAGACCCCCGACACCTCCTCCGTTTCCCTCCATCAAGGTGTGTGGATCTGGGTGGTTAGCGCCCGTCAGGAACAACGCGCTGCGTCGAAGTCCGCGTACCGCCTACTGGATCTTCCAGGCCAGCCGAACCCACCTACCTGCAGATCGGCTGGTCGACTAGCCACTGCCCACGACTATCCCACCGTGACCTTGGCGACCCCACGGGCGGTCAACACGGCCGGGAGTCGCGGCCGCAGATCCCCCTGCAGCAC
Source organism: Myxococcales bacterium (assembly GCA_043776275.1). Taxonomy (GTDB): domain Bacteria; phylum Myxococcota_A; class Polyangia; order Haliangiales; family Haliangiaceae; genus JABFXX01. The sequence goes on along the minus strand of JAYVRN010000350.1, from coordinate 4,029 downwards.
GATGGTGTCCCCGTCGACGACGCCGCCACAACCGAGCGCTTGCTTGAGCTCCTTGCACCACAGCTCGAGCTGCGCCGGAGCCAGCCCGAGCTTCTCGATCACGGTGGCTTCTTTCCCGCCGCGACCCTTGCGCTCCATCCGCACCACGGCACGAGCCGGTGGCTTGGGCACGACCTTTTCGATCGGCTTGGCTGGCTGTCCTACAGGTAGCTGTGCTCGAAGTTTGTCGAGCGCCGCAAACGGCGAGTCAGGTGCTTTAGCTTTCGTCATCGCACATGCGGAGCATACGCGACTCTGTGGCCTACATCGTCGTCGGAAAACGACAGTTGGAATCGTAGAAACCGCTCTTGATCAAGCCACGTAGAATTGGATGATGGTTCCTACGATGGGAAATTCGTCAACTCGAGACACCGCGGTGAAGACAGGGGATGTGGTCGAGGGTCGGTACCGCATCATCAAGACGCTTGGTGAAGGTGGAATGGGGACCGTGTTTCTCGCGGAACACACCCTGATCAAGCGCCGCGTCGCGATGAAGCTCTTGCACCCGGAGCTGGCCACCGACGCGGACGTCATCGAACGCTTCATGAACGAGGCGCGTGCCGCCGGCACCCTCGGTCACCCGAACATCGTCGAGTCCACCGACATGGGGTTCACGGCGAACCACGTGCCGTACATCGTCTTCGAGTATCTCGAGGGGACGCTGCTCACCGACGAGGTCTATCGCGTGGGTGGCTTGCCGGTGCGGCGTGCCGTGCGGATCGCACAGCAGATCGCGTCGGCGCTCCACGCCGCACACAACGCGGGCATCGTTCACCGCGATCTCAAGAGCGACAACGTCTTCCTGACTGACAAGGATGACGCGCTCGACCACGTGAAGGTCCTCGACTTCGGCATCTCGCGCTTCCTCGAGGCCGACGACGAGCAGACGCGCCGCGGCATGGTGATGGGCACGCCGGAGTTCATGGCTCCCGAGCAGATCACCGCACCGAGCTCCGTCGATCGCCGCGCCGACATCTATGCGCTCGGCGTGATCCTGTACGAGATGCTCACGGCGCGTCGCCCGTTCTCGAACGATGACGATCCGCGGGCGCTGATGCACCGCATCGTCAACAACCCGCCGCCGCCGCTCCAGCGCAACGAAGTGCCGCACGCGATGGCGGAGATGATCCTGAACAAGCTGCTCGCGAAGGATCCCGACCAGCGCTACCAGTCGATGATGGACGTCGAGGCCGCCCTCGATTCCTTCGTCACCCAGGATGGCGCCAAGCACCGCCGGAGCCGGCCGATCGCCGTCCAGAGCGCGGATGACACCGATGTGGCGCGCCACTCGGATCTGATCCCGCGCCCGTCGAAGATGCTCGCCACTCCGTGGCCGCCCGGTCACGTCGACACGCTCGACAAGCCGATGCAGAACGTCATGCTGCCGGCGACCCCCACGCAGAAGAAGCCGTGGATGCTGTACGGGATGGCCGCGTTCGGTCTGCTCGTCGGCGGCACCGGCCTCGCGATCGGCCTTCGCGGTGGCGGCTCGTCCGACACCACGGCAGCGACGACGCCCCCGGTGCAGCCGCAGACCACGCTGCCGGGTGCAGCCACGCCCGCACCGCGCGAGGCCGCTGCGCCACAGAAGGTGCAGGTCGATCTCCAGGCGAACGTGCCCAACGCGCGCGTGACGTTCCGTCGCCGCGTCTCGGCGGCACCGTCGACGATGCAGATCTCCGCCAGTGACATCGTCGAGCTCGTCGAGGTCTCGGCGCCTGGCTACAAGACCACGCGCTATTGGCTGACGTTCGATCGGCCCACCAAGCTGACCGCCAAGCTGATCAAGGGCACCGGGCTCGAGGAGGCCTCCGAGGAGGCCACGCTCGTCGCGCTCGGCGAAGTGTCCGCACCTGCGAATGCACAGGTCGCAGCGGCGGTGCCGGCAGCGACGGCGGCGCCCGCGGCAGCGACGCCAGCAGTATCCGCGCCTGCGGTGGCGGCACCCGCCGTCGCGGCGGCCAAGCCGATCGAGGCGCCCAAGGCCGCGGAGCCGACGAAGGCGCCCGAGCCGACCAAGGTCGCGACGACGGTCGCAAAGACCGTCGAGACCCCGAAGGCGGCGCCGACCAAGGCTCCCGAGCCGACCAAGGTCGCCGCCGTGGTGCCCGAGGCGAAGGCCGCCCCGGCTCCTCGCAAGATCGGTCGTGGCGCCGCCGACGAGACCAAGCTCGAGAATACCGTCGCTGCGGCGACCCTGCCCGAGCCGACCAAGGCCGAGCCCGTGAAGCCGGAGGCGCTGCCGGAGCCCGCGAAGGCCGAGCCCGTCGCGATGCCGGCGAAGGCCGAGCCGGTGGCCGAGCCCGCGATGGCGAAGCCCGCGATCGACAGGGCGACCTTGTCCTCGGTCGTCGGGCAGCACCGGCCCGAGATCTTGAAGTGCTTCGCCGAGGGTAAGAAGAAGATGTCCGGAATGAAGGGCACCGTCACGCTCCAGCTCCAGGTCGATGCCTCGGGCAAGGTCCGCGCGCAGGTGCAGTCCACGCTCAACAACCCGCTGGTCGCGGCCTGCGTGATCAAGTCGGCGAACGGCTGGAAGTTCCCGGCGCGCAGTGGCGGCGACATGGCCTCGCTCGCGTATCCGTTCACGATCAACTGATCAGTCGCGAACGACGCGTGCCGCTGGAAACTCGGGGTCGCTGGCCTCGAGTTTTCTGCGTTCGCCGATCCGGACGGCGATCTCGATAACGATCGCGAGCAGCCCGAGCACGCCGAGCGCAAGCATCAGCAACATCGCCAGTCCACCTGCCGCGTTGTGCTCCACGTTCGACAGCAGGTGCGGGAGCAACAGCACGCCGAACGTCACGACTGCTCCGACGGTGGTGATCACGCCGGCGAGGATCCCGGTCACCATCGTGCGGTTGCGCACCGCGAGCACGGTGATCCCGAGCATCACCGCGATCGCGAGCAGCGGGACTCCGCCGGTCTCCGCGAGGGTGCTGTGCCAATCACGCCAGCTCGTCCGGTGCCGCTCCGCGATCACGCCGATCGCCGCCACCACGTCGAGCCCCAGCAGGGACTTGAACATCAGCCCGCGAATGGTCGCTCGCGTCCCGGTGAGCTGGGTCCCTGACAGGCTGCGCTGCACGGCGTGACCGTACCACCACCCCGAACCACACCTTTGTCGTGTCGCCGGTTCGAGGCCTGGGCTAGATTCCCGCCGGTGAGGCCGACCGTCGCTGCGCCGCTGCTCGTGTTCGCCGCTGCGGCGTGCGGTGGGGATGATGGCGCGCCGCCGGAGCTGCCCGAGGTCGAGGACACCGTGGCCCTGGTCGATCCCACGATCGGCACCGGGGGGCTCGGGTTCGCGCACGGCAGCTGCTTCGTCGGCGCCGTGGTGCCACATGGGCTGGTCAAGCTCGGCCCCGACACCAGCGGACCGTTCGGCACGATCAACTTCCTCCACTACTCGGGGTACTGGAGCGGCGACGACAAGATCCGCGGCTTCTCGCACCTGCACCTGCACGGCACGGGCGCCACGGACTATGGCGTGCTCTCGGTGATGCCGATCAAGGCGTTCGATCCGGCGAAGCTCGCGGTCACCGACTACGAGGCGCGGTTCACCAAATCGAACGAGCACGCCGCGGCGGGCCTCTACCACGTGTCGCTGTCCAACGGCATCGAGGTCGCGCTCACGGCGACCCAGCGCGTGGGCGTGCACCGCTATGCGGGCGCCGGCGGGGTGCTGATCGATCTCGGTAAGACGCTCGAGGGCGGCAGCGTCGACGCGGCGGCGATCTCCGTCGATGATACGGCGCAGGAGATCACCGGGCAGCTGCACACCAAGGGCGGCATGTCGGGCGGGTTCGGTGGCTACACCGTGTACTTCGTCGCGCACGCGGCCACGCCGTGGACCGCGCATCAGGTGTGGGCCACGGGCAGCGCTCCCTCGGCGGCGATCACCGCGCAGGGCACCGGGGTGGGCGCCGTGCTCACGGTCCCGGGCAACTTCGAGATGGCGGTCGGGATCTCGCTGGTCTCGGTCGCCGG
>JAYVRN010000349.1:0-5590 GCA_043776275.1 Myxococcales bacterium | reverse complement strand
GCGCGAGGCGGGCGGCGGATCACTCGTCCGCGAGCCGCACGCCCACCCAGCTGCGAGCACGAGCATCAGGGCTGCCCTCACAGCTTCACCCCGATCGGTGTAGGCGACCCGACGAGCGATCCATCCCCGGTCTCACCGGCGAGGTTGGTGCCCCAGCACGTCACGGTGTCGTCGCGCATGATCGCGCAACCCGTCTCGCCCGCCGGCTCCGGACCGTGGAGCTGCCGGGACGCGTCGATCTGCCCGGCGGTGCCGTACGTGAGCTCGACGTCCACCGCGCCGCCATCCACGACCTCGACCACCGGCAGCAGCTTCTCGCCCTTGGCGTCAAAGTGAAAGCAGCTGACCTTACCGCCCGAGTGCACCGCGCAGGCGTAGTCCGTGCCCGCGGCGAGGTCCGTGGCGTCACGAATCCCGGGCACCTGGAGCAGCTCTGCACCTTCGTGACGGATCACGTGGTCTTCCCAACGGAAGGTCCAGCAGGCGACAGTGCCGCGCTGGATCACGCACGAGAACTCCTCGCTCGTCGCCAGAGCCGTCGCGGCCGAGACGCCTTTGATCGACTGCGGGCAGCCGATCGTGTGATCGCGGCGCATCCAGCATCTGAGCTCATCGCGCATGCCCGAGCTGCCGATCACCGGCACACCGAGCTTCACCTCCTCGGAGGTCGCGAGGTCCCAGAGGCGTGTCAGGTGCATCTCCACGCGTCCGTCGCCACGTACCGCGTACACCCGTCCGAACCCCGCCGAGATCGAGGCGATGTCCGAGGTGTCGAGGGGATCGATCCGACGATCGTTCGCGCGCTCGTGCTCGAGCTGGCACCACACCTCTCCGTTCGCAGAGCGCATGCACAGCCGTCCAGCTTCGTCGGCGGCGATCTCCACGAGGTCGTGCGGTCCGAGCCCGAGAGGCATCGGCCTGGCGACCGTCTCCACGCTGCCGGACGCGGCATGGTCGAACTTGCCCCAGCGCAGCACCTCCCCGGTCCGCGTGAGGGCGTAGCCGACGAGCGTGCCGAGCGCGAGATCGACGACGTCGCCCGTGCCGGCCACCGGTGCAGGCGGGGCGTGCAGCAGATCGATCGTCGTGCGCTGCGCGAGCACGCCACCGCGGTTGTCGCCCCAGCACACGAGCGATCCTTGCGCACGGATCGCACAGCCGTGGACGACCTGGACGGCATCGGTGAGCAGGGGCACCTCCCCCGTCGAGCCCCGGAGATCGCTGGTGATCACGCGCCCGTTGACGAGCGCCTCCATCGAGATCTCGGCGTTCTCGATCGTGATCCCGCCGCGGATCGTCAGCTGGGAGGCACCCTGAAACCGCGCCGGGTCCGAGAGCACCGTGCCGTTACCCTCCTCACCCCCGAGGGGCCGGAGCTGCTTGCCCGGCTCGATGTATGGAGGGAGGTCGAAGCAACCCGCGCTGCCGTCGAGCGCGGCGTAACACGCGCGGTGGTAGGTGTCGCCCGCGAGCGCGAGCTCCTTCGCCCGCGGAATCCCGTACAGCCTGATCAGCTGCGTGGGCTCGGAGAGCGCGCCGCACAGGACCTCGCCCGACGTGCGGACCACGCAGCGCATGGACGCATCGGAGCTCACGGCGACGGCGTCGCGCACGTTCGGGACCGCGACCAGCTGCTGGGTCTCCGGATCGCGGCACGTCACGCGCCCGCCACCGTGCACGAAGCAGCTCGATCCAGCGTCGACATAGGTGACGCCCGTGAGGCCGGCGAGCGCGACGAGCTCGAGCTTGTCGGCGGCGAGGCACGCGACCTCGCCGCTCTTGCGAAGCACGCACTCCCCGTCCGCGCTGATCGATCTCGCATCGGTGACACCCGGCACGCGACGGATCGTCGCGTCGGCGGCCGGCGGCACATCGCAGCTCTGACACGTCAGGTGCTTGCCCCAGCAATCGACCACACCGCTCTCGCGAACGACACAGGCGTGGCGACGGCCACGCCCGACAGAGACCAGCTTGTCGGTCGGCGCAGCGATCTCGAACGGTGCGGTCACGGGGACTGGCACGACGACAGGTGGTCGCTCGCGACCGGGGTCGTCGGGTGTCGCGCGATCGTGCCCCGCCTCCTTGGAGCCACACCCAAGCCCCGTCGCGACCACCGCGAGCAGGAACGCACGCGCACTCACGAGCGCTATCCGTCCTCGTCCTCGGCTTCGACCTTCTTCTTCTTCTTCTTTTTCTTCTTCTTCTTCTTGGGCTCGGCCTTCGGCTTGTCGTCCTTCTTGGCTTCCTTGACCTCGGGCGGCGGCTCCGGCGGCTTCAAGGCAGGCGGGAGGATCTTCACGAAGCTCGCCCCGGCGCCGGGCTCGTCGACCGCGAGGGACTCCTGGAGGACGATCATCTTCCAGTCGCCGCCATTGCTCTCGAACACCGCGAACACGCGCAGCGGCAGTGGCTCCTCGTCCTTCTCGACCCGCGTCACGGGCGCGGTCACCCACGCGAGCTGGCCATCGGGCGTCACCGCGGCGGCGATCTCGCCGGAGATCGCCGAGCGGGTCTCGGCCTCCATGCGCTTCTTCCACAGCCGCTTGATCTCCTTCTTGCCCTTGGTGACGTCACCATTGGTAGGGCCGATCACGAGAGCCTCGGTCCGGCTCGCCAGGTCATCGCCCCAGCTCTGCTGATCGAGCAGGCCCTTCTGGAACCGCTCGACCGCACCCTTCGCACGGTCCGCGACCTTCGCAGCCGACATCGCCCCCGGTGGCACGATCGCGACCTTCTTCAGCTCGCTGCGCAGCTCCTTCATCGAAGGCGTGTGCGCCAGCGATGCGGCCGACACCGCCCACAGATCGTCATCGTTGGTCAGCACCGCGGTCACCGCGAGCGGCTGACCCTCGACGGTGATCACGTCGAACGCCCAGGCCGAGTGACCACCACTCGAGGCGATCACCTCGAGCGCACCCGACCGGACCTGCGCGTGTTGCTTGGACTTCGGATCGACCACCTTGCCGAGCGCCACCAGCGCCTCGGATCGCGTCACGGTCGCGTCGATCTTGCGCGGACCGAAGATGATCAGCGGATCGTTCAGCAGCGAGAACAGGTTGTCGGGCTTGCCGCGGTTGATCGTGTCGTAGATCTCCGTGACCAGCCCACCGGCATCCTTCTCCGCGGTCTTCTCGTCGACGGCCGGCCCCACGGGCTTCGCGACGACCTTGGCCTTGCCACCGCCGCCACCACACGCGATGCCCATCGCGAGCAGCGCCACGGTCGCGACCGCGCCGAGCGTGCGCTGCATGCCTAGCCTCGCTGTGCGCGCTTCACGATGCTGGGGAGTGGCGGCAGCACGATGCCCGGCACCGTGTCGTCGTCGCGGCGAGGCGCTGCGACCACGGCCATCGGCGCGGTCTTCGGCAGGTACGGGCCCGTGCCCTTCGCGATCCGGCGCGGCGGTGCGATCGGCGCGACAGAGGTCCGCACCACCGGCGCGATGTGGAGCGCGCGCGGGCTCGCAGACGAGCTCGAGATGTTCGGGAGCTTGGGGACGGGGATCACCGTGACCGGCGACTTCGCCCGGGGATACTCGCGTGCCTGCGCGGGGACCGGCGACGCGATCACGGGCACCACGACCGGCATCGCCCGCGGCGGCGTCGCCTTCGCCGGCATCACTACGCGCGGCGTGTTCGCCAGCCGCGCGACCCGGACCACCTCGGCCATCGGGCTGCCGTAGTCGTTGTAGTCGAGCTCGCCCAGCGGCTCGGTCTTGGGCCATGCATCGTCCGCGATCGGATCGGGCTTCATCGCCGCGACCTTGGCCAGCGGCAACGTCTTGGCCGGGATCCACTTCGGTGCTGGTGGGGGCGGTGCCGCTGCCGCGAGCTCCGCCTCGTCCGCCGCTGCCCTCGCCCGCGCGATCGCGATCGTCCATTCCCAGTCATCTTCCTCGACAACGGGCTCCGGTGCCACAATCGCGGCGCGCGCGGCCACGGGCTGCTTGATCGTCGGGACCTGCGCGACCGTGATCGGCAGCGAGGTCTCGCGGACCACCATGCCCGGGATCGCGCCGGGCGCCGTGGAGAATGGGCGGGTCGGGAGCAGCGGCGGGGAGGCGGCCACTCGGGTTGCCACGGCAGCCTTGGATGCCGGCCGGGCGGGCTCCCACTTCTCGAGCTCCATCGCCGCGAGATCCCCCTCCTGCCAGCCGACGATCCGGTGTCCCAGACCATCGTCCAGGGCCACGGGACGCATCGACAACACCCGACCTTCCGGGGTCAGCACCAGCCCGTAGCTGGACAGCTTCACGTACCCCAGTTTCTTCATCAGGCGGTCGATGGCGGGCATGAGCTGGGGTCATTGCACCCGGCAGGCCATCTGGTCGGTTTGCGCGTGACGTGCAAGATCCTGGATCGCCGTCGCCACCGTGGTCTCCACCCCCCGAGGATCGACGCACAGATGCCTGATCGGAGCCTGGTCCCCCAGGTCGGCGCGCTCCAGGCGCCTGTGCAGGTTTGGGACGGTACGTGCGGTTACCGCCCCTGGAAGACCGGCGGCCGACCGGCGGCGAACGCAGCGAGACCCTCGTCACGGTCCTCGCTGTAGAGCGTCACCTCGTAGCACTGCTGCTCGATCTCGAGCCCCTGATCCAGCGGCAGGTTCGCGCCGCGTTCGAGGGCGCTCTTGGCGTGGATGACCGACAGCGGGGCGCACCCCGACAGCTCGGTCAGGATGCCTTCGACCGCGGCGTGGAGCTGCCCCGCCGGGACGACCTGGTGGACGAGGCCGATCTCGTACGCGCGTGCGATCGGGATCCGCCGCCCGAGCATGATCATCTCCTTGGCGCGCGCCTCACCGATCAGGCGCGGCAACCGCTGCGTCCCGCCCGCGCCTGGCATGATGCCGAGCCGCACCTCGGTGAGCCCGAGCTCGCAGCCCTCGACGGCGATCCGGAAGTCACACGCCATCGCGAGCTCGAGCCCGCCGCCATAGGCCGAGCCATTGATCGCCGCGATCGTCGGCTTGCGGATCGCGGCGATCTCGTTGATCGCCGTCGAGATCGCGTTGATGTACGGCGCCGATTCGGAGGCCGGGATGCCCTTGCGCTCCTTGAGATCCGCGCCCGCGCAGAACGCCTTGTCCCCCGCGCCGATGATCACCACGGCGCGGACGGTCGGGTCGTGCTCGAGCTCGTTCGCCAGCTCGGCGAGGCGAAGGTTCACCGCGCGCGACAACGCGTTACGCGCCTCCGGCCGGTTCAGCGTGATCCAGACCGTGGTCCCTCTCCGCTCGACGAGGATTTGTTCCGACATGGGCCGGAACGTAGCACCGTCTCTAGCTGGTGCGTTCGGCCTGGCGCCGCGCGCGCGCTTGCTTGCCGAGGTGGGCCTTGAGGTACTTCGAGGGCAGCTCGTGGCCCACGAACGTGGCCGCGGTGCGCGAGGCCTCGGTCAGCTTGTCGAGATCGATCCCGGTCTCGACGCCCATCGAGTGGAGCATCGCGACGACGTCCTCGGTGGCGAGGTTACCCGAGGCTCCCGGTGCGTACGGGCAGCCGCCGAGCCCGCCGGCCGCGGCGTCGATCGTCGTGATCCCCATCTGCAGCCCGACCAGGCAGTTCGCGAGCGCGGTGCCCTGCGTATCG
>JAYVRN010000348.1:0-21215 GCA_043776275.1 Myxococcales bacterium | reverse complement strand
ACCGAGACGGGACTTGCACCCGCTGGATCATCACAGCATGAAGCCGGGTTCCCGTCGTCTCCGACAACGAGGCGTCCGTCTTCGTCACGACGCACCACGCCCGCACGCTAGCACCACACGGAGACGATCCCCGTCGAGGCAAGGACCGATCAGTCAGCGCGGTAGGTGAACCGCAGCTCGTAGTCGCAGAGGTGGAACACGTCCCCCTCGTCGATGCGCTTGTTGTCGATCCGCATGCCCTTGTAGTCGATGCCGTTCGTCGAGCCGAGATCCTTGATGTAGAACGTCCCGTTGCGCCGGATCACGGCCGCGTGCTTCCGCGAGATGTTCCCGTCCTTGATCGGCAGGTCCGAGGTCTTGCTGCCGCGGCCGATGATGAACTGGTCCTTGGTCACCGGGTAGCGCTGCCCGTTGTAGACCAGGAACAACGTCGGACCGGCCGAGCCCATCTGGGGCATCGGGTTCGACGCCGCGGGCTGCGGCGGCACCGGCGCGTGGTTGCTGTTTGGGCCATTGCGGCCGACGTTGGGCGGACTATTGGTCGGCGAGTAGCCGGGCGTGGGCGGTGCCGGCCGACGTGCTTGCGCCGACGGGGGGCCTGCGCTGACGCCGGCTTGCGGCTGCGGCGGGGGCTGCGTGCCGGGTTGCGGGCGTCCACCGCCGGCACCTGAACCACCACCACCGCCGGCACCCTTGGGGTACGAGACCGGTCCGCTGGTGTTGTTCGGGACCTGCTGGCCACCGGTCACGTTGGGGCCGCCGGGAGACTGGTAGTTCTTCGAGCGCGCGTAGTACCGCATCGCCTCGTTGACGAGGTAGTCGATCGAGCAATCGAAGTCGTTCGCCATCTGCTCGAACGTCTCCCAAAGGACGTCCCGGCAGTAGAAGTGGCGCATCGTCTTCTTGCTCTGATCCATGACTCCTCAACGTAACGAACGCGAACCTGTGCCAGCGGCTGGGACGGCCGCAGCTCACCCTCTCCCGCTGTCCTCTACAATACTACATCCCCCGGGACGACGCGACTAACGCTGATCATTTGGGAGCTTCCGCGCGCGTCAACGCCTCGGCGAGATCCTTCGCGCGCTGGCCGAGGGTCGGGTCCTCCTTGCGGGCCTTGGCGTCAGTGCCCGACTGGTCCCCCCAGAACCCGACCAGCTTGTCCTTCGCACCCGACAGCGCCGCGATCTTCGGGGCATCCTCGACGGACTTCATCGCCGTCAGCGCCTCGATCGCGACCCAGCGGGCCATCCGATGCTTGTCCTCGAGCAGCCGACGGAGGCCCTCCTGGACGGCGGCGCGGGGGGTGAGCTTGGCGATCTCCCCGGAGACCGCGCCGGCGAGCTCGTCCTTGGCGTAGGTGCCACTGTCCGGAAGCGCCTGCACGACCTCGACGAACGACTTGGTCCCCCCGCAGTGGATCGCCGCGTAGGCGATCGCGTAGCGAAACCGCGGGTCCTTGTGGGGGTACGGGATGATGGCAAGGAGAGGCGCGAGGCACGCCGGGGCGCCGGCCGCGCGGATCAGCTCGATCGCATCATTGACCGCCTGCCCCGGCATCGACTCGTCCTTGGCGATCGCGACGAGCGCATCGAGGTTCGGCACCAGCGCTGCCGGATCCGCGAGATCGAACAGCCCGGCGGGGTTCACGTAGGCAATGTGCAGCGCGTTCATCGCGCGCTTCGACAGCGTGGCGTCGCCGCGATCCATCTTCGCGATGTCGAGGACGTACTTCACCGCGTCGGAGTTCCCGGACGCCGCGAGTCCGAGCATCAGCTCATCCCCTACCCGGTTCTTGGCCTTGTCCTGGCCCGGCGACGCGATCGTCGCGTTGGCAACCGTCATCAGCTTCTTGCCGCCGCCCGGCCCGACCATCCGCATGACAGCTGCCCCGAGCATCGCGCCGACCTTCGAGCGGCCTTCGTAGGAGATCGTCGCGTACCAGTCGATCAGGTAGGTATCGATCTGCAGCTTCTCGGGATCGGAGGCGTACTTGCGCAGCCCGATCAAGGCGTCCTTCGCGGTGATCTGGGGGACACTAGGGAGATCGTTCTCCTTCTCGATCCTCGCCACGTCCCACAGCCGCGGCGCGAGCTTCTCGATGACCTGGACCCGGCGGGCGGGCGACATCGACTCCAGCGCCTCGCGGACCTCGGGATCGCTCCCGTTCCTCACCATGTTCGTGCCGGCGTGCGCCGACAGATCCGGATCGAGGCCTTCGTCCAAGAACGCCTTCTTGAGCTTCCCAGGGCCCTTCTGGGTCCGGGTCCACTTGTCGATGTTCTCGTGGTTGGTCTTCTCGCACGCGGCGAGACCGAACACCGAGGTGACCATCGCGATCAGCAACACGCGCGCAAGCATGGCGCCAGCTTATCGTGGTGATACGTTCCGCGCGATGGCCGCACGGCGCATCCTGACACTCATCACCAGCAGTACGATCGTGGTGAGCGGTGCCGTGGCGCCTGCGCATGCGTCGCCGCGCAGCGATCCCACCACGGGTCGCGCGGTGTTCACCGGGGCCGCTTCGGCGAGCCCGACCTCGGTCACGCTCAACCCCGCCGCGATCGGGCTCGATACGTCCGCGACCAAGATCTACCTCGCCGTGGTCTCGACGCTCGAGCAGCTGACGATCGATCGCAAGTCGCTCGATCTCGGCACCGGGACCTTGTCGGACGGCCCGAGTGTTCACGATGCCGCGCTCGGCCCCGGCGGCGACGTCGCCTTCCTCTGGCACCCAAACGATCGCCTCGCCCTCGGCGTCGCGGCGCACCTGCCACCGCCCGAGCTCCTGCCCGCGGATCGCTCACCGCTGCGCTATCACACGCTCGGCGTGGGTCAGCGTGCCTATTCAGCCACCGTCGGCGTCAGCCTGCGCGTGACCGGCGCGATCTTCTTCGGCGCGAGCGTCGGCCACGAGAACACGTTCCTCCATCTGCGCTACGCGCGAGATACCGCACTCGAGGCCGGGCACGGCGCCGGTGGCGTGGACAGCGACTGCGGGGGCGCGCCGTGCGGCGTCGAGAACCCCGCCGCGACCGAGATCTATGACGTGAACGTCCGCACGCCCCTGCTCTCGGCCTCCAACCTCCGCGTCAATGTCGGGACCGTGGTCCGCGTGGCGCCCGACGTCTGGATCGGGCTCGCCTACCACACGCCCCCCGGCTTCGACATCCAGACCACGCTCGCCGGCGACATGTACATCACGCGCGCGCCGCGCGATGGCGGCGTGAAGCTCGGCGGCGACGCCAACGTCTATGTCTCGTACCCTGCGAGCGCCGACCTCGAGGTCCGCGCACGGCTGCCGCAGGAGCTCGACCTGCACGTCGGTGCGCGCTGGGAGGACCTGTCGCGCATGCAGGCCTATGACGTCCGCGGGTTTGGCAGCACGTTCCGCGCGAACGGCATCCCCGAGCAGATGCTGCGCGCGCGCGGCCTCCACGATGCGTTCGCCGTGTGGGCGGGCGTCGAGCAGGTCGACCTCGACACCCGCAAGCCGTTCCGGTTCGGTGCACGCGTCGGCTACGAGACCTCGTCGGTGTCGAATGCCCGGCTGTCCCCCACGACCGTCGCGCCGGCGGCCCTGACGCTGGACCTCGGCGCCCAGGCTCGCGTCCGCGCGTGGGTGATCCAGCTGTCGTACGGCATCGCGATCTCGCCGAGCACCAGCGTCGACAGGAGCGCATTCGATCCGCGGTACCGCCTCGATTGCATCGACTCCGACTACGACTACTCGACCCGTGCGTGCCAGGCCACGCGCAACGGCTATGCCCTGCCCACCGCCGCCGGCGACTACCAGCGCATCGATCACGCGCTCCGCCTTGGATTTCGCTATGAGCTCCCCTGACGAGGCCGCCATCGTCGTGTTCGGCGCGACCGGCCTCGTGGGCCGGCTCGTCTGCGGCGAGCTCGCGCGTGCCGGCATGCCGTTCGAGATCGCAGGGCGACACGAGGCCGCGTTAACCGAGCTCGCTGCGCAGGTCCCCGTGGCCCACGTGCACGTCGCGAGCGCCAAGGATCCGGCGACCCTGGCGATGGCGTTCGCGGGCGCGCGTGTGGTGATCGATTGTGCCGGACCGCTGCGGGACTGCGCAGAGCCCGTGCTCGAGGCCGCGCTGACCGCAGGCGCTCACTACGTCGATGTCGGCGGCGAGCAGGCCGTGCTGCATGCGCTGCACGAGCGGCACGAATCCACCGCACGGCGCGCGGGCCTGGTCGCGCTCCCGGGGGCCGGCGTCGATTGCATGCTCGGCGATCTCGCCGCGGCGTGGGCGGCCGAGCACGTATGTGGACCGCGGCCGAGTCACCGAGATCACGGAGATCACGGAAGCGCTGCAACACCTGGCGTGGACGAGGTCGTCCGCAGCGAGCCTGGGCCACGGCTCGCCGACGAGCGCCCACTCGACGAGGTCGCGGTCAGCTACGTGTTCGACGACCTCGCACTCTCCGCCGGCAGCCAACGCGCACTGTTCGGCGGCGTCGGTGGGCGCGTGCTGGTGTGGCGCCGCGACCGCTGGGAGGCCGGACGTGCGGGCGAGAGCCGCCGCATCAACGCGGGCCCCAACCTCGGCGGGGAGCGCACCGCTGTGGGTTACGCCGGCGGCGAGGTGATCACGGTCCCGCGTCACATCGCGACCAACCTCGTCACGACGTATGTCTCGACCACGCGCTCCGCCGGCGCGAGTGCGGCGCTCCGCTTGTTGTCGCGCGCGCTGCCCCTGGTTCCGCGCTCCGCGAGCGCACTGCTCGCACCGTACGCGGCGCCTGGCACCGACTATGGCAAGACGACCTTCGCGATCGTCGCGCAGGTCCGCCGCGGCTTCTCCGCCGCGCAGATCACGGTGCGCGGCCGCGATCTCTATCGCACGACCGCCGTCCTCGCGGCGTGGTCCGCTCGGCAGCTGGTGGCCCGTGCACACGGCCCGATCGGGATGCGCGCACCGGCCGAGCTGTTTCACGCGCGCCCCGCGCTACTCGAGCTCGCACGCGAAGCAGGCTTGACGATCGAACCGAGCTTCGGCGCACCAGAGCTTCCCACGCGCTGAGCGCCCGACGACGACTCCGGCGTGCACAAGCGTGGTATCAACGATCAATGTCGATGTCGTCACTCGGCTGGACGCTCGAGGCCGAGGCTCCCGCCGGTCGCGGCACCACCGCGCGACGGTATCGTCTGAGCAATGGCCTCGGCCTGATCACCGCGCTCGACAAGCGCGCCCCGATCGTCGCCCTGCAGACCTGGTTCCGCGTCGGCTCGCGGCACGAGCGCCCCGGCGCCACCGGCATGGCGCACCTGTTCGAGCATCTGATGTTCGGCCAGACCGAGAGCCTGCCACCGGGCGAGTTCGATCGCCTCGTCGAACGCACCGGCGGCGAATCCAACGCGGCGACCTGGGTCGATTGGACCTACTACCGCCTGTCCCTGCCCGCCCGCGACCTCCCGCTCGGCGTCCGGCTCGAGGCCGAACGGATGCAGCACCTGGTCCTCGAGACTGGCCCCGTGGAGTCCGAACGCGACGTCGTGACCAACGAGCGCCGCGAGCGCGTCGAGGACGACGTCGATGGCTGGCTCGACGAGCAGCTGATGGCGCTCGCGTTCACCGAGCACCCCTACCGGTGGCCGACGATCGGCTGGATGGAGGACATCCGCGCGCTCTCGCTCACCGAGATCCGCGCGTTCTACCGGACCTGGTACGCACCGAACAACGCGGTGATCGTGTGCGTGGGCGATTTCGACGAGCCGGCGTTGCTCGATCTGATCGCGAGCCACTACGGCTCCATCCCGTCGGCCGAACTGCCCGAGGTCGCGCGGGTCACCGAGCCCGAGCAGCTCCGCGAGCGGATCGTCCGCGCCCCCAAGCCGATCGCCACCGATCGCCTCCTCGTCGGATACAAGGCGCCCGGGCAGGACGAGGCGGACTGGGCCGTGCTCGAGATCGTGTCGACGCTGCTCGCGGGCTGCCCTTCGGCACGGCTGTATCGCAAGCTCGTGATCGAGCGCGAGGTCGCCTCGAGCGTGGACGCGCAGCTGACGCCGTTCCGAGATCCGTCGTTGCTCCGCCTCGCGGTGACCGCGGCGCGCGGTCACACGGCGGACGAGATCCTCGCGCTGATCGATGCCGAGCTCGCGCAGATGGCGGAGACCCCGCCGAGCAAGGCCGAGGTCGAGAAGGCCAAGGCGATCGCCGAGACCGACTTCTGGACCTCGCTGGTCGACGTCGACGGCAAGGCCGAGGCGCTCGGCCACTACGAGATCGCGCTCGGCGACTTCCGCAAGGTGACCCAGATCTCCGAGCGGCTCGCGCAGGTTTCCGCCGACGATGTCGCGCGCGTGGTCAAGGCGTACCTCCGCCCCGAGCGCCGCACGATCGTGATCGCGGAGCCCGAGACGAGCGAAGGCGACAGCGAGAGCGACAGCGAGCCGGATGGCGAGGCGAGTGGCGGAGAGGGCGACGGCGCGTGACCAAGCCGCACGTCATCATCGAGGCCTCGCCCGATACGCCGCTGGTCTGGTTCGATATCGCCATCCGCGGTGGCGCATGCACCGATCCGCTCGGCGTCGAGGGCCTGCACCGTCACGCCGCTCTGCTCGCGCGCCGTGGCGCCGGGCGCCGCGATCGCGCCGAGCTCGACGAGACGCTCGATTCACTCGGCGCAGCGGTCGAGGTCGGAGTCTCGCGTGATGCCGTCTCGGTGTCGGGGCTCGCTCTGTCCCGACACCTCGATGCGGTGATCGATCTCGCGGCCGACATCCTCGCCGAGCCGAAGTTCTCCGAAGACGAGCACGCGCGCCTGCTGCGTGAGACTCCCCAGGTGCTCGACGAGATCCGCGACGACGACAGCGCCCTCGCCACCCGCTGGTTCGATTGGCTGTGCTCGCCGGGCCACCCGTACGGCCGGACCTCCCTCGGCACCGAGACCTCGCTGACGCGGATCGATCGCGCGACCGCGGCCGCGCTGTGGAAGCGCGAGGTCGTCGCGGACAACCTCGTGATCGGCCTCGCCGGCGACATCGACGAGGCCGCGGCGCAACGCGTGGTCACCCGCCTCACCGAGCGCCTCGCCGGCGGACCGCGCCCCGTGATCTCCGCCGCCCTGCCCACGCACGAGGCGCGTGGCCGCCGCGTCATCCTCGTCGACAAGCCTGACCGCACGCAGGCCCAGCTGCGGTTCGGGCACCTGTCGGTCGGCTACGGCCACCCCGACACCGCTGCGCTCGCGATCGCCGAGGCCGTGTTCGGCGGGATGTTCTCCAGCCGCCTGATGCAGGAGATCCGGGTCAAGCGGGGCTGGAGCTACGGCGCGGGCTGCTCGCTGCGCCGCTCGCGACTGCCGCACTGGTTCGAGATCTGGATGGCGGCGGGCATCGATGTCGCCGGCCCCGCCGTGGCGCTGACGCTCGAGCTGTTCGCGGACTACGCGACCAACGGCCCCACCGACGACGAGGTCGACTTCGCACGGAGCTACCTCGTCGGGTCGATGCCGTTTCATGTCGCCACCGCGCGCCAGCGGATGCAGCTCGCCGTGAGGGACGCGGTGTTCGATCTCCCGGACGGCTACACGGCGCGACTGCCGGAGGCGTTCGCGCAGCTGTCGGCCTCCGATGTCCGCGCCGCGTGCCGCACCCACCTGCGCCCCGACGATGCCGTCACCGTCGCGGTGACCACCGCGGAGCAAGCGCAAGCGCCTCTCGAGGCCGCCGCCGCTGGCGCGCTGACGGTGGTCGACCACGACGAATACTGAGGCGACGCGGTGTTGTCCCGGCGAGCTGGGACGACCGTCAGGCCGCCCGAGCGAACCGGGCGAGCAGCGCTTCCCACACCACGGCGACCCGAGGGACGTGACGAAGCGCCTGGTGGCCGACGAGCCACAGCTCGCTGGTCGGCAGCTCGCGCCACGCTGCCGCGAGCGACCTCGCATGGTCCACGAGGACGAGATCGTGGAGCGCGGCATAGGGCTCGGGTAGCAGCACGACGCCCAGCCCACTGCGGGCAGCCGCGAGCTGGCTCTGAAAGTGGCTCGTCCGAAGCGCTGGGAACGACGCGACGTGTGCGTCGAGCCATCGCTGCTCACCGAGGTGCGCGAGATCGGTGCCCCAGAAGATCCAGCGTGCTGCATCGAGATCGCGAAGTGCCCCCAGGGAGCGTGCGTAGCTCCGGTTGGTCATCGGCGACGACCGGACCTTCGCGACCTGGACCATGACGAGGTCGCCACCGGTCGGCCGGATCGTGCGGAGCGCGAGGTCCGCCTCGCCGCGTGTTAGATCCAGGAGCGCCACCCGCGCATCGAGCTCGATCCGGATCCGCGGGTGCGCCGTGTGGAGCTCGGCCAGCATCGGCGCCACGAAGGCATCGGCGATCCCTGGAGGTGCGGCGATCCGCACCACGCCCTCCGCCTCGGACTCGATCGACCCGGCCGCCCTCGCCAGCCCGTGCATCGCCGCTTCCATGGCCTCGGCGGCGGGCAACAGCTGCTCCGCGGCCGCCGTGGCCACGAGGCCCTGGCGGGACCGCTCAAACAAGGTCAGCGCGAGCTCGTCCTCGAGCTTGGCGAGCCGGCGGCTCACCGTCGACGTGTCCATCGCGAGTCGGACAGCGGCCGCGCCGAGCTGGCCGGCGCGCGCGCAGGCGAGGAACGTACGCACCTGGTCCCAGTCGAGGTGTTCGAAGCGAGCAGCGGTACTGCGTTTTCGCAACGTCACCTTGCCAATATGGGTCTTTCGTTGCGGTCTCGCAATGGTCACGATGAGGCCATGAGCTCCACCGGCACGGACACCGACACCGCTCCCCTCCACGTGATCCTCGGCGCTGGTCAGATCGGCACCCAGCTCGCCGCTCGGCTCGCGGATCCCGCGCGCGGCGGTGCGACCCGCCGTGTGCGCCTGGTCCGCCGCGGCACGATCAACGATCTGCCGCGTGGCGTGGAGGCGATGGCCGCCGATGTCGCGGATCCGGCACAGGCCGCGCGGGCGATGGAGGGCGCGACCGTCGCGTACCACTGCGTGAACCCGCCCTACGAGCTGTGGGCCACGCAGCTGATGAAGCTGACCGAGGGCATCATCACGGGGGCGAGCCACGCCAAGGTGCAGCGGCTGGTCGTGCTCGACAATCTGTACGGCTATCGCGATACCGCGCGGATGAACGAGGACACCCCGATGGCGCCGGAGTCGAAGAAGGGCGAGCTCCGGGTGCAGGCGGCGGCCCGCTTGCTCGCCGCCGATCTGCCGGTGGTGCTTGGACGGGCGAGTGACTTCTTTGGCCCGGCGACACCGACCGCACACTTCGGCGAGCGGTTCTACCAGCGCGTGTTCGCGGGCAAGCCCGGCGAGTGCATCGGCGATCCGGACATGCTGCACAGCTACTCCTACAGCCCCGACGTCGCGGATGGGCTGGCCACCCTCGGGCTTCACGAGCGTGCGCTCGAGCGCGAGCTGTGGATGCTGCCGGTCCAGCCGGCCGAGACCATGCGGGCGCTCGCGCAGCGGATCGGCGCGGCCCTGTCGCGAGACGTGCGCGTGACGCGGGTCCCCAAGCTGGTGATGCGCATGATCGGGCTATTCGCAAAGCCGATGGCAGAGCTGGTCGAGATGACCTATCAGTGGGAGCGACCGTTCATCGTCGACGACGCGCGGTTTCGAGCTGCGTTCGGAGCTGGGCCGACCTCGTGGGACGAGGCAGCGACGGCGACGGCCCAGTGGGCACTCGCCGCATACGGCGATCCTGCTCGCCGCGCAGCGTGATCCGACGGCCCTCACGACGACGAATTCTGAGGCGCGGCGCTCGCTACGGGCGGTGCCGCGGTTTCGGCCACCGGGCACGCAAGATCGGAGCGAGCCAGTTCGAGAGGATGCCGAGCGCGATCCCCGCGAAGATGTCGACGACCCAGTGGTGGCGTAGATAGATCGTCGAGATCCACAACGAGACGACGAGCGGCAACACGATGCGAAACCACAGCCGCGGAAACCTCGGAAACACCACCGAGCTAAACCGGTTCGAGAACGTCAGGGTCATCCAGGCGAGACTGCAGTGCAGGGATGGGAACGCAGCGAGCTCACGCAGCGGGTCGGCCGTCGCGAACGTCGTCTGCTGGACCTCATAGAGCCCGAACAACGAATGCAACTGCGGCGGATCGAAAACGCCGTTGAGGAGCGGGTGGTAGTACCGCGGCGATGCGGCGGGGAAGATCAGGAACAAGACGAAGGCGATCCCGAGCTGGAGGACGAGCGCGGTGCACATCTCGCCGAACTCCTCCCGCATGCCACGGATCGACAGCATCACGGCGACCACCATCGGCGTGATGAAGTAGAGACCGTAGGCGAATGCCATGTAGTCGGTAAGCAACGGAGTGGCGTACTTGCCGATCCACACGGACGGTTCGACGCCGAACAGCGCGATGTCCGCGCGAAACAGCGTGTCGTCGATCGTCGTCGTGCGGACAATGCCGACATACGTCTCGAGGCTCTGGAACAGCCACATCATGATGATGAATGGCCCCCAATCACGGAGGATCTCTCTCGTTGCCTTCGCGAATTCCGCGCGGGCACCAGGGCGGTTTGCGAGGATCGAAGGCGCGCGCCAGGCGAACCTCAGCGCGACGAAGCCAACGCCGATCGAGGCGGAGATCAGGACCTGACCTTCCTTGAGCGACGTGAACGAGCCGCCATAAGCGACGATCAGAACCCCGAGCGTGAGCGTGAACAGGATCACCATCCCGAAGTCCGGACCGACCGCAGCGAGTGCGCGCGTCAGTCCGGGCCAGCGTCGAGAATCAGCGGGCACCGTCGTCAATATCGGACGCGTCATTCGGTGAAGTCAATCGCGATGGCGTGCGGTCGCCAGCGAGTTCGAGACCGCTGCACGCGAGGTGATCCACGATCGAATCCGGCGAAGGAATCCGAGCTGAGCGGGAACTCACCGTACGGTACTATCGACTCGGCACGACAAGCGTCACCGCCGCGATTCATCCCCTCCAAGGCGCAGTCTGGTATCGTCACCCCATGACGAGCGTTCGCCCTCGCTTCGATCCGAGTCCTGAGATCGCGACGCTCCCCGCGCTCGAGATGGCGCTCCGGCCGTTCATCGATCGGCTGCTGAAGGAGGATCGGCGCGAGCGCGCCGTCGCTCACTTCCTCCCCAAGCTCGAGAAGTCGAGCTACCACGAGCTCGTCACCTCGCTCGACACCACGCGCGCGCGACCGTGCGACGCAGCCAGCCTCGAGCCATGGAAGGCCGTCCGCGGCGTGTTCCTCGTCGATCACGAGGCGTACGCGGTGACCGCGCAGCAGGCGATGGACCTCTACCTCACGGGGAGCGACGCGCTGTTCGTGGCGTACTCCGGCACGTTCGCCGTGGTCCGCTATCAGACCGGCTCGCCGCTGTTGCTCACGTAGGCCCGCTCACGCGGTTCACACCTACCGAGAGCGCGGAGACCCGGTCGGTGATGCGTCCGGGTCTCTCGTGCTGGCTACGCGAGTAGCCTGCGACACCCGTCGCCATCGTTGGAGGACGGTGGAATACAACGGCAACTCCAGCGTGTGCGCACGTTTGTCTGCAGCGCAACCCGCTGTCCGATCTCCCGGACAGCGCGGCACGGTCCGTGCTCCTGCGCGGCGACGAAACCTAACCGGAGCGTCGAGCGTGGACATGTCGAAACTGATGATGGCGGGAATGATCGCGGGGGCCTCGTTCGTGGGCACCGCCTGCGTGACGGACACGGGCGACGACAAGCCCGATCAGAGTGACGTCAAGGGCGGCCCCGATGGCAAGTCCGAGGCCTGGGGCTCGTCCGATAGCCCCGGCCTGTTCAATGCGAACCTCGAGTACACGGCGAGCGCCCTTCCAGCGACCGGCGAGGCGCACAACATCCCATGGGCCGGCAACTACTGGCCGGTCTACGAGGACAGCATCAACAAGAAGTGGAATGGGTCCGCCAGCGAGGCCCCGTCCACCAAGTATGGCCGTGCGTTCGCCGTGACCGGCGTCGAGGACGGCGTGTCGAAGGCGCATGGCATCGATGCGAACACCACGCGCACGGCGTGCACAACCGACAGCCAGTGCAACGCCCAGCAGGGCGAAGCGTGCGCGAAGCGTGAGGGCCAGACCGCCGGACGCTGCATCCCCACGTGGTGGGGCATCTGCCACGCCTGGTCACCCGCCGCGATCCTGCTGCCCGAGCCCAGGCACGCGGTCACCTACAACAACGTCGACTTCAAGGTGCAGGACATTAAGGCCCTGCTGACCCTCGTGCACGATCGGACCGAGACCAAATTCGTCTCGCTGCGCTGCGATGCGGTCGACAGCCAGAACGAGATCACCTTCGACAAGTACGGGCGCCCGACTGGGGCCTCCGCGTCGTGCAAGGACACCAACCCCGGCACGTTCCACGTGCTGATGACGAACTACCTCGGCAAGCAGGGCGAATCGTTCGTCTACGACCGCACCTGGGACGGCGAGGTCTGGAACCAGCCGCTCCGCGGCTATCGCGTCACAACCTCCACCGAGGTCTCCCCGCTCGATGCCAACAAGCTCGTCGGCGTGATCGCCGAGGGTGGCACCACCACCGAGAAGACCGGCACGGCGGCCGGCGGTGCGTGGACGCAGGTCGGCACGTTCCCGGTCACCGCGAGCACCAACCTGACGATCCAGATGACGGGCACCGGCGATCCGGACATGTTCGTGAAGTTCGGCGCGCAGCCGACCGCCGCGGCCTACGACTGCCGGCCCTACGAGACCGGGGCCGCCGAGACCTGCACGTTGACCGTACCGGCCGGCGCGACCGAGGCATTCGTCGCCGTCAACGCCTATGGGACGACCGCGGCCGCGTTCACCATCAAGGTGATCTCCGGAGGCACGATCCCGACGAGCTACGTGTTCAACGCGAACGCGAAGAAGCTGCTGAAGACCCACATGGACGTCGACTACATCTCCGAGTCCGCCGCCTCGACGGACGGCAACCTCGGGGCGACGATCAACAGCTACACGCACCAGGACCACTACGACTACATCCTCGAGCTCGACGCGAACGGGAAGATCATCGGCGGGGAGTGGATCGGCACCTCGAAGAAGCAGCACCCGGACTTCGTCTGGCTCCCGATCCGCTCGACGGTCACCACGGTGGCGAACGGCAAGATCAGCTACGCGAACGTGAAGACGATCTACGACATGTCGATGCAGGACCAGGGCGGCGGGACCACCGGTGGGCTGAAGACGGTCAATGACTCCGGCGCGATCGCGAAGAGCGCGTGGAAGCAGCTCGGCCCGTACAATGTCGCCGCCGGGACCAGCCTCACGGCCGTGATGACCGGCGACGGTGACGCCGACCTCTACGTCCGCAAGGAGGCCGCGCCGTCGGCGGCGTCGTATGACTGCCGCCCCTACCAGAGCGGATCGAACGAGCAGTGCTCGATCGTCGGCCCGGCGAAGGTCTACGTGGCGGTCAACGGCTACGCGGCGACCAGCAACTACCAGCTCGTGATCACGTACACCGAGGGCACCGGTGGCGGCACCCCGCCCCCGCCCGCGCCCACGTTCGCGCACCTGAACCAGTCCGGGTCCGTGGCGCAGGGTGCCCTGAAGGTCTTCGAGCTGCCGATGCCCGCGGGCAAGCGCGTGGTGATCCGCACCACCTCGTCGGCCGACGTCGATCTGTACATCCAGTTCGGCGCGGCGCCGACCACGAGCGCATACCTGGCGCGCGGCTATACGTCGTCGGGCAACGAGACGGTGAGCTACACCGCGACCAGCAACGGCACGCTGTACGTCGGCGTGCACGGGTATGCGGCCGGCAGCTTCACCGTGAAGTCCGCTGATCAGTAGGCGGCCAGCGCCGCGCACGCCGGGAGCGCTCAGCCGCGGAGCGAGCGCGTCGACCGCGCGACCTCAGCGATCTGGGCCCGCTGTCGCGCGAGCTCATCCGGATCCTTGACCGGCAGGAACCGACAGTCGGGCCCGCTGCGTTCGACCCGGACGAACCGCGCCGGCAGCTGGGCCGTGAGCTCGCCGGCGAGACGCTCGAACTGGATGACCTTGGCGCCGTCGACCTGCTTCTCGACGCGGTAGTACGGCAGCACGAAGTCTCGATCGATCGCGGCCGCGTCGAACACGAACGTGTTGGTGTTGAACACGTCGATCGAGTCCTGATCGAAGGCGGGAGGGAACCGGAACCCCTCGATGATCTGCGGGGTGCCATCGACGACCGCGGGCGCTCCGCCCTTGTCGCCCGCGACCTTCGCGACGACCTCCACGGTGATCGCGCCGCCGAGCTCGAGATGGAGGCCGATCATTGCAGGGTCGAGCGTCGCGCCGAGGTTGTCGACATTCGACATCAGCAACATCGTGCCGCCCGCGTCGCGGAACCTCCGGAGGGCGCCGCTCCGGCGCAGCGCGAATGTCAGATCGCCGTGGCCCGTCGCATACGGGGATAGTTCGCCCAGCTTCTCGCGGAACAGCCCTCCCGCGGGCGTCAACCGGAGTGCGACGGACTGCGGGAACACCTCGATCGGCCCCCCGAACTTCTGCTGGACGATGTGCTCCCGAATCGCGGCGTGCGTCGCGAAGCTCGACATCACGAGCAACGGCGCGGGGGCGCCCAGGGCGCGGACGTCCGCGTGTTTGACCTCGAGGAAGCTCAGCTCGTCGAGCGCGGGGACCACCGCCTTGACCACCCCACCGAACCGCGTCGCCATCCCGCCTGCCAGGACCACCACGCCGACCTTGCCGGCCCGGATCGCCTCCAGCCCGCGCTCGCGCAGCCGGGTGCGATCAGCGGTCCCGAGCGCCGGGAAGGTCGCGATCGCATCGCGAGGCAGCGGGGTCAGCGATCCGCGCACGGCGTTGTCGGTGACCTCGGCCGCGCGCGCAGCGAACGACGTCTGCACGACCGGATCGAACCCATAGGGGGCCAACACACGGGCCACGTCCGCGAGGTTCTCGAGCTCCATCGCTTCCGACTGTACTCCACCCTGGCAGTTCCGTTGTAGGCTGCAAACTGATGGCGCGCCTCGTCCTCGTCGCGTTGCTCGCCATGCCCGTCGGGTGCGACGACGTGTTCGACTTCGAGCGCAAGCCGCCGACCTGCCCCCCGACGTTCATGCAGATCGAGGGCGGCTCGTATCTCCGCAACCCGAGCCGATTGACGTGGCCAGACGCCGAGGCGGCGTGCGAAGCGCTCCGCATCCCTGGCGAGGGTCACGTCCACCTCGCCGTGCTCAGCAGCGAGGCGGAGTTCACGGCGATCAATGCTTCGCTCGGGCTCGCCTGCTGGCTTGGCCACACGGACAACGAGGTCGAGTCGGAGTTCCTGCCGATCACGCGAGAGCCCACGCAATGGCCAAGTTCGACGGCGCCGCCCTGGCTACCGGGACAACCGAACAACCTCGGCGTTCAGCACTGCCTGTGGCTCGACGAGGCAGGGAACCTCGACAACAAGGGCTGCACGGTTGACTCCTTCGCCTCGCTCTGCGAATGCGATAACTTCGCGCCCGTGCCGTGACGCCCGGGCTCAAGGGACGCAGGTGATGACGCTGTTGGTCCCGCCGAAGCCGTCGTCGATCGTGTTCGGGTTCGTGGGATCCGGGATCCACGCGGTATCCACGATGTACTTGTACTGGTGCATGCCGGCCGCGAACGCGTAGCTGCCGGTCCACGCCCCGTCGATCCCCTTGGTCAGCGGGATCGCGGGCGGGGCGGTGCCGGCCCAGCTGACGAAGCTCCCCGTCAGCGACACCGCGTTCGCGAGGCTGTGTCCCTCGAGGCGGAAGGCCTTGGTGCAGCTCGGAGCCGCGTCGGCCCCGCTCGCATCGGCCGAGCCGACCGCTGCATCGACCTCGACAGCGTCGTCGCCACCACCACCTCCCTTGCCGTAGCCCGGCGGGCGGCAGGCGACGAGGGCGATCAGGACCGGAGCGAGGCGCATCACCCCACGTGTTGCTTCAAGCGACATGCCATCGCCAGAACGGCCTGGTCCGCGAGGATCCCCGTGGTCGGTTGCGAAACGAAACGTCGCGGCCCGGAGCGGGTGCTGCCATTCGCGACGCCCCGTGCCCCAGGTACCCGGAATCGCGGGCGACGGGCGGGATCCGAGGCCGGTTCGATCGGGCACGGATCGTGGAAAACGCGACCCCGTGTCCAGGCGCCTGATCTCTGCCCTCGCCGTCCTCGTCCTGGCCTCCGCGCGCCCGGCCCAGGCCGTCGAGCCGGTCGCCTCATTCCGCTACCTGGTCACCGGCAATGGCTTCGGGTTCAGCGTGTTCGATACCAGCGCGAACGCGATCAAGCACTTCCTGGAGCGTCCCTACCGGTTCCTCCGCGCGAATCCGCAGAACCCGGATGGCGAGGGCATCGTCCGTCGCAACCTCGCGTTCGACACCTACTTCGGGATCAAGGCCGGCGGGTCGGCGGGCTGGCTCGGTGGGCGTGCGCCGAGCGAGGTCGGCTACGTCGATCAATCGAACATGATCCGCTCTTCCGTCGCGTTCGGCGGCGTCACCACGGAGACGTTCCTGGTGTCTCCGTTCGGGTTCTCGGGCAACAGCCTCGTGATGCTGCTGAAGGTCACGAACACCGGGACCTCGGCCCAGCCCGTGACCGCGTACGCGATCCACAACTTCAAGCTCGGCTCCGCCCCCAACCCCGACGAGCCCGGCTCGAACGGCGAGGCGATCGCCTGGGACGGCACCGTCGCCACCGAGACCGGTCCCGGCGGCGGCTCGATGATCTACGCACCGATCGGCGGCGCCGACGTGGCGAGCTGCGCCGACACGGCGTACACGAGCGTCACCGCGGGTGCCGGCCTGACCGCCACGCCGACCTGCAGCGGTAGCGACAAGAAGCAGGCGTTCCAGAAGGACCTCGGCACGATCGCTCCGGGCTCGAGCAAGTGGTGGGGCGTCGCGCTCGTGTTCGACGCCGAGGGCAACGGGGCGGCCGTGGCGCAAGCATGGTCGACGTTCGTCGCCGGCCGCACCGCCGACGTGCTGTACACCGACGTGCTCGCCGAGGTCGAAGCGTGGCGCAAGCCGCCCGTCGCCGGGCTCGATGCGACCGAGACCGCGATCTGGCGACAGTCGGAGATCGTGCTGCGGATGGCGCAGATCCGCGAGAGCTATCAGGACAGCCCGCGTCGCAAGAACCACGGCATGGTGCTCGCGAGCCTCCCGCCCGGCGGCTGGCACACCGGCTGGGTGCGCGACGCGACGTATGCGCTGTCGGCGATGGCGCGCTCGGGCCACGTCGACATGGCCAAGGCCGGCCTCAACTTCTTCCTCGATGCCGACGCCGGGAAGTTCCCGTCGTACGTCAACAACGCCGACGGCTATCGGATCTCGACGGTCCGCTACTTCGGCGACGGCGAGGAAGAGGCCGACTACTCCGGGTCCCCGACGCGCAACATCGAGACCGACGGCTGGGGCCTCTACATGTGGGCCGCGCGTCAGTACGTCGATGCCAGCAGTGACTTTGCCTGGCTCACCGAGACCACGAAGAAGGGCGACACCGTCTACGACGCGATCCGCGAGGGCGTCGCCGAGCCGCTCGCGAAGAACATGGAGACCGCCGGCATGGCGATGGCCGACTCCTCGATCTGGGAGGTCCACCATGGCAACCGCCAGCACTTCCTCTACACGACGGCCACGGCGGCGCGCGGCTTCTGCGACATGGCGACCCTCGCGCGCCGCGCGAACCGGATGGAGGACGTGGCGCGCTATCGCGGCCTCGCGGAGAAGGCCAAGGCCACGATCGCGACGCTGTTCATCGATTCGTCACGGGTCCTCGCCGGCTCGCTCGAACGCCTCGCGCAGGGTGCGAACTACCGCGATGGCTCCACCGTGGAGGCGATCACGTGGGACCTGATCCCCGCGAACGATCCGGTCTCGCGCGCCACGCTCGACGCGATGTCGTTCCTGCAGACGCCGGCCGGTGGGTACAAGCGCCTCGAGGGCTCGCAGGACCAGTACGACACCGACGAGTGGATCCTGATCGACCTCCGTGCCTCCGCCGCGTTTCGGCGCGCCGACAAGGCCGACAAGGCCGACCAGCTCCTCGGCTGGGTCACGGCGCAGGCGTCGGTCAACAACGACCTGCTGCCCGAGCTCTACAACACGCGGACCTCGAGCGGCCAGATCGGCGCGTACTCGGGCAGCATCCCGATGGTCGGCTACGGCGCCGGCGCGTACCAGATGACTCTCCTCGACCGCGCGCTCGCCTTCGAGCACTCGGACTGCGGCGAGTTCGACCCCGGGCAGTACCCCGATGGTGGAACCGGCCCCGGCGGTGGTGGCGCCGAGGGCGACCCGCGCAGCGGCGTGGCGTGCGCATGTCAGGGCGGTCCCGGATCCGCTGGCAATGCGGTGATGTTCGCGATCGTCGGCCTCGTGATCGCGCGCCGTCGCCGGAGGGCCGCGTGACCGCGGGTCTGATCGCGCTGCGATCGATCGGCAAGGAGTTCCCGGGGGTCCGGGCGCTGCATGACGTCTCGCTGACGATCGAGCCCGGCCGTGTGCTCGGCCTGGTCGGTGAGAACGGCGCAGGCAAGTCGACCCTGATCAAGATCCTCGGCGGCGTCTACCCGCGCGGCAGCTACGCCGGCGAGGTCCTCGTCGACGGTGTCGCGCAGGCGTTCCGGAGCACGCGCGACGCACGACGCGCCGGCATCGCGGTGGTCCACCAGGAGCTCGCGCTGATCCCGGAGATGTCGGTCGCCGAGAACCTCGTGATGGGGCGCGAGCCCACCCGGTTCGGCGTGGTCGACCGCGTGCGCGCGGAGGCGATGGCGATGGACATGCTCCGCGAGGTCCTCGGGGCCGATGCCGCGACGATCGATCTCGCGAGCCCGGCCGGGCACCTCGGCGTGGGGATCCAGCAGATCCTCGAGATCGCGCGCGCGCTGGCCGACGACGCCCGCGTGATCATTCTCGACGAGCCGACCGCCGCGCTGACGTCCCAGGAGATCGATCGGCTGTTCACGCTGGTTCGCGCGCGCACGAGCCGTGGCACCGCCTTCATCTACATCTCGCATCGCCTCGAGGAGATCGCGGCGCTGTGCGATCGCGTCGCGGTGATGCGCGATGGCGAGCTGGTCGGCACCCTCGCCGGGAGCGCGCCCGCCGACGAGATCGTCGCGCTGATGACGGGCAAGGACCTCGGCGACGTCCATGCGCGCAAGGCGCACGGCGCCCAGCTCGGCGCCGCGATGCTCGAGGTGACGGGGCTCCGCGTCGCCCACCCGGCCCTGCCCGACCGCGCGGTGGTCGAGGACCTCTCGTTCACGGTGCACGCGGGCGAGGTCGTCGCTCTCGCGGGCGCGATGGGATCGGGGCGCACCGCCACCCTGTCGGCGCTGTTCGGGATCGCGCGCAGTGCGGTCAGCGGCGCGATCAAGGTCGGCGGCCAACCCGCCACCCTCCGCACACCCGCGCAGGCGATCGCCGCCGGGCTCGCGCTGGTCCCCGAGGATCGCAAGGGTGCGGGCCTCGTCCTCGGCGGCAGTGTCGCCGACAACCTCGCGCTGTCCTCGCTCGGCGAGCTCTCGACGTTCGGCGTGATCGACGCCGCCCGCGCCGAGCGCCGTGCGCTCGATCGTTCTCGCGACCTCTCGATCAAGGTGCCCGGTCTGGGCGCCGAGGTCGCGACCTTGTCCGGCGGCAATCAGCAAAAAGTGGTGATCGGCAAGTGGCTCGAGCGCGCGCCGCGTGTGCTCCTGCTCGACGAGCCGACGCGTGGCGTCGACGTCGGCGCCAAGGCGGAGATCTACCGGCTGATCGAGGAGCTGACCGCGCGCGGTCATGCCGTCCTGCTCGCTTCCTCGGATCTGCCCGAGG
Source organism: Myxococcales bacterium (assembly GCA_043776275.1). Classification (GTDB taxonomy): domain Bacteria; phylum Myxococcota_A; class Polyangia; order Haliangiales; family Haliangiaceae; genus JABFXX01. Next base: position 1,411 of record JAYVRN010000348.1, on the reverse strand, counting down.
TCGTGCGGCTCGCCGATCGCGTGCTCGTCCTCCGGGAGGGCCGCCTCGCCGGCTCGCTCGCGCGCGAGGACGTCACCCAGCTCGCGATCATGCAGCTCGCCATGGGCAGCGTGCCCGAGCCCGTCCTGACCGCCGGGAGTGCGCAGCTCGGCTGGCGCACGCCCAGCGACGGGACCATCGCCGAAGGAGCCGTGTCGTGACCGAGAAGCTCGAACCCAGCGTCCCCGTGTCGAACCTGCGTCCCGCCCGCGCACCCCGCGCGACCGATCTCAACGCGTGGGTGATGGCCGGCGTGCTCGCCACGATGTGGGCGATCCTCGCGCTCCTGCCGGCGACGCGCGCCGTGTTCCTCACCGAGGGCAACATCGCCACGCTCCTCACCCAGAGCGCCGTCCTCCTGGTCGTCGCCGTGGGCATGACGATGGTGATCGTGGTCCGCGGCATCGATCTCTCGGTCGGCGCGGGTGTCGCGCTGACGGGCGTGGTCGCGGCCCTGGCGCAGATCAAGTTCGGCCTCCCCGCCCCCGTCGCGATCGCCGCCGCGATCGGCGTGGGCGCGGCGATCGGTGCGTGGCACGGTTTCTGGGTCGGCTGGCTGGGCGTCCCAGCGTTCGTGGTGACCCTCGCCGGGTTCAAGGCGTTCCGCGGTGGGGCCCTCGTCCTCTCGGATGCCAAGGGCCTGTCGCCGATGAACGATGACTTCGCGGTGCTCGCGAGTCACGTGCCCTCGAGCGCGACCTGGATCGCCGTGCTCCTCGCCCTCGCCGCCGGCGTCGGGATGACCCTGCGCGATGCCCACCGGCGGAAGGCGTTCGCGCTGCCGCCCGTCGGTGCGCGGATCATCGGGCTTCGCATCGCCGGCCAGATCCTGCTCGCCGGCCTGCTCCTCGCGGTGTTTGGCCGTCGCGGGGTCCCCGTGCCGGTCCTGGTCGCGGCCGCGGTCGCGCTGTGGGGCGTGTTCGTCACCAAGCGCACCCGGTTCGGCCGTCACCTCTATGCGATCGGCGGCAACCCGGAGGCCGCGCGGCTGTCGGGCATCGACGTCAAGAAGACCACGATGGGCGTCTACATCATCCTCGGCGTGCTGACGGCGATCGCAGGTGTGCTGCTCGCCGCTCGCGTCAATGGGGTCACCCCCGGCAGCCAGGGCCAGCTCCTCGAGCTCGATGCGGTCACCGCCGTCGTGATCGGCGGGACCTCGTTGGCCGGTGGGCGTGGCTCCGTGGTCGGCACGGTGCTCGGCACGCTCGTGTTCGCGACGCTCGCGAACGGCATGAGCTTGCTCGGCATCGACTCGAACTGGCAGCTGATCTTCACCGGCTTGATCCTGCTGCTCGCGGTCTTGATCGACGTCATGCTCAAGACCCGCAAGATCCCGCGGGCCGTGCTGCTCGTGTTCGCGCTGCCGGCG
>JAYVRN010000347.1:0-5598 GCA_043776275.1 Myxococcales bacterium | reverse complement strand
CATTCAAGAACGATGCGCCAGATCTGCGCGCCGTGGTGAGGATCTCGATGCGATACTGGCGGGATGCGGGCCTGGCTGGCACTCGTCTGCCTGTACGGATGCGACGTGGCCTTCGGTCTCGAGCACGAGCCGATCGCCCCGGGCACCTGGGCGCAGATCACCTCGGGGGAGGCCCATAGCTGCGGCGTGCGACTCGATGGTTCGCTGTGGTGCTGGGGGCGAAACGATGCGGGACAGCTCGGCCTCGGCGTCGGCGTGGTCGAGCAAGCCGCGCCCGTGGAGGTGGGTAGCGCGCGCTGGTCGAGCGTCTCGTCGAAGGCTTCGACGACCTGCGGGATCCAGCTCGATGGCTCGCTGTGGTGCTGGGGGGCCAACGGGTCGGGTCAGGTCGGCGATGGCACGATGATCGATCCGCAGACGCCGCAGCGGATCGGCACAGGCAGCTGGCTCGCGGTCGCGAGTGGCGGGCAGCATACGTGCGCGCTCGCGGCCGATGGCACCGCGTGGTGCTGGGGCGACAACGCCCACGGCCAGCTCGGCGTGGCCGATCTCGTGCCGCACACCACGCCGACCGAGGTGGTCGGGTTCGCCCCGTGGACGAGCCTCGTCGCCGGAGCCACGCACATGTGCGCGATCGCGGACGATCAGACAGCGTGGTGCTGGGGCGACAACACGTTTGGGCAGCTCGGGAACGGGCGCGCGGAGTCCGCGAGCGTGCCAACCCGCGTGAGCGCCGACGCGTGGTCCGTGCTGGCCGCTGGCGGTGATCATTCGTGCGGCCGACTCGTCGATGGTCGGCTGCGCTGCTGGGGGAGCAACCTCGCCGGGCAGCTGGGCACTTCGGACGCCAGATTGTCGAGCAGCCCGACCGCGCTCGATTCGGACGATGCGGACTGGGCGGACCTCGTCGTGACGGGGACGTCGCACACGTGCGCAGCGAAACGAGATGGCTCGCTGTGGTGCTGGGGCGAGAACCTGCGGGGTGAGGCAGGCGGCACACGGCTGACGCGCTACGATCCGGTCCCCCACGAGGTCTCGGTCGTGACGTCGAGCTGGGTCCAGCTCTCGGCGGGGGGCCACACCTGTGGCATCGCAGGTGACCACAACCTGTGGTGCCTGGGCTTCGGCTCGCAGACCGAGGCGACGGCCAGGACTCCGACGCGCGTGCTCGGCACGTGGCAGCTGGCGAATGCCGGAACGGACTCGACCTGCGCGATTGACGACACCGGTGCGCTCGCATGCTGGGGCAACAACCGCTACGGACAGCTCGGCGACAGCAGCTACCGCCCACAGATCACGCCGACCGTCATCGCCGGGCCGAGCTGGGCCTCGGTGAGTGTCGGAACCACTGCAGCTTGCGCGATCCGTACCAGCGGTGAGCTCGCCTGCTGGGGCTCCAACTACTATGGATTGGGCGACGGGTCGGTCAACCGGCTCACCCCGACGCAGATCTCGGGACGCGCGTGGGTGGCCGTCACGTTGGGTAGAAGCCACACGTGTGCCGTCGAGGCCGTGACTGGCCAGCTCTATTGCTGGGGCTCGAACTACTACGGCGAGCTCGGTGCTGGTGACATGGACGTTCATGCCACCGGGGTGGCGATCACCGCGCAAGCGTGGACCGCGATCGGGGCCGGGAACTACTACACGTGCGGTGTTGGGACCGTGGGCCTGCAATGCTGGGGCTCGAACTTGAGCGGCGAGATCGGCAACGGGACCGCGGGCAACGTCATTCCGAGCCCCACGCCGATCGGCTCCGCGACGTCGGTGTCCTTGCGCCTCACCCATGCGTGCGGGCTCGCGGGGACGGCGCTGTTCTGCTGGGGACTGAACTCTCTGGGGCAGCTCGGCACCGGTTCGGTGATTCCGTCCTCGGTCCCCGTGAGCCTGGCCGGCGACTGGCTCGAGGTCGCGGTCGGCGCGGGACACACCTGCGCGGTCGCGATCGATCACACGCTGTGGTGCTGGGGCGACAACGCGCGCGGTCAGATCGGCGACAACAGCATGGAGGCGACGCGACTGACACCGACCCAGGTCGGCGACCAGGCCGGCTGGCAGCACCTGACCGTCGGCGACTACCACAGCTGCGCCACACGATCCGATCGCAGCCTGTGGTGCTGGGGCGACAACACCTTTGGCCAGCTCGGGCTCGGCACAGCGACCGAGCGGGCCCCGGTGCTGGTCCGCTGACTACTTCTTCAGCTTCGCGAGCAGATCGCCGAACGTGCCGAGCTTGCCGCCGCCGACCTGCGACTTGACGGCCGCCGCGATCTCCTCGGGGCTGCCATCCGCCGAGGACGACATCGACAGCGCGATCCGGCGCTTCTCGGAATCGATGCCGAGGATCACGGCCTCGATCTCCTGACCCTCGGACGCGACCTCCTTGGGGTGGTTGATCCGGCGACCGGCGCCGAGCTCGCTGATGTGGATCAGGCCCTCGACCCCGGGCTTGATCTCCACGAACACGCCGAACGGCTGCATGCGGGTGATCTTGCCCTTCACCCGCTGGCCCTCGTGGAGCCCCGCGATCGCATCGCGCCATGGATCATCCGCGAGCGCCTTCAGGCTCAGGCTGATCCGCTCGCCTTTGTCCCCGGGCTTGTCACCCGGATCGATCTTGAGCACGGCGACGTCGACCTCCTGGCCGAGCGTGAGCACATCCTCGGGCTTGTCGACGCGGCTGTAGCCGAGCTCGCTGACGTGCAGCATGCCCTCGATCCCGCCGAGGTCGATGAACGCGCCGAACGACTTGAAGCCGACGACCTTGCCGCGCAACGTCGCGCCGACCTCGAGCCGCTTGCGGGTCTCGGTGGCGAGCTTGGCGTTCTCCTCCTCGACCAGCGCGCGCCGCGACAGCACGAGGTTGCGCGGCTCGTAGCGCGTGATCTTGAAGGTCAGCTTGCGGCCGACGAACACTGTCAGGTCCTCGACGAACCGCCCGTCCATCTGCGACGCCGGGCAGAACCCGCGCACGCCCGCGACATCGACCGAGACGCCGCCCTTGATCACTTCGGTGACGGTGCCCTCGACGGGGATCCCGAGCTCGGCGGCCTGGAGCAGCTCGCCACGCGCCTCGGGGCCACGACCGACCTTGACGCGGAGCTGCAGCACGCCACCGGCGTCCGCCACCACGCGTGCCTCGACCGTATCGCCGACCTTGAGCGAGACCTTGCCCTCCTTATCGGTGACCTGAGACTTCTCGAGCGTGCCCTCGGCCTTGCCGCCGGCATCGACGAACACGGTGTCCTTCCCGATCGAGATCACCTTGCCCTTGACCTGATCTCCGACCTTCGGGCGCTTGGTGCGGGGTGCTCCCGCCTCGGACTCGGCGAGCATCGCCGCGAAGTCCTCGTCATCGGTACTCATTTGGCGGACCCTACTACGGGTTCGCCATCTGCGCGAAGGCCGCTTGCACGGTCGGTTCGGTCGCGCAGCGATCTGCGAGGGCCTCCATCCGGGTCTCGAGATCCGCGTAGCGGTCGGCGTGGGCCTCGAGGTACGTGGTCGCCGCCTCCAGGCGCGCCTTGTCGCGATCGAGGGCCATCGCGTCGACGAACGCCTGACGGTGTTCGACGTACACGCGCTGCATCGCCGCACCCGCGCCGGCGCACGTCGGCTGGGCCTCCCCGGCGGCGACCACCAGCTCGTGGGCGGCCCACCCTTGATCGGCGACCTCGGCGGGCGAGGGCGGGCCCTGCTTGCACCCGAGAGCAACGGCCAGGACCAGGGACCACCAACGCATCCGCGGAGCCTGCCACCACCCGCGGCGATCGTCCATGGTCAGAACGAGTCCGACACGCGCACGTCGCCAGCGCCGAACTCGACGAGTGCGCTGGTCCGGGCTCAGTTGGCGGACGGGCTCGCCGCCGCGGTGGGGCTGCCGTGGATCTGCGTGACGGGGAAGGCCTGGGCCGTTGTGCTGGCCTTGGTGGAGGCCTTTGCGGTGGCCGAGCCGTCGAGGCCGAGCGTCTTGGTGTTGAGGAAGGCGACCTTGCGCATCGCCCAGTCCCACACGCGGGTCGGGAGCATCGAGCTCATCCACAGGATCATGTGCGTGCTGCGCGGCGCGACGTAGCGCGCGGAGGGGCGGCGAGCCTCGACGGCACGGGCGATCGCCTTCGCGATCACGATCGGGTTCGAGGCGAAGCGATCCGCCGTCTTCGACATCTGCTCGTACTTCGCCACGGCCAGCGCGTACGGTGTGGTGTCGAACTGCCCGAGGTTGCCGACGGCGGTCGCCTCGAAGTTGGTGCGGATCACGCCGGGCTCGATCAGCGAGACATCGATGCCGAAGGGGCGGAGCTCGTAGCGGAGCGCATCGGACAGGGACTCGACCGCGTACTTGGTGGAGTTGTAGACGCCGAAGAACGGCAGGGTGATCCGGCCGCCGACGCTGGACACGTTGATGATCCGGCCGGCGCGGCGCTCGCGCATGCGCGGGAGGAATGCGCGGGTGACGGCCATCAAGCCGAACACATTGGTGTCGTACTGGCGGCGCATCTCGGCATCGCCGATCTCCGACGTCGGACCGAGCACGCCGAAGCCAGCGTTGTTGACGAGCACGTCGACGCCCTTGCCGGCGGTCAGCTGATCCACGGTGGCGACAGCGGCGGCGATCGATTCGGCCGACGTCACATCGAGGACCACGGTGTCGAGCAGGAGCGTCCCGGCCTCCTCGCGGAGCTTCACGAGCTCGGCGACCTTGCGGCCCGACGCGATCACGTGGTGGCCGAGCTTGGCCAGGTGGAGCGCGGTCATGCGGCCGATGCCCGCGGTGGCGCCAGTGATGAGGACGGTCTTGCTCGAGTTCGACATGTTCAGGGCTCCTGTTTGACTTGGGGGAATGAATGTTCATTCCGGAAAAGGTAAGACAAAACGCGAGGTTGCCCCCGCGGGGTTCAAGAAAGGTCAGGCGCGGACGGCTTCCCACAGGATCTGCTCGGCGAGCTTCCAGTCCGCTGACTCGAGCGGCTGGTCGATCTCGACGCAGCTCCGGATCACACCGACAAAGGCGCCCATCACGATCCCCATGAGGAGCCGCGGCGGCCCCGCCTTGAGATCGCCACGCGCCTGCGCGGTGACGACGACGTTGGAGAACAGCTCGAGCATCCGCTGCTCGAGTGCCACGTTCTCGGCATCGAGGTAGCGCTGGTGATGATGGAGCTCCATGAACACGAACGCCTTGGGGTGCAGCGTGGCGAACTTCGCCATCCGCATCCACAGCGTGCGGAACTGCTCCCGCGTCGGCGCCGTCGCCGGGAAGTCCCCGAGAGCGACCTGGGCGAACATCATCTTCTGCTGGCGATAGATCGCGTTGACCAGCGCTTCCTTCGAATCGAAGTAGCGATAGATGGTCCCGGCGCCGACGCCGGCCTTGTCCGCGATCTCGGGCACCGCCGTGCCATAGAAGCCGCGCTCCACGAACAGCTCGAGAGCGGCGTCGATGATCTGCTCGCGTTTGTCGCCGCCGACCTTCTTCTCCGACGCCCCACGCGCCAGCCCCGAGGTAGGTGTGCCGATCGACGCCTGGCTCGGCCGGGCAGCCGGCTCGGCTGCGGCGGTCGTCTTGGGCGACGTCGGGTTCGTCATCGGCGTGAGGAA
>JAYVRN010000346.1:0-5605 GCA_043776275.1 Myxococcales bacterium | reverse complement strand
GCCTTGGTCGCCTCTTCGGCGCCCTTCTTGTTGCACGCGACGAGCGCGGCCGAGGACAGGATGAATGCGACAGCTACAGAGGCACGCATGGCGGCCTTTCGATGCACGGGGCCTGCCATTCGGTACGCCCTGGGTCCCACGGGTTAGGCGGTCGGACCTGTATCCCAAACCGACAGGTGTCGGCCGGTGATCCGACGATCGCCCATTACTTCGCGTCGTTACCGAGCGCGTGTGAAAGCTGGGTCATCGCGACCCGGAGGTCGACGCGCGCATTGAGCGCTGCGATCCGCGCGCGGGTCAGATCGGTCTCGGCATCCACGAGCTCGACCGCGGTGGCGCGCTCGGCGTTGAGCAGCTCCCGGCGCACCCGGTAGCCCTCCTCGGAGGCGGCGAGGCCCTTGGCCGAGGTCTGCAGCGCCGCCTGCGCGATCAGCACCGCCTGCTGCGCCGCGAGCACCTGCACGCGCGTGCCGCGCTCGAGGTTCTGGCGATCCGCGCGGAGCTCGTTGGTCTCCCCGAGGAGACGGCGATCGGTGGTGCCCTGGATCAGCGCGTCGTTCAACGTCCACGTCACCTGCGCGCCCACGCTCCAGGTCAGGCTGAACTTGTCCTCTTGCGGGAAGATGCGCTGGTTGGGGTTCGTGTACTCGGCGGCGGCGAACGCGGACAGCCGCGGATACTTGCCGGCCTTCTCGGCGGCGCGCTGCTTCTCCTTCGCACGGATGCCGGTATCGAGCACCTTGAAGTCGAGGCGCTGCGCCTTCGCGGAGCCCACCAGATCGTCGAGCTTGGCGGCGGAAGGTGCGGTGACGTCGGTACGGATGTCCTCGCCCACCGAGAGCGCCTGGCCCTCGGGCGCATCGATCAACAGCCGGAGCTGCTCCTCGCGGAGCGCCGACAGGTTCTGCAGCTGGATCACCGCCTGATCCGCCTGCGCCTCGTTGGACTCCACCCGCATCAGATCCGCACGCGACAGGCGCTGGACCTCGGCGAGGGCGCGGACCTGCTTGAGCGTCGCCTGGACCTGCGAGAGCTGACGCTGCGCGATCAGCACCTGGAGCTTCGCGCGGACCCACTCGTAGTACGCGATCCGCGCCTCCTGCCCGGCGTTGACCTCGCTCGATCGACGGCTGACCTTGGCCACCTCCTCGGCGAGGTGGGCGGCCTCGATCAGCTTGGGATAGCGCAGCACGTAGTCGGAGAGGCTGACAGCGACCTGAGCCTGGACCGTATAGACGTTGACCAGCACCGGGATCGAGAACGTCCCGAAGTTGACGGGATCGAGCGGTGAGAGGCGCGTGTACGCCGCCTTGGCGCTGACCTGCGGGATGCGCACGAGCTCGGCCGCCTCGGCCTGGGCGATCGCCACATCGATCTCGGCGACGGAGCGCCGCACCGAAGGCGAGATGCTGACCGCCTTGGCGGCCGCCTGATCGGACGTCAGGCCACCCGGGGTGAACAGCGCATCCAGCTCCTTGTCGAACGACTGCATGTCATCCGCGGCCGCGGGCGTCGCGGGCTTGGTCATCGCGGGCGCCGGTGTCGACGGCTTGGCGGGCTGAGCGAGGGCGGGCGTGACGGCGAGCAGGGTGAGTGCGAGGGTGGCGCGCAGAGTCATGCGCCGGACCAAAGCACCGGGCGTGCCACGACGCCAGACCCGCGGAGGGACGAGTGTGCGAGGGTGATCTGTCGGACCGCCATACAAGTCCACGTCACGAAACGTGACAGCGGACGTCACGTTTCGATCAATCCACGTGCAAGCAAGCGTTCGGGCTAGAGTTGCGACATGGGGTCGCAGGAACCGCGGACTGGCACGTCACTCGCACCAGGTCGCAGCGTGCCTCCCGATCTCGTCACGCGCTCCGCAGTCTGCGATGCCGTCTGGCGCGATCACCGGAATCAGTTCTTCCTGGAGGAAGCGCGCAAGACCACGCGGCTGACGGTCACGCTCGGCTGCGTGGTGCAGCTCGTCACCGTCGGGCTGTTCCTCCACGCCGGCTATGCCCCGTGGCGCGTGGGGATGCTGTTCGGGCTCTATCTGATGTTCGCGGTCATGCACAAGCTGATCATCCATCCGGTGCGCGACGCCGGCCGGGTGGAGACCGCCTTCATCTACATGAATGTCGTCGCGCAGCTGTTCGTGGTGGGCTCGGCGACGATCACCGGCGGCATCTTCTCGCCGTTCTTGCCGAGCCTCGTACTCCCCTCGATCGTCACGCTGCTGTTCTTCGGCCCCTACCCGGTCGCGCGCTGGACCGCGGTCGCCAACGGCCTCTTGATCCTGGGCATGGCGATGCTCCCTCGCGAGGTGGTTGGCGACACGGTCCCCGCGAACCACTACACGGCGATCGTCGTGGTCGCGATCTCGTGGAACCTGTTCATGCTCCACCTCATGGTCGGCAAGCTGACCGCGATGTCGAACAAGGCAGGCAACTCGATGGCCTATCTGCGCGAGGAGCGCGTGAGCGAGGCGATCGCGCAGCTGCGGCGCCTGCAGTCGGTGGGCGCGAAGGTCGCGCACGAGCTCAAGAACCCACTCGCCTCCGTGAAGGGGTTGTGCCAGCTGGTGGCGCGCACGCCCGAGAGCGAGCGCACCCAGGAGCGCCTCGCGGTGGTGGCCTCCGAGATCTCGCGGATGGAGACCATCCTCAGCGAGTACCTCTCGTTCTCGCGGCCCCTCGAGGATCTCGAACCGCAGACCCTCGATCTCAACGCGATCGCGCAGGACGTCCTCGACGTCCTCGCTGGCCGCGCGGACCAGGCGGGCGTCACCACCGAGCTCGAGGGCGCGAAGGCCACCGTCCAGGGCGATCCGCGCCGCCTCAAGGAAGCGCTGATCAACCTGGTCTCGAACGCGATCGAGGCGAGCCCCAACGGGGGCCGCATCGTCCTCCGCGTGCGCACCGGCGCCACCGGCATCACCCTCGAGGTGCGCGACTCGGGGCGTGGCATCTCCGCCGAGGATCTCGAGCGCCTGGGCACCTCGTTCTTCACCACGCGGCCCAACGGCACCGGCCTCGGCGTGGTGCTCGCCCAGGGCGTGATCAACCAGCACGGCGGCACGCTCAAGTACCAGAGCACCGTCGGTCACGGCACCACGGCCACGATCCACTTCCCCGCGCCGGGCAGCGTCGCTGCGGCCTCGCCGGAACCCGCGCCTCGCGCTGCCATGGTCGAGGCTCGGGCGTGAGCAACGTCCTGCTCGTCGATGACGAGCCCGGCGTGCTGTTCACGCTCACCGAGGTCCTGACCGAGCGCGGTCACCGCGTGATCACCGCGCGCACCGGGGCCGAGGCGCTGACCAAGATCGACGACGCGGATGCTGTCCTCACCGATCTCTCGATGCCCGGCATGGATGGTCTCGAGCTGATGGGGCAGATCGTCCAGCGCGATGCCACGCTCCCCGTGGTGCTGCTCACCGCACACGGCAGCGAGCGCGTCGCCGTCGCCGCGATGAAGCAAGGTGCGTATCACTACCTCGCCAAGCCGTTCGACATCGACGAGGTCGCGGTCGTGCTCGAGCGCGCGCTCGAGGCACGTCGCCTGCGGATCGACAACCGGCGGATGTCCGCCGAGCAGACCCTCGGCCGCCGGATCATCGGCGCGAGCCGGCCGATGCGTCGCCTGCTCGAGGCCACCAGCCGGATCGCCACGCGCGACGTCACCGTGCTCGTACGCGGCGAGACCGGCACCGGCAAGGAGTTCGTAGCCGAGCTCCTCCACGCGCAGTCCTTGCGCGCGAAGCATCCGCTCGTGCGGTTCAACTGCGCCGCGCTCCCCGCCGAGCTCGCGGACGCCGAGCTGTTCGGGCACGTCAAGGGCGCCTTCACCGGCGCCACCGCGACCCGCCAGGGCTACTTCGCGCAGGCCGATGGCGGCACGCTGATCCTCGACGAGATCGGCGAGCTCCCCCTCGCCGTCCAGGCCAAGCTCCTCCGCGTGCTCCAGGAAGGCGAGATCCAGCCGGTGGGCTCCGGGCGGATCGAGAAGGTCAACGTCCGCGTCGTCGCGTCGACCAACCGCGACCTCGCCGCCGAGGCGAAGATTGGCGTGTTCCGCGAGGATCTCTACTACCGCCTGGCGGTCGTCGAGCTGATCGTCCCGCCGCTCCGCGATCGCAAGGACGACATCCCGGCGCTGTCCGCCGAGTTCGCGCGCCGGTACGGTGAGCGCTTCGGGCTCGGCAAGGTCAGCCTGGAGCCCGCACTCGTCGATGCGCTCGCGAAGGAGGACTGGCCCGGCAACGTGCGCCAGCTCGAGAACACGATCGCGCGCCTCGCCGCGCTGTCGAGCGGGGGCGTGATCGGCCTCGCGGACTACGAGGCGGCCTCGGGCACCAGCCCCGCCACCTCGCAAGACTCACTGCCCGCCTCCGACACCGATGATTCATCGCCCGCCCCCGACGCTCGCAATGGCCCGTCGCTCAAGGAGCAGGTCGAGGCGTTCGAGCGCGGCCTCGTGGGGCGCGCCCTCGAGTCCACCGGTGGCAATCAATCCGAAGCCGCGCGCCGCCTCGGCGTCAGCCGCGTCACGTTGATCGACAAGATGAAGAAGTACAACCTGAACCAGAAGCGATGACGCCGACTCACGGCCGGCGCGAGGGCTTCACGGGCTTCGTCGACTTCGCGGCCTTCGTAGACTTCACGGGCTTCGTCGACTTCACGGGCTTCGTCGGCTTCACGGGCTTCGTCGGCTTCACGGGCTTCGTCGGCCTCGTCGCCGTCATGCGCTTGGTCGCCTTCACGGGCTTCGCAGCCTTCGCGCGCCTCGCCGTCGGGTCCTGGAGCAGCTTCATCGCACTGTAGTCGCCGCCGAAGCCCTGAGCGTTGTGGCCCCAGACCTCGTAGGTTCCGATCGCAAGCTCGACCACCTGGCGGTTGACGCCGTCGTCCTTGCCGACCTCGGCTGAGTCGAGCAGGACGATTCCACCCCGGGCGACCGCGATCGCGCCGAGGCGCTTCCACGCCTTGGCGACCTCCTCGGCGGGCGAGCCGTCGGCAACGAACACCAGGCCCCCGTCGATCGCGTGGATCGTGCAGCCCTGTCCATCGAGCACGACACCCTGGCTAGCACCGACCTGCAGCACCGATGGGTGGCGCGCGTCGCACGCGCGCTCGTAGTCGCTCCCCCCCGTACCAAACGGCTTCGGCCCCTCGACGCCGAGCCAGGCGGCCAGGTGCTCCGCCGGGACGACGAGCGGAGGGCCGCCTTCGGTGTCGACGTGCGCGAGCGGGGGCACCGGCTTCGTCGTGGGAGCGGGATCGCCGACCGCGACGCCGATCTTGGTCAGCGCGCGAGTCAGTGCATCGATGCTCGCTGTGTCGGCGTGGTCCGCAGCGCGTGCGCGCAACGAGGTCAGCGGCTCTACGAGGTCGGCCGGCGTGACCCCGGCGAGTGTCGCCCAGTATGCCTGCTCGGAGAGCACGGCGATCACCGGGCGCGCATGTGGCTGCGCGCTGGCCCACGCCAGGTAACCCACGAACCTGGCGCGCCGCCTGGCCAGGAACCCAGCAGCGTGCCCCGCGATCAGGCGGTTCGGGTGGGTGGCAAGCGGAAACACGAGCGGCGCCCACCCCGCCTCTTCCGGCGCGCGTGCGTCGATGGC
>JAYVRN010000345.1:0-1761 GCA_043776275.1 Myxococcales bacterium | reverse complement strand
CGTTCTTCATCAACGACTTCGGGACGGCGACTCGCGCCGCAGCCAACAAGCGATCCATCCGCGCGTTCACGCTGAACTTCACCTACGGCGTCGTCTCGCTTGAGGGCCCCGGCGGCGTCAACGCGTACCAGAAGGTTATCGGCGCGCGCCGACTGAGCGACACGATCGAGATCGAGTGGACCGAGGATGCCGACACCTCGACGCTGACCCCGGTGCTACCCGGGTACGCGACGGCCGGCACGTTCAAGCACGTGATGTACACGCTGTCCTGCACGGATGGCTCGTCGATTGGCTTCTACTTCCCGCGCGTCGCGATCAAGTCGATCCCGATCCAGATGAACGACGGCGGGATCAACCGCCTGAAGATCACCGGCCGCTGCGGCGCGAGCACGACCACGACGAGCGATCTCACGATGTCCGCCATGCGGATCGGGTGGGCGTGATCCGATGATCAAGTCATCCGCCACGCTCGGAAACTACACGCTGGTGTTCTCGGGGGATCCGTCGCTCGACCTCCCGACGTTCACCCCGTGCGGATCATGCTCGTCGACGCCATGCGCGGACTGCGCGCCCAAGGCTGACGAGGTCAGCAAGGAGCGCGAGCGGATGCTCACGCTGGCCCGCGAGACCGGCAACTGGGAGCCGATCGTGAAGGAGGGCGAGGTTCCGACGGTGTTCCACTTCCGGCCGCTGACCGGCACAGCCTACCAGTGGTGGGCCGGCCAGACGTCGCGGAACCAGCTGATCGGCGTCGAGTCGGCATCGCTCGCGCTGCGGCTCGGGATCACCGACGTGAAGAACTTCGGCAAGCACGAGGTCAAGCGGTTCCGGAACGACGACGGCCAGGAGCTGGCGAACACGAAGATCATCGACGCGATCTACGCCGAGGCCGGCGCGACCGTCGGCGTCGACATCGTCGTCGAGCTCGGGACCATCGTCGTCGACCGCGCGAGGGCGGGCATCAGCCCTTTGTCCTCGAGGGGCTAAAGGCCCTTCCGTGGTGGCACGAGGCGAGTAGACGCGGACTGCTGGGCGACAAGGCGAAGTGCGAGACATGCATGCAGAACCTCAACGAAGAACAGCGGCAGTTTGCAGGGTGCGGGTTTCTCCCGTCGCTACCTGACAGCAAGCGCCACTTTCTATCGATCTGGAACGGCGGCTCGCTGCCGAACTACAAGGGGCCGCGCGTCGGGACGGATCTCACGGTGTGCCCCGGGTTCTCGACGGGGCTGCCCGGGACGATCGAATTCGCACGTGCGCGGCTGCACTGGTCGAAGGGCCAGCCGATCGTCCACGACATCGACTCGGCGACGGCGATCGGGATCGAGATCCTAGAAGGGGCCAGCAACGAATTCCAGTCGTGGACCATGACGCCCGAGTCCAAGGGCGGCGGGGGACAGGGATAGCCATGGGCCTGATCTCTCAAATCCTCACGGTCTACAAAGCGGATACCAGCGATCACAAGGCGAAGATCAAGGAGCTGGCCGGCGAGCAGAAGAAGGCAGCCGAGGCGGAACTCAAGCACACCGAGGCCGCGAACAAGAGCTTCGACGGCAAGATCAAGGCGATCGAGAAGTACGCGGTCACCGTCGCGGCGGTCGCCGCCGGGCTCAAGATCGCGTTCGACCTGGCCGAGTTCTCCGGTCGCAAGGCGGACATCTCCGCTGCCGCCGGGAACGTGTCGATCGATCGTCTCCGCACCGCCACGCTCGGGCTCCGCTCCGACATGGAGCTGCTCGAGGTCGCCGCGAAGCTGAACCA
>JAYVRN010000344.1:0-21340 GCA_043776275.1 Myxococcales bacterium | reverse complement strand
TCGGCGGTCGCGATCGTGATGATCAGGAAGCCCCAGAAGATGAACAGGTGGTGCTTGCTGGTGCTGTGCCCTGGACCCTCCTCGGCGACCTTCTTCTGACCGAAGAAATAGATCCCGACGTCCATCAGCCGGCCGGCGATATCATCGAGACGCGGACGGGGCTCGGCCACGCCGGCGAACACGGCGCGCCCGAACAGCCAGGACGTCCGCGTGAAGAACGCCAGCGAAGCCGCGAGCAGGAGGATGAAGATGGCCTGGGTCACGACTCCGTCGAGATATCACGCACCCACCGGATTGTCATGGCGCCACGGGGATTTGCTCCCGTTGTGCGGCGCGCCGCGAGCGGGCATGGTGTGAAGCGAAGTCGTGCCGCCGCTCGCGAATATTCTGGTCGTCAGCGACCTCCACTTCGGTGAAGAGCTGCTCCCTGGTGCCTCGAGCGAGCGACGTCACGCGGTGGATCTCGGTGCGAGCGCATTCCGAGAGTTCCTCCGCTACCACACGGTGCGCCGCCGCGATGGCCGGCCGTGGCGGCTGGTGATCGCCGGCGACCTGTTCGACTTCATGTCCGTGTTCGTGGGCTCGCTCCCCGAGCGGCCGGCCAAGTCAGCCGACGAGCGCCGCTACGGGCTCGGGCGCGGCGTGATGCCCGGCGTCGAGCGGCTGAAGCAGATCTGCGCGATCCATCGCCCTTTGCTCGCTGATCTCGCTGCGTTCGCAGCCGCCGGGCATTCGGTCGACATCATCGTCGGCAACCACGACATCGAGTTGCTCGCACCGGAGGTCACCGCGGAGCTCGTGCGTCAGCTCTCGCTGGCCGGCGCGACCGAGCGTGCGCTGTCCCGGATCTGCGTGGTGCCCTGGTTCATCTACATCCCGGGCGTGGTGTGGATCGAGCACGGCCACGTCTACGACGAGGGCTGCAGCTTCGAATTCAACCTCGCGCCGATGGATCCGAAGGATGGCTGGCTGGTCTACAACGCGGACTACGCCGCCGTGCGCTACCTCGGCAGCGCGGTGCCCGATCTCGACCCGCACGGGATCGAGGAGTGGAGCTTCTGGGGCTACATGCGCTATGCGATGGGGCAGGGCCTCGGCCACATGGGAAAGCTGTGGCTGGCGTATGGCCGGTTCGTCAGGGCGCTGTTCTCCGCGCGCGGCCTCCATCGCTCGTTCAAGCGACGGGATCGTCGGCGCCGCGAGCATCGCGCGCGGCTCGCCCAGGTCGCGGCGCAAGGCGGGCTGTCGTTCGAAACCGCGTCGGCGATCGATCGCCTCGCGCGCACGCCGTTGACGGTCAGCACGCGCCGGCTCGGCCGGATGTTGATGCTCGACCGGTTCGGCCTCGGCCTCGGCCTCGTGGTCACGATCATCGCGCTGCTCGTCCTGGTCCCCGTGCTGTGGGCGCTGGTCGGCGCGGTGCTCGCGGTCCTCGTGGTCGCGGGCATCACGCGCTGGCTCGGCCGGCACATGGTGACCTCGCAGCTGCCGATGCGCGCGGTGCCGCAGCGCCTGAGAAAGCTCGTCGATGCGCCGATCGTCGTGTTCGGCCACACGCATGATCCGCGCTGGCAACGGCTGCGCGCGGGCGGCGTCTACATCAACTGCGGCACGTGGCTCCCGGCGACCCGACCGGGCATCCGGCGCAGCTTCACGCACGTGTTCCTGTCGCCCAGCGCGACGGGCGGCCCGGCGGTCGTCGAGCTGCGCCAGTGGCGCGAGGGCACGAGTCAGGTGTTCGATGCGGGCGCGAACATCGGCGCCGGGGTCAACACCCTGCCGGGGTTCACGCTCGATCAGACCGGCGGGTAGTAGGGGCGAAGCGCTAGGGTAGGATTGCCGGGTGGGGCTCATGATCTCTGAACGACGAGGTTCGATGCGGGGCAGGGTGCTGGTTGGCGTGGTGCTCGTCGGGTGCGGCGGCGGCAGCGCGGCACCTCCGGACGCCCATGCGGTGAACGACGCCGCGCACGATGCGGCCAACGATGCGGCCAACGATGCGGCCGTCGACGCTCCGGCGGCACTCCAGATCACCTCGAGTAGCACCGACTTCGGATCGGTCGGCGTCGGCGCTGCGAGCGCCCCGATCACGTTCACGGTCACCAACGCGGGCGGGAGCCCGAGCGGTCTCCTCACCGCGATGATGTCGGGGCCCCATCCTGGCGACTTCGTGGTCCAGCCCGGCACCGACACCTGCGGCGGGACCTCGCTCGCGGTCGGCGGGGCGTGCACCCTCGTGATCCGGTTCACTCCGCTCACCGCCGGAGCGCGGTCCGCCGCGCTCGTCGTCGGTGGGACGGCGGTGGTAGCGGCGACGCTCACCCTCGCGGGGACCGCGATCACCAGCGACGACCTTAACTTCCCGAGTCCTTCGTTCCTCGAGTTCGGGCCGATCACCGTGGGCGTCTCCAGTGCTCCGCAAACGATCACGATCAGCAATGTCGGGTTCACCACGCACGGCCCGATCACGCTGACGCTGATGGGATCCGACGCGGGCGAGTTCGCGATCGTCACGGCGACCGATACGTGCTCTGGCGCGTCGCTGGCGCCGTCGGCGACCTGCATGCTGGAGGTGACGTTCACTCCGACGACGATCGGGGCGAAGAACGCGAGTGTCGTCGGCGCCACTCCGACCGGCCAGATCCAGGTCGGCCTCCATGGCTCGGGCGTGGCGGCCAGCAACCGCACGGTCGCCCCGGCCTGGACGACCTCGGCGAAGTCTCGATCGGAACGTCGGCGGTAAGGTCACGCGCGCGCGGGGCCGATCCCGGTGCCACGACCGCCGGATCGCCTGTCGGAGCCCCGTGGTACCGCTTGCGGTGTGAGTCGGAGTCCGTCCGAGACGCCGTTGATGCGGCAGTTCCTCGAGATCAAGGAACGGCACGCGGACTCGATCCTGCTGTTCCGCTGCGGGGACTTCTACGAGATGTTCTTTGAGGACGCGGTGATCGCGGCACGCGCGCTCGATCTGACGCTGACCTCGCGGGACAAGGGCAAGGAGGACGGGGTGCCGATGTGCGGCGTCCCGTACCACGCGATCCGCAGCTACATCGCGAAGCTCACCGAGCTCGGCCACAAGGTCGCGATCTGCGAGCAGACCGAAGATCCGAAGCTGGCCAAGGGCCTGGTCAAGCGTGAGGTCGTCCGGATCGTCACGCCGGGCATCGTCCTCGATGACGAGGTGCTCGAGCCCAAGCGTCCGCGCTATGTGGTGGCGCTGGTGCCCGGCACCGGCAGCGCGAAGGACGTCTGCGGCCTCGCCTACCTCGACGCCACCACCGGCGAACTCGCCGCGACCGAGCTGGCGCTCCTCCACGTGATCGACGAGCTGTGCCGCGTGGCGCCGCGCGAGGTGCTGGTGGCTCCCGAGTTGCTCGGCGAGTCCGCGCGGGCGCAGCAGCTCGCCGCGCTCCGCGCCCGGCATCGCGCCAGCTGGAACCCGGCGCCGATCCCGAATGAGGCCGAGGCGCGGCGCGAGCTCGGTTCGATCGTGATCGTCGAACCCACGGTCGCGCTCTCGCATCGCGAGCTGGCGATCCGCGCCGCCGCGGCGGTCGTCGCGTACGCGCGGTCGACACAGCCCACCGGCGTGCTCCCGCTGACCTGCCTCCAGCTCTACCAGCCCGGGGAGAGCGTGGTTCTCGACGAGGCGGCGATCGCAAACCTCGAGCTCACCGAGACCCTGATCGGCAAGCACAAGGAGGGCTCGCTGCTCGACGTGATCGACGAGACCGCCACGGGCCCCGGGGGCCGGCTGGTCCGGCGCTGGCTCCTGTATCCGCTCGTCGACGTCGCGCAGATCCGCCGTCGCCAGGATGCGGTGGAGTGGCTGGTCGAGCGCCCCGCGCTGCTCGAGACGATCCGCCGCGCGCTGTCCCGGCTCGGCGATCTCGAGCGGCTCGCGGGCAAGGCGACCCTCGGCGTCGCCACCCCGAAGGATCTCGGTCGCCTGCGGGACACGCTGGCCGCGCTGCCCGAGCTGGTCGCGCTCGTGCGCTCCGGCCAGGACCAGATGGATACGCTCGCCCATGGTGTCCGCGGTCAGCGGGATTCGCTGCACGCCCTGCCGGCGCTGCTCGATCTCCATGCGTGCACCGAGGCGCGGCTCCCGGCCCTCGCGCAGCGGCTGGCCACGGCGCTGGTCGATGATCCGCCGGCGTTGCTGGATCAGAAGCACGGCCCGGCGATCCGCCCCGGATATGACGCGGAGATCGACGAGTGCCGTCGGCTCGCCGATGGCGGCAAGGAAGACATCCTCGCGATCGAGGAGCGCGAGCAGAAGGCCAGCGGCATCCCGAGCCTCAAGGTCCGCTACAACCGCGTGTTCGGCTACTACATCGAGATCACGAAGACCCACCTCGCGAAGGTCCCGGCCTCGTACATCCGCAAGCAGACGATCGCCACCGGCGAGCGCTACGTGACCCCCGAGCTCGCCGAGCTCGAGAAGAAGGTCCTCGCCGCCGAGGAGACCCTCGCCTCCCGCGAGGCCGCGCTGGTCAAGCTCGAGGTCGCCGCGGTCGCCGTGGTCGCGCGTGAGATCGCCGCCGCGGGAGCCGCGCTCGCGGTGGTCGATGTCTGCGGCTCGTTCGCCGATGTCGCCGCGCGGCGGGACTACTGCCGGCCCACCGTCGACGATGGCCTCGCGCTCGAGATCGTCGATGGCCGCCACCCCGTGATCGAGGCGCTGCTGCCACCGGGCACATTCGTGCCGAACGACTGTACGCTCGATGCGGCCGCCGAGCAGCTCGTCCTCATCACCGGACCGAACATGGCCGGCAAGTCGACGTACATGCGGCAGGTCGCACAGATCGTCCTGCTCGCCCAGGCCGGAAGCTTCGTCCCGGCGAAGCGGGCGACGATCGGCCTGTGCGACCGGGTGTTCACGCGCGTCGGCGCGGCGGACAACCTGTCCCGCGGAGATTCGACGTTCATGGTCGAGATGCGCGAGACCGCCTCGATCCTCGCGAAGGCCACGCGCTCGTCGTTGATCATCCTCGACGAGGTCGGCCGCGGGACCTCCACGTTCGACGGCGTGTCGATCGCGTGGGCCGTCGCCGAGTACCTCCACGACACCGTCGGTGCGCGCACGCTGTTCGCCACCCACTATCACGAGCTGGTCGCGCTCGCGGACACCCGCCCGCGCGTGCGCAACGTCTCGGTCGCCGTGCGCGAGCACAAGGGCGAGATCGTGTTCCTCCGCCGGGTGGTCCCGGGCGGCGCGAACCGCAGCTACGGCATCGATGTCGCGAAGCTCGCGGGCCTGCCACGCTCGGTGACCTCGCGCGCCCACGCGATCATGGCGCGTCTCGAGGGCGGCGCGGCGCTCGGCGCCACGACCCAGCTTTCGTTCCTCCCGAGCTTGCCGATCGCCGAGATCTCGCCCACCGCGAGCCGGCTCGCGGGGATCGACGTCAACACGACCACGCCGCTCGAGGCGCTGGCGCTGCTCGCCGAGCTCAAAGCGATCCTCTAGATCACCCGCTGATCTCAGGTCGCAACCGGCCATCGCGCTGAGGCGAGGGTGAACGCCCCCGATGTACGACCACGTGATCCAGCCGCGCAGATCGCGTGGGGGTCGCAACCCACAGCCTCACTCGATAGGGGGTTGCAACCCCGTGGGCTCGCGCGGCGAACCCGAATCATTTCAGCACGCTGCAGTTGGCCCAGTGCTTGTACTAGGTCAGCTCACCGAGGAGGAACCGTGAAGACTTACATGAAGACCATCGCGATCGGAACCGCGCTGCTTACCGCAGCCGGGGCAGGCTGCGGCAGCGACGATAACAGTGGGCCACTGGGCAACGTCGATTCGCTCGTGATCCTGCAGCGCCCCAAGCGGAACGACATGGGCGACATCTTCCAGTACACGTCTTGCAAGCCGAAGACGGAGTCGGGCGTCAACGCGCGCCTGATCAAGCTCGAGCCGCCGACCGCGGATGGCACGCAGGTCGTGATCTGCTGCGATCAGGCCGGCCCCGAGTACGCCAACGTCGACATCTCTGGCTACGACATCTCGTTCGACGCCAAGCAGATCGTGTTCTCCGGCAAGCTGTCGGGCAACACGAACTACGGCCTGTTCATCCTGACGCTCGCCGATGGCAGCGTCGACCAGGTCCCGACCGACC
The DNA here is from genome assembly GCA_043776275.1 of Myxococcales bacterium. Taxonomy (GTDB): domain Bacteria; phylum Myxococcota_A; class Polyangia; order Haliangiales; family Haliangiaceae; genus JABFXX01. Next base: position 15,218 of record JAYVRN010000344.1, on the reverse strand, counting down.
CGGCGCGTGACTACGTCTCCCCGATCTTCCTCCCGGGCGACAAGATCATGTTCACCACCAACTCGGTCGTGGAAGCCGGCGCGCGCCAGCACCGTGACGAGTACGAGCGTGGCACCACGCTGCAGCTCGGCCGCATCAACACCGATGGCACCGGCGAGGAGCTCGGCGCCCGCAACCTCTCGCACCGCACGTTCCCGACGCTGATGTCGGACGGCCGCGTGATGTTCACGCAGTGGGACCACCTCGGGACCATGAACGCCGGCCACCTCATGTTCGTCAACCAGGACATGACGAACCTCCGCGAGGGCTTCGGCAAGGAGGGCACTGGCGCCTCGAACTCCACGCTCAAGGCGCAGGAGGTCAGCCCGGGCCGCTTCATCGCGATCGCGACCTCGCGTAACCGCACCATCCAGGCCGGCGCGCTGATCGACGTCCGCCTCGGCATCGTCGACACCGACGGCGACGGCAATGTCTCGGCGCGCGAGCGCCAGAGCGAGGCCAACGCCACGTACAAGGATCTCACCCCGGACGTCCCGCACGACATGACTCCGTCGGCGGACACCGTCGGTCGCTACTACGACGCCTTCGCGCTCAACGCGAAGGAGAAGCCGGACCTCGTGGTCTCCTGGGCGAACGGCCCCGTGGAGTCGGGCGTGCTCGGCTCGGCCGGCCTCGAGGCTGACTTCGGCGTCTACCTGCTCGACACCCAGCGCAACCAGCGCCACCCGCTCCTCGACAACAACGAGATGTGGGACATCTTCCCGCGGCCGCTCCAGGCTCGCCCGGTGCCGGACATCTCCGGCTCGGCGATCGACCCGAGCCTCGGTGGCGCGACGATGATCGGCTCGATGAACGTCTACGAGTCGAGCCTCAAGACCTTCGCTCCGAACTCCGTCTACGGCGTGCGCGTGATGGAAGGCTTCTCCTCGGAGGAGGGCTTCCCCCGCATGTTCGGCACCACGATGTTCGAGGGCCAGGCCAACCTCGGTGTGGCCCGCGTCCAGGCGGATGGTTCGTGGCTCGCGACCATCCCGTCGAACGTCCCGGTTCACGTCCAGGCGATCGACACCTTCGGCATGTCGATGTTCTCCGAGCCCGTGTGGGTCTCGGGTCGCAAGAACGAGGCGCGCGTGTGCGGTGGCTGCCACGAGGCGCGTGACCGCGCGACGGTCATTGACCCCGGCCAGACCGATGCCTTCGCCGTCGGCCCGACCCAGATGTACGGCCAGACCCCGCGCTCGGACCGCAAGTCCACCGACACCAGCCGCGACAAGGTCATGGGCCTCGCCTGGAACACCACCATCCAGAAGATCTTCACCGACAACTGCGTCAGCTGCCACGGCGCGTCGAACACCGCTGGTGTTGCTCCGTACACCATCACCGACCCCGCGACCGGCACCTCGGTGTCGTGGACCTTCAACCTCGAAGGCACCCCGCTGCCCGCCGCGTTCGCCGACATCGGTGGCGAGCCCGCCTTCACCGCCTCGTACTTCTCGATCGCTGGCCCGGACATGGAAGCCATCGAGAAGGGCGGCCTCATGGTCTCGGGTAACTTCAAGGTCTACGCGAGCCCCGAGAACTCGCGCGACTCGCTGGTCATCAAGATGCTGAACCCGATGCAGCAGTTCCCGGCGCAGGCCGCGGGGACCCGTGCCTTCGCGACGATGCCCCACATGGCGCAGGTCGGCGCGGGCACCGACCTCACCCCGGACGAGTTCTACCAGCTCATCCTCAACATCGACATGGGCGTGAACTTCTACGCCCGTGAGAACAACCCCGGCCTGGCGTCCTACTAACCCCAACCGCGGAACAAAGGAGAACTTCTATGAAGAACAACAAGATGAAGCTCGCCGCGGTTGCCTTCCTCGCTGTCGCCGCCTCCCCGGCGTACGCAGGCAAGGGTGGCTCCGCGGGTCTGATTCGGTCGGCAATCCAGTCGGGCTCGGTCGACGCCATCGTGGCCGAAATCGAGCGCACGGAGAGCCTCACCTGCGCGGAGTGCGTGCAGATGGTGACCAACCTCCTCGAGGACAACCGGTACGCCGTCCGCGAGGTCGCGGCATGGTGGTTCGCGAAGCGCCCGGCGCTCAAGGACATGGTCGCCGCCACGATGGTGGATGACCTCGCGAGTGGCAGCACGATCAAGGTCCGCAACGCCGCGGACTTCCTCGGCGCCACCGTGACGTACACGGCGCTGCCGACGCTGCGCGCCGCGATCCACCGCGACAACGTGGGTCCCGAGGGCAAGCTCGCCATGGTGCGCGCGGTCGCCTTCATGGGCCACATCGGTGGCGACGACGTGCTCGCCACGGCGATGTCGGACGGCGACGCGGGCGTCCGCGCGGCTGCCGCCACGGCATGGCGCGACATCCTCGGGCAGACCAGCGCGACACCGGTCGCCGGCCTCCTGAACGATTCGGACGCAAACGTCCGCGCCGCGGCGGCGACCACGCTGGGTGGCATGGGTCACGTCGCTGCGGCCGCGCAGCTCGAGACCATCGTCGTCGGCGATGCCGACTCGATCGTCCGCCGCAACGCGGCGTGGGCGCTCGGCAAGCTCGGTCAGGCCTCGTCCCGTCAGGCGCTGACGCAGGCGAGCTCGGACAAGAGCGGCCTGGTCCGCATGACGGCGCGTGCTGCGCTCGCGTCGATCAAGTAGTCACCAACGTCGACGTCGAGATCGTGACAAGAGCCGCGCTGCAAAGCGCGGCTCTTTTGTGTTTTCCGTCGAGGAAAGGGGTAAAATCTTCGCCATGGAGCTCACCAGGGCGACCCTCCTTACGGCTTCGCTGTGCGCGTTGTTCTCGCTCGCAGCGTGTGGTGACTCCCCCCCGGGGAAGACCTACTTCGATCGCAGCATCGCGCCGATCCTCACCGACTCGTGCACGCGTGGCACCTCCGGCTGTCACTCGGTGAACACCGACTCGCCGTACAACTTCGCGGCCGGCAACCTCGACGTCACCACGTTCGAGAGCGTCCAGAAGCGGCGCGACGTGCTGGCTCCGTTCGGCGCGTACCCGGAGGCGCTGCTGCTGATCAAGGCCGTGGGCCCCAAGCAGCTCCGCATGCAGTACGGCTATTGCGCGAACACCACGTTCCCCGGCTGCATGACCGCGCTCCCCGATGGCTCGACCCCGCGGTTCCTCGACGTCGACGTCCAGCACTCCGGCGGCGTCCGCATCGATGTCGGATCCGATGCGTACTTCACGCTGAAGAACTGGCTCGACAACGGCGCCACGGAGAATGGTCTCAAGCCGCCCACGCCCGCGCGCACGGGCGATGGCAGCTGCTCGAGCTCGGTGCCGCCGGGCTTCACCAAGGCCGGCTTCGTCAACACGCCGCAGCGGCAGCAGTACTTCGATTCGTTCGTGATGAGCGTGGAGCCGATCTTCGAGAAGAAGGGCTGCACGGCCGGCACCTGCCACGGCGCGCCGCAGTCCGACTTCTACATCACGTGCGGCTCCGACGACGATCAGAAGGCCTTCAACTTCAGCCAGGCGTGGTCGTTCGTGAACTCGCCCGTCGATGATTCGCAGATCCTCCGGATCCCGCTCGCCGTCGCCGCAGGTGGCCGCGGTCACACGGGTGGCGATCAGTTCGCCGATGGAGACGACGCCGACTACAAGACCCTCAAGGCCTGGGCCTCGGGCGTCGGCATCCTGGACTTCGCGGGCGGCGATCCTGTGAAGCAGTTCTTCAAGGACAACGTCCAGCCGATCCTCCTCCAGCGGGGCTGCTCGTTCCAGGGCTGCCACAGCCCGCAGGCCGCGAACGACTTCAAGCTCCGCTCGGGCACGCAGGGGTTCTTCTCCTCGGTCGCGCTCCAGCGCAACTACGAGCTCCTGAAGGGCGAGTTCATGGCGATGGAGTTCCCCGACGCACGCCGCAGCCGCGCGGTGGCGAAGACCATCCTCGAGAACGATCCGGATCGCGTGCCGGTGCCGCAGGTCGGCGGCATGGTTCACCGCGGCGGTCCCGTGCTCGAGAACCAGGACGGCCCCACCGGTGCCGGCTCCGAGCCCGCGGATTGCCCGGCGTTCACGCCGATTGGCTCGAGCCCGTTCTGCACGATCCAGGAGTGGGTCACCCGCGAACGCACCGCGATGGCGGCCGACATCACCCCGATGATCCCGAATACCTCGTCGCTGGGCCTGGTCTACGTCAAGCGCACCACCGCGCCGACGACCAGCCGGCTCGAGTTCGACACCTTCCAGGGCAATGCCGATCTGATGAAGGCCACGAGTCCGCTCGGGGCCAACCAGACCCTCGGCCAGGCCGTGGGCGAAGCGTCGCTCCTCAACAACTGCGGCGGCGCGCTCGCCGCCGGCACCGCCGATGTCCAGGCTCCCGACGTCGCCAACGATGGCACGCGGATTGTGTTCGCCGCACGCGAGAGCGCGACTGACACGCTCGGGCTGTGGCTGGTTGACGTGGCCGGGACCACCTGCACGCGCCTGACGCCGTCGGTGGCAGGCGTCCACAACTTCGATCCGGTGTTCTCGCCGGACGGTCAGTACATCGTGTTTGCTTCGACCCGCGGCAAGACCGGGCCGTCGAAGTCGCGCCGCCGGTTCCTCCCGCAGTCGGATCTCTGGCGGGTGCGGATCAACGGCTCCACGCTCGACAACGCCACGCTCGAGCAGATGACGGTGCTCTCGAACTCCGAGGTCGAGCCCGCATTCATGCGCGAGGGCCGGCTGACGATGACCACCGAGAAGACCAGCGATGGCTTCTATCAGCTCGCCGGCCGGCGGATGAACTGGGACCTCACGGACTATCACCCGCTGCTCGCCCAGCGGAAAGAGTCGCCGTACGTCGATGGGGACGTGATGGCGACCAAGAGCTCGATCGGCTTCTCGTCGGCCACCGACATCCGCGAGGGCAGCGACGGCAACTTCCTGATGATCCTGTCGGACGTCAACACCACCACCGGTGCCCCGATGACGTCGGGTGCGCAGGGCGCGCTCGCCACGTTCAATCGCAGCGTCGGCACGTTCGAGACCGGCCGCAACGATGACGGCTTCCTGCAGGCGGTCCGCATCCTCGATGCCACGCCGATCTATCGCGGCCCGGTGACCGCACCGGACGGCACGATCCTCGTGACCCGCAACTTCGATCTCGGCACGTTCAACCCGCGCACGCTGAACTTCGTCCCGCTGTTCGGCACGGCCGGCGTGCGCGTCGATGCGCAGCTGATCATGAAGTACCCGGCGCGCGTCCTCTACGAGAACCGCCGGCAGCTCGTGTTCGGCGGCAGCGCAGATCCCACCGACAAGACCAAGGCGCTGCTGCACATGCCTGACGCCCCGATGGTGTTCACGCTGCTCACCGGCAACCTGCGCCGCGGCCATCCCGTGGATCAGTTTCGCAAGGCGAAGTACCTCCACGTCATGACGGAGGAGCCGTGCCCGACGAGCGGTTGCACCGCGAACGCCAACGGGATCTTCCAGATGCGCGCCGAGGTCGGGACCTTCCCGCTCCAGGACGACGGCTCGGTCCGCGTGCTCCTGCCCGCACAGAAGGGCGTGATCCTGGAGCTGCAGGACAGCTCGCACAAGACGGTCGTGAGCATGACCGAGGAACACCAGCTCGGGCCGGGCGAGCGCGTCTCGATGGGCGTCTCGGAGGCCCTGTTCGACGTGGTGTGTGCCGGCTGCCACGGCTCGGTGAGCGGGTCGGAGCTCGACATCGGGGTCAGCGCGGATGCCCTCACGGGTGCGTCGAAGTCGATGGCGGCCTCCAAGCCGGCCCTCACGGCCCAGTAAGCCGAGTCAGCGCAGTCGGCCTGGCGATCTCCGCGAGCCCGGTGATCCGATTGATCACGGGCCCGGCGGGGCAGGGTGAATACCCGCTCGGGTTGCACGTCATCCTTGTGAGGTCACACTCGCATGGGTACGATGCGCCCCCGTGTTGGTCCGAGGAGGACGTATGCCCCGTTTCCGTCTCTCGAAGCTGCTCCTGATTTCGACGTTCGCCTTCGCCGCCCCGGCGGTCGCCGGTGGCAAGGCCGCGCCCAAGAAGGCACCGGCCGCCAAGGCTCCCGCCAAGACCCCGAAGGTCCCGCCCAAGAAGGTGGTGCCGCCGCCCGGACCCGAGCAGAAGAAGAAGCTCGCCGGGCTGCTCGGTGACTACAAGTTCGGGATGACCAAGGACGAGGTCATCGCGGACTTCTCGAAGTCGCTTGACGCCGCGTACGCGGACAAGCTCAAGGGCACCACGGACGTCGCGGCGCAGGATCGGATCCGCGCGGACAAGAAGCGCGAGATCAACACGTTCAAGGGCACGTTCGTCTCGTTCGAGCTGAACAAGCCGTCGCCGTGGGACGTCTCGATCGTCGAGGAAGAGCTCGCTCACGATACGGGTGAGGCGATGCTCGAGCGCTGGGAGAACCAGGGCGGCAAGAACCAGCGCCGGTTCTTCTTCTTCTACCAGGGCAAGCTCTGGAAGATGTTCGTCTCGCTCGACGTCTCGATCCTCCCCGAGGACAAGAAGAACTTCGACACGTTCCAGAGCGTGATGACCGGACAGTACGGTCCCGGCGAGATCGAGCCCGGCCGGATCACCTGGCACGCCGGCGAGTTCGAGGTCCGCGCCGTCGACAAGCTGAAGAGCTATGACGCGCTCGGCCTCGCGATCGAGGACACCGCCACGAAGAAGGACGTCCTCGCGATGCGGGAGGCCAAGGCGCCGCCGAAGAAGGACACCTCGTCAGTGATCAAGGCCGTGATCGATCCCGACCACAAGGATCACCCGGACGTGAAGTCGAACAGCAACGCTGTCGACGACGTGATCAAGGCGCAGGGCGGCACCCCGCCCAAGCGTAAGTAGCGCGTCCGAACCGCCGAAACGAACAAGGCGCCTCGGCGGTTCGACCGCGGAGGCGCCCGGCGCGTCAGCCCGACGTCACATGAAGAACGAGAACCGCGTGCTCTTGTTCGATTCGGTCTGCAGCCGGCTCTCGAGCTTGTTGCCCTCGTCGAGGAGGCCCTTGACCTTGTCGGTGCCGTGGATGCGGTCGTAGATCGCGCGGAGGCGCTTCTGGTAGTAGGTCTCGGAGGCGACGCCCTCCGCACCCTTGACCAGCGAATCACGCACGCCACCCGGGAGCATCAGCACGAGCTTCTTGGTCGGGACGCTGTCCGAGCCCGACGTCACGAGATCGCCTTGAATGAACGGAGCGCCCGGCTCGGCGCGGTAGGTGAAGCCGCTCGGCGACTCGCCCTCGGCGCACTTGCCGCCGCTCGCGATCTTTCCGCCGCAGACCGGCGGTCCGAGCTCGACGACCTTCGCACCGAAATCGACCTTGTCGGTCTCGGTCGGCGACTGGACGAGGATGGCGTAGCGGAACTGCCCCGTGAGCAGGGAGTTCTCGGACTCCTTCAGCTCGCCGGTGGCCTGCTTCTCCTTCGCGCGCTTGAAGGCCATGTCGTCGAACTTCGCGCTCTTCATGTGAAGATCGAGGAGCGACTTGAGCTCGGCCACGCCCGCGTAGAACGAGAGGATCTGACCCGAAACCTCGGCGTCGAGCGAGTTCTGCTTCGCGCGGAACACGATGTCGCTCTTGACGTCGAGCCCCTTCACGATCGTATCGAGCTGCTTGTCGAGCGCCGAGTCCGGCTTGAAGGAGTTCTTCGACTTCGCCTCGTCGAGCAGCGTGTCGAGGTTCGACAGCTGCTGCTTGAGGTTGGTCACGGTCGACGGCGAGGTCTTGTCACCGAGGATCGCCTTCACGTCGCCGAGGCTGGCGTTGTACGTGCTCGCACCCTGACCGATCTTGCCGATCGCCACGCCGACGATCAGCGCGACCACGGCAGGCACCGCCATCCGCGCGACCTTTGCGCCGGTCGAGCTCGATCCGACGTTCTCGACGGGCTTTCCGTCGTTCACGATCACGATCTCGGGAGCGCGTTGCACGTTGCCGACCGCCGCCATCGCGTTCATCGCGCCGAACGGATCGTCCGCGGCGTTAGGAATCGCGGGAGCGGCCGGTTGCTGCTGCTGCACGCCAGGGGGAGGTGGCAGGTTCATGCCCGGCGGGGCCATCACCCCACCAGACCCACCATTGGCGCGCGTCTGGCCAGTCGTAGGCGCAGCTGCGCCTTTCTTCAGGCCCAGGCGTGCCTTCAAGTCGCTGATGTCGCGAGAACCCTTCTGCTTCGAGTCGCTCAAAGGAAGACCTCCGTTCGGCAGACGAGACTTTAGGGACCCAACGTCTCAAGTGTCAAGGATGCCCGTGGATTGGCGGAGTTGCAGAGCGGTTTGCAGCTGTCGCCGGGTCACCACAGGAACACCCCATCGTGAAAAGCTGGTCACACCCCGGCAGGCGAGGCGATCTCCGAAGCCATGTAAGGGCCCATAACTCCGGACGTTTCATGTCCGAGATGCACCTGGCCGAGCTGGCCCGTGAGGTGCACACTAAACCTTCTGGCGCCCTCGGGCGTCTACTACGCACACGGAATCCTTCGAAAGGCTCACCCAGTGAACCGCAGCGTTGCTCTCCTCGTTGGTGCCCTCGGCCTCGCCACCACCCTGCTCCACAGCGAGACGGCCGAAGCCGGTCGTGGTCGCGTGTGGTTTGGTGGCGGCGGTGGCGTCCGCATCGGTGGCCACGTCTCTGGCTCCGTCCACTGGTCGTCGCCGCCGCGCTCGTCGTGGCGCCCGCGCACCTGGTCGGTCGGCGGCAGCATCTGGGTCGGCCAGAACTACGCCCCGCGCTACTACCGGCCCTACTACTACCAGCCACAGTACGTCCCCTCGTACTACGGCGAGTCGAACTACTACCCGGTCGCCCCGGCGGCGTACGCCCCGGGCGTCGTCGCGGTGGTCGCCGATCCCCGCCCGGACCTGCCGAAGCTCGGCATCGGCCTGTTCGCGGGCGGCGTCAGCGTGCAGGACCAGGATGACTCGAACGACATGGGCGTGGTCGGGCGCCTGCGCCTCGGCAACGGCGGCATGCTGATCGAGGGCGAGCTCGGCAAGACCCACTACACCAACGACCTCCGCGTCGATCGCCGCCTCGGTGCATCGCTGATCTGGGAGATCGGCGCGCGCAATCGGTTCGCGCCGTACCTGCTCGTCGGGCTCGGCGTGCAGCAGGCGGACGTCGGCAACGAGTTCACCACCACCCAGAACTTCGCCGAGCTCGGTGTCGGCGTCCGGTACGCGGTCACCCCGCACTTCCACCTCACCGCCGACGTTCGGTCGGGCACCCGCGACACGATGTCGAGCGATAGCCCGCCGACGACCAACGTCGATGGCACGGTCGCCCGCACTGTCGCCCCGCCGTCGCCGACGGCGGCCAACGACAACGAGAACTACACGCGCGCGCGGCTGTCGGCGATCCTCTATTTCTAGACGGCGCCAGGCAGCTCTAGCCAGCTCTCGTCAGCGTCGCTCTTCGATGGTTCCCGGCCGCGTTCTTCGCGGCCGGTTCCGTTTTCGGCTACGATCTCTTCGTGATCTCGGGGATCCAGCAGCGCCAGCTCACGGCGCGCGACGGCACCCGCATTGGCTATCAACTGCGCGGGACCGGGCCGGCCGTGGTGCTCGCCAACGGGCTCGGGGGGACCTACCTCGCGTTCCAGCACCTCTATGGTGCGCTCGAGAGCTACCAGACGATCTGCTGGGACTATCGCGGGCTGTACAGCTCCGGTGCACCGAAGGATCCGCAGGCCAACACGATCGTTCATCAGGTCGAGGACCTGATCGAGATCCTCGACGCCGAGGGCATCGAGAGCGTCGTGATGGCGGGCTGGTCGATGGGCGTCCAGGTCGCCTTCGAGGCGGTGCGTCGCCATCGGGCACGCGTGAAGGGGCTCTACCTCGTCAACGGGACCTACGGCCATGCGTTCCGCACCGTGATGGGCAGCCGGCTGATCGGCCGCACGATCCCGCTGCTGCTCCGGCTCGTGCGGGCGCAGGCGGCGCTCGCCGGGCTCGCCACCCGCCGGGTGGCCGGCTCGGACGCGCTGATCGCCGCGATGAAGCGGTTCGGCCTCGTCAGCCAGACGATCGACCTCGAGATCTTTCGTGCGGTGGCCGCGGGGTTCCAGGGCATCGACTGGGTGATCTACAGTGATCTCCTGAACCGCCTCGACGAACACGACGCGGAGGCCGTGCTCACGACGATCGACGTCCCGACGACCATCATCACCGGCGATCGCGACCTCATGACCCCGCCCTCGACCGCCGAACACCTCCATCGGGCGATCCACGGCTCGCGGATGGTCGTGATCAAGGGCGGCACGCACTACACGCCGGTCGAGTATCCGGCGGTGCTGATCGACGAGCTCGATCGCCTGCTCGCGCGGACCGCCGGGTGGGAGCGCTCCGTGACCACGGAGGCGCGAGCCTGATGCCGGCGTGTCCGGTCTGTAACGGGGACGTCCTCGACATCGACGTCAAGTGCCCGCACTGCGGCGCGCCGATCGGCGCCACGGGCGCGCATCGCATGCTCGGGCAGGTGGTGCTCGGTCAGTACGAGCTCGTGGATGTGCTGGGGCAGGGCGGCATGAGCGTGGTGTTCAAGGGCAAGCACAAGCTCACCGATCAGGAGGTCGCGCTCAAGATCCTCCCGCCCGAGCTCGCGGCCCACAGCCAGGTCAAGGGGCGGTTCCTCGAGGAGGCCAAGGCGCTCGCCGCCCTCGATCATCCGAACATCGTCCACCTCTACAACTTCGGTGAAGAGAAGGGCTTCTTCGTCCTCGCGATGCAGTTCGTCCAGGGCCGGACCTGGGAGCGGATCATCCTCGAGAACAAGCGGATGGACTGGAAGGCCTCGTGCAAGATCACGGTCGATGTCCTGCGCGCGCTCGAGTACGCGCACGGACGTGGCGTGATCCACCGCGACATGAAGCCGTCGAACGTCCTGGTCCGCGCGCACGATGCGATGGCGACGGTGATGGACTTTGGCATCGCCAAGATGACGACGTCGACCAAGCTCACGGCGACCGGCCAGACCATGGGCACGGTCCGCTACATGTCGCCCGAGCAGGTCCGAGGACAGGAGGTCGATCTGCGGACCGATCTCTACTCGCTCGGCGCCACGCTCTACGAATCGGTGACCGGCGACACGCCGTTCGACGGCGACACGCACTTCGAGATCATGACCAAGCACCTCTCGGAGGTGCCCAAGCGGCCGTCGTCGCTCGGGATCGAGCTGCCCGAGATCGTCGAGGACGCGCTGATGCGGAGCCTCGCGAAGAAGCCCGACGACAGGTTCGAGAACGCGCGCGAGATGAGGAAGGTCCTCGAGGCCGCGCTGCGGCAGGGGGACGCGGGCCTGGTCGAGACCCAGCGGCTCAACCGCGACATCCTCGGCGAGGTCCGGAGCGCGAAGCAGACGCCGCCGGCCGGTCCGCGGGTCGCGACCGCCACGCCCGCCGCCTCGTTGGCCGACGAGCTCGAGCCCGGCATCACGCGGCCGTCGCCGAGCCGCGCCGCGGAGAAGAAGTCAAAGCGAGGCCTGTGGCTGCTGCTCGCTGGCCTCGTCGTCGCCGGTGGCGCCGCCACCACCATCGTCCTCATGAAGGGCACACCTGCGTCCAAGCCCGAAGGCTGGAAGGCGACGATCACGGACATCTCGGGGGTCACGATGGTCGCGGGCGGGACGTTCGGCGGGATCGCGATCGAGACCGTCGGAAAGATCACGCCGGCCGAGATCGCAGGCGTCTACGAGGACACGGTGAAGCGAGCGCGGACGTTCGCCGCGACCAAGGGCATGACGTTCGTCGAGCCCGTGGCGGTCCAGCAGATCGTGGCGGTCCCACAGGTCACGTTCTGCGACGTGGGCACCTATGCCTCCGGTGCCGCGCCGCCGGATTGCCAGCAGATCAGCGGCAGCGCGAACTTCGCCCCGAGCGGAGCGCACCGGCTGTTCGTCCTCGCCGATCCGGCGAGGCTGGCATCCGGAATGGTGTCCGCGGTCGTCGTCGGGATCTGCTACTTCGAACCGGGCGATCAAAAGGTGGCGGCGGATACCGAGCACATCGACGCGCTCTGCACGGTGATGCGGGACTTCCAGTCGAGCGAGACCACCCCGGGCAGCCCCCGCAACGGCGGTTCGGGGTCGGCGAGCCGATCCGGATCCGATGCCTCGGGCTCCGCGACGGGCTCCGCAACGACGGTGCCTGGGACGGGCGGTGCGGGCTCGGGTGCAGCACCCAGGCCAGTCAAGCCTGCCAAGAAGCCCGTCCGCTGATTGACAACCCCGCGTCCGCACACGAATAATCGCGCCCGGAGGGAGCATGTCCCGCACCGTTATCGCCGCGGTCGTTGCTGTGGTGATCGCCGCTCTCACGGCGATCGCGTTTTTTGTCACGTCCACCAGCTTCGACCAGCGCATCAAGGCTAATGCTGACGCGCAGTTGATCCGCGCCCATCAGCTGATCGGGAAGCTCAGCCAGCTCGGAGGGATCGACGTCGCCAACAAGGCGGAGCGCCTCGCGGCGATCCCCGAGTTCGTCAAGGCGATCAAGACCGACAGCGAGTCCGAGCGCCAATCGCAGGCGCGGATCGGGTTCCAGCGCTTCCTCGCGAAGACCGAAGGCACCAAGCCGGACATCATCGCGCTCGTCGACGCCACCGGGAACGTCCTGGCGATGAACGAGGTGCAGAGCGTGGTCGCCAAGCAGTGGAAGAACGACAAGGGCGAATCGATCGTCCCCGCGATCACGGTCGTGCTCGGCAAGAAGGTCATCATCAGTGACTTCTGGACGCAGGGGGACAAGGGCCTCATGCGGATCGGCGTCGCACCCGTGATCGATCCGGATGCACCGATCAACCCGAAGGACATCGAAGGCGTCTCGATCATCGGCGCGATCGTCGTCGCGTATGCGCAGACGGCCAAGGAGACCCAGCGCGACGCCACGTCACTCGGCACCGAGCTCGCGTACGTCGACGGGAAGCGCGTCGTCGCGACCAGCTTCAAGCGCGGTGGCGGCACCGAAGAGGACACCGCACGGGCCAAGCAGCTCGCGGATCTCCTCGCCTCGGGCGCGATCGGTGACACCAACGCGAAGCAGAAGATCAAGCTCGGCGACGACAACTACCTGGTCGCCAGCGTCCAGATGCCGCGATCGGCGACCAAGGATCTCCCCAAGGAGTACCCGCCGATCACGGCGGGCGCGGTGCTGCTGTCGCCGATCATCGAGGAGGGCAGCACCTCGGGCACGGTGAAGCTGTTCGTGCTGCTGCTCGGTGGCGGCGCTCTCGCGCTCGCGATGCTCGGCCTCTACCTCTCGAACCGCCGCCTGATCGCGCAGATCGATCAGGTCGAGCTGGGGGTCAACGAGATCATCAACGGCAACCTCGATCGCACGTTCCGGCCGGTCGGCGCGGAGCTCGATGGCCTGTCGAACGCCCTCAACGTCATGCTGGCGCGCCTGCTGGGCCGTCCCGAGCCGGGCGAAGAAGAGTTCGACGACGATGGCAACCCGATCGTCCAGGGTCGCGTCGAGTTCGAGGAGGGCGAGGACAAGCCCGCCGTCGATCCGGACATCGCCGCACTCGCGCAGGAGTCAGAGCCTGACTACTACAAGCGCGTCTACACGGAGTACGTTGCGGCCCGCAAGGCGAGCGGGAACCCCGACGAGGTCTCGTTCGAGAACTTCATCGCGAAGCTGAAGGTCAACGAGGGCAAGCTGAAGGCGCAGTACCAGTGCCGCGCCGTTCGGTTCCGCGTGGTGACCAAGGACGGCAAGGTCACCCTCAAGCCGGTCCCGATCTTCGCCTAGGTCGGTGCGATGACGGTCCAGACCGGGCTCGCGCGGCTCGCGGCCGATGGCAGCTCCCTCCTCGAGGGGCGCCGCCTCGGCCTCCTCGTCAATCCCACGGCGGTCGACGCCCAGCTCCATCACGCGATCGAGCTGCTCACCGCGCGCGCCGATCTCAAGGTCACCGCACTGTTCGGGCCCGAGCACGGCGTGCGGGGTGACGCACAGGACATGATCGACGTCGCGGATGCGCGCGATGCGCGGACCGGGCTGCCGGTCTACAGTCTGTACGGAGCGACCGAAGCGTCGCTGACGCCGACGCCCGAGATGCTCGCGGACATCGACGTCCTCGTCTACGACGTCCAGGACATCGGGAGCCGCTACTACACGTTCGTGTGGACGATGGTGCTCGCGATGCGCGCGTGCGCGAAGGCGGGGAAGTCGTTCTGCGTGCTCGATCGGCCGAACCCACTCGGCGGGGTGCATATCGAGGGGCCCGCGATCCAGTCGGGCTTCGAGTCGTTCGTCGGCCTCGTGTCATGTCCGAACCGTCACGGCCTGACCGCGGGCGAGATCGCGCGCTGGCGCCACGACGTGGAGAAGCTCGATCTCGAGCTGTTCGTGCTCAGCATGCGCGGCTGGCAGCGCGACATGCGGTTCGATCACACCGGCCTGCCGTGGGTGATGCCGTCACCGAACATGCCCACGCCCGAGACCGCGCTGGTCTATCCGGGGATGTGCCTCGTCGAGGGCACCGAGCTGTCGGAAGGGCGGGGCACCACGCGGCCGTTCGAGCTCGCTGGTGCGCCGCACCTCGATGGTCACCGGCTCGCCGAGGCGCTCACGGCGATGGAGCTGCCCGGCGTGATGGTTCGCCGGGCGGGGTTCTTGCCGCAGTTCCAGAAGCACGCGAAGCAGCCGTGCAACGGCGTGCAGCTCCACGTCACGAGCCCGGAGCAGTTCCGTCCGTATCGCACGGGCGTGGCGTTCCTCAAGGCCTGCTACGACCAGAGCCCAGCCGGGTTCCAGTGGCGCACCAAGGCGTACGAGTTCGTCGACAAGATCCCGGCGATCGATCTCCTCGCGGGCTCGTCGCATCTGCGCGAGGGCATCGAAGCCGGTGCGAGCCTCGATGACCTCGCGGCGCGCTGGCCCCGCGACGAAGGTGCGTTCGCCGAAGAGCGCGCGGCATATACACTCTACGAATGACGCGGGTCGCGCTGTTCGGGGGGAGCTTCAACCCGCCGCATGTCGCGCACCAGCTGGTGGCCCTCTACGCGCTCGAGACCCAGCCGATCGACGAGCTGTGGTTCCTCCCGGTGTGGGACCACGTGTTCGGCAAGCAGCTCGCCTCGTTCGCGGACCGCGTGGCGATGTGCGAGCGCGCGGCTTCGGCGCTCGGACCGCGCGTGATGGTCGATCGCGGCGAGGAGGAGCTCGCCCGGCTGCCCGGGTTCCAGGGCAGCCGCACGCTGGACGTGATCGAGCACCTGATCGCCACCCGCC
>JAYVRN010000343.1:0-5625 GCA_043776275.1 Myxococcales bacterium | reverse complement strand
CCAAGGAACCCGCCATGAAGCTCGACAAGCTCACCGTCAAAGCTCAGGAAGCCATCGCGTCCTCCCGCGACGTCGCGATCGCCCGGCATCACGCGGAGGTCCGTCCGGAGCACTTGCTGCTCGCCCTGCTCGACCAGGACGGTGGCGTGGTCCCCCGGATCCTGTCCAAGCTCGGCGCCGATCCCCGGGTGGTCCGAGCGGATCTCGACCGGAGCCTCTCGGCGATGCCGAAGGCCCACGGGGACGTCGAGGTCGACGCTGGCCGCGCGTTCAAGGATGTGTGGGCCGAGGCGGTGCGCGAAGCGCATGCGATGAAGGACGAGTACACGTCCACCGAGCACTTCCTGATCGCGCTCGCCGCCGGCAAGACCGCGGCCGCGGAGGCGCTCACCGCCGGCGGAGCCACCAAGGAGGCCATCCTCGAGGCCCTGGTCTCGGTGCGTGGCAACCAGCGCGTGACCGACCAGGATCCCGAGGCCAAGTACGAGGCGCTCGATCGCTACACGCGCGACCTCACCCGGCTCGCGCAGCAGGGCAAGCTCGATCCGGTGATCGGCCGTGACGAGGAGATCCGCCGCACCATCCAGATCCTCTCCCGCCGCACCAAGAACAACCCCGTGCTGGTCGGTGAGGCCGGCGTCGGCAAGACCGCCGTCGTCGAAGGCATCGCGCAGCGGATCGCGCAGGGTGACGTGCCGGAGTCGCTCCGGGACAAGCGCGTGTGCTCGCTCGACCTCGGTGCGCTGATCGCGGGTGCCAAGTACCGCGGTGAGTTCGAGGAGCGGCTGAAGGCCGTGCTCAAGGAAGTCGCGGATGCCAACGGCGGCGTGATCCTGTTCATCGACGAGCTCCACACGCTCGTCGGCGCGGGCGCCGCCGAGGGTGCGGCCGACGCCGCGAACCTGCTCAAGCCAGCGCTCTCGCGCGGCGAGCTGCGCTGCATCGGCGCCACCACGCTCGACGAGTACCGGAAGCACATCGAGAAGGACAAGGCACTCGAACGCCGGTTCCAGCCAGTGGTGATCGAGGAGCCCTCCGTCGAGGACACGATCGCGATCCTCCGCGGCCTCAAGGAGAAGTACGAGGTCCACCACAAGATCCGCGTGCGCGATGCCGCACTCGTCGCGGCGGCGAAGCTCTCGCACAGGTACATCCCGGCGCGTCAGCTGCCCGACAAGGCGATCGATCTCGTCGACGAAGCCGCCTCGCGGCTCAAGATGGAGATCGAGAGCACGCCCACGCCGATCGACAACCTCGAGCGCCGCGTGAGGACGCTCGAGGTGGAGAAGGCGGCGATGGAGCGCGAGGGCGACAAGCGCTCCAAGCAGCGCCTCAAAGAAGTCGAGCGAGAGATCGCCGAGCTCAAGGAACAGGCGTCTGGCATGAAGGCGCGCTGGCAGCACGAGCGCGAGGTCATCAAGGGCCTCGGCGACCGCAAGGCCAAGCTCGAGAAGCTGCGCGCCGAGGCCGACCGATTCCAGCGTGCGGGTGACTTCGCCCGCGCGTCCGAGCTGACGTTCGGATCGATCCCGGAGCTCGAGAAGCAGATCGCGAAGGAGACCACCGAGGTCGAGGCGCTGCGGACGCAGGGTAGCTTCCTCCGCGAGGAGGTCACCGAAGACGATATCGCCGCGGTGGTCGCCAAGTGGACCGGCATCCCGGTCGAGAAGATGCTCGAGGGCGAATCCGAGCGGTTGACCAAGATGGAGGACCGGTTGCGCGATCGCGTGATCGGTCAGGACCACGCCGTCGCCGCGGTCGCCGCCGCCGTGCGCCGCGCCCGCGCGGGCCTGAAGGATCCGAACCGGCCGATCGGCAGCTTCCTGTTCCTCGGGCCCACCGGCGTGGGCAAGACGGAGCTCGCGCGCGCCCTCGCCGAGTTCCTGTTCGACGACGAGTCCGCGATGATCCGGATCGACATGTCCGAGTATCAGGAGAAGCACACCGTCAGTCGTCTCGTCGGCGCGCCTCCGGGCTACGTCGGCTACGATCAGGGGGGACAGCTGACCGAGGCGGTCCGCCGCCACCCGTATTCGGTCGTGCTGCTCGACGAGATGGAGAAGGCGCACTCGGACGTGTGGAGCGTGCTCCTCCAGGTGCTCGATGACGGCCGGCTCACCGATGGCCAGGGCCGCACCGTCGACTTCAAGAACACGGTGGTGATCATGACGACCAACGTTGGTTCGACCCACCTGCTCAAGCTCGACGCGACCAACCGCACCCAGGTCGAGAGCGCCGTGATGAGGGAGCTGCAGAGCACGTTCCGCCCAGAGCTCCTCAACCGGATCGACGAGGTCATCTTCTTCGAGCCGCTCGGCGAGTCCCAGCTCGGCAAGATCGCGCGGATCCAGCTCAAGCGGTTCGAGACGCTCCTCGCGGACCGCCAGATCACCATCGACCTCTCCGACCGGGCAGTCGCCAGGGTCGCGGACGCTGGTTACGATCCGATCTACGGCGCACGTCCGCTCAAGCGCGCCCTGCAGAAGCTCGTGATCGATCCCCTCGCGACCAAGCTGTTGGCCGGCGCCTTCGTGCCGGGCGACCACATCGAGGTGGACGTCGAGGGTGAGCAGGTCGTGTTCCGCAAGGGTGCGAAGGGAGTCGCCGCGTAATGTCGCAGCAGATCGATTTCGACCCAGGGGTCGACTACTACAAGGTCCTCGGTGTCGCCAAGGAGGCGACCGCCGACGAGATCAAGAAGTCGTATCGCAAGCTCGCGAAGTCCAACCACCCGGATTCCACGGGTGGCGACAAGGCGAAGGAATCCCGGTTCAAGGACATCTCGAACGCCTACGACGTGCTCGGTGACGCCAAGAAGCGGGCGCTCTACGACCAGCTCCGCGCGAACGGCGGGATGCCGGCAGGGTACGGGCGCGGCGGTGGTGGCGTGTACACGTCCCAGGGCCCGGGACCGGGCGTGTTCGATCTCGGCGATCTGTTCAGCCAGTTCTTCAGCAACGCTGGTCCCGCGGCCGGCGGCGGTGGCCGGCGCGTGCGTGTCGAGCACGTCGACTTCGAAGACGAGGGCCCCACGGTCCGCCAGCGCTCGGGAGGCCGCCGCCGTGCGAACGCGGCGGAGGATGCCGAGTTCGTTCAGCAGGTGAAGGCCTCCGATGGTTCGTACCTCGAGGTCAAAGGGCAGGACGTCTACTCCGACGTTCGCATCGCGTTCGACCGCGCGATCCTCGGCACGATCGCCACGGTGCCGACGATCGACGGCAAGGCCGAGGTGAAGGTCCCTCCAGGGACCTCGAGCGGGAAGAAGCTGCGGCTCCGCGGCAAGGGAATCCCCGATCGGGCAGGTGGTGCAGGTGACCACTACATCACCGTGCAGATCGACGTGCCCGGCAACCTCGATGAGGACGGCAAGAAACAGCTGATCCAGCTGGTAACTCGACTGCGCAAACGCGAGCACAACGACTGAAACGTCGTACAGTAGGGAAATCGATGTCGAAACACACCGAGACTGCCGGTCAGTACCCCGTCATTCCGCTCCGCACCGAGGTCCAGCTGCCGGGCCATGTCGGCCCTCTGGAGATCGGTCGCGAGGCCTCGGTTCGCGCCATCGAAGCTGCCACGCGCGATGACAATCTGATCATCATCATCCCGCAGAAGAACCCCGCGGTTCGTGACCCGGGCCAGAAGGATCTCCACGAGGTCGGCGTCCGCGCCGAGATTGTGCAGGTGGTGAAGCACTCGCCCGGCCGGTTCACCACGGTGATGCGGTTCCTCGAGCGGGTGCACATCGATGCCCTGGTCGCCACCGAGCCGTTCCTGGTCGCCAGCGTCTCGAAGCTCACCTCCACCACCGATGCCACCCCGGATGCGCTCGCGTCCACCACCACCAAGGTCCGCGACTACCTGGTCGCCGTCGTCACCGACGCGCAGGCGAAGGAGTCTCGCGACAAGGACGGCAAGGAGAAGGAGCCACGCGGTGAGCTCAACCGCGCGCAGGTCCAGGCGATCGTCGATCCGGACAAGCTCGTCGATGCGGCCGCGCCGTACCTCGAGCTCGAGCGCGACGAGCTGACCTCGCTCCTGATCGAGACGGACACGATGAAGCGCCTCGAGCGGATCATCCCCTCGCTCGAACGCCAGGCCACCGTGCTCCGGCTCAAGGCCGACATCGGCGCCGAGCTCGAGGGCGAATCCAGCCGCACCCACCGCGAGCGCGTCCTGCGGGACCGCATGCGGCAGATCCAGGAGGAGCTCGGCGAGCAGGACGACAACGCCGAGATCGACGACCTCCGCAAGAAGATCGAAGACAGCAAGATGAGCGACGAGGTCCGCGCCGTCGCCAAGAAGCAGCTGTCGCGCATGAGCCAGATGGCGTCGTCGTCTCCCGAGTACAACATCGCGCGCACGTACATCGAGAACCTGCTCGAGATCCCGTGGAACGTGTTCACGGACGACCGCATCGACGTGTCCGCCGCTCGCGCGATCCTCGAGGCCGAGCACTCGGGCCTCGAGAAGGTGAAGCGCCGCATCCTCGAGTTCCTCGCGGTGCGCAAGCTCGCCCCGAACAAGCACGGCCCGATCCTCCTGCTCGTCGGCCCGCCCGGCGTCGGCAAGACCTCGCTCGGCAAATCGATCGCGAGCTCGCTCGGCCGCAAGTACGTCCGGATCTCACTGGGCGGCGTGCGCGACGAGGCCGAGGTTCGTGGCCACCGTCGTACGTACATCGGCGCCCTGCCCGGTCGCATCGTCTCTGGCCTCAAGAAGGCCGGCTCGATGAACCCGGTGTTCGTGCTCGACGAGATCGACAAGCTCGCCGCCGACATGCGCGGAGATCCCGCCGCCGCGATGCTCGAGGTCCTCGATCCCGAGCAGAACAAGGACTTCGTCGATCACTACGTCGAGGTCCCGGTGGATCTCTCCAAGGTGATGTTCATCTGCACCGCGAACCAGCTCGACACGATCAGCCAGCCGCTGCTCGACCGCATGGAGGTCGTGGAGCTCTCGGGCTACACGAGCGTCGAGAAGCTCGCGATCGCGAAGAACCACCTGCTGCCCAAGCAGCTCGGCGAGCACGGCATCGGCAAGGATCAGCTCGAGGTCACCGATGAGGTGCTCACCGAGATCATCCACAGCTACACGCGTGAGGCCGGCGTGCGTAACCTCGAGCGCGAGATCGCGGCGGTCTGCCGCGGCGCGGCCGTCAAGGTCGCCGAAGGCGCCGAGACCGTGGGCCTCAGCCTCAAGCAGCTCGAGGAGCTCCTGGGGCCGCCGCGGTACGTCTCCGACATCGCGGAGCGCAAGCCCGAGGTCGGCGTGATCACGGGTCTCGCGTGGACGCCCGTCGGCGGCGACATCATGTTCATCGAGTGTCGGATCTATCCCGGCAAGGGCGAGGTAAAGCTGACCGGCCAGATGGGCGATGTGATGAAGGAGAGCGCGCAGGCCGCGATGTCGTGGACGCGCTCGAATGCCACACGGCTCGGTATCGATCACGCGAAGATCGCGAGCTCGGACGTCCACATCCACCTGCCGCAGGGCGGGATCAAGAAGGATGGGCCTTCCGCCGGCGTCGCGCTGACCTGCGCGGTGGTCTCGGTGTTCACCAACCGGCCGATCCGCAACGACGTCGCGATCACCGGCGAGATCGATCTGCGCGGCAACGCGCTG
>JAYVRN010000342.1:0-21394 GCA_043776275.1 Myxococcales bacterium | reverse complement strand
GCGTTGTCACGTCGCACGAACTCGTTGAACGCCGTACACAGCTCGGTGTTCTCGAGGACGGTGTCCGGGTGCCACAGGCCGTGGCCGGTGATCGAGGTGCCCGTCGTCTGCCGCGTGGCCATGATGACCGGTTCCTCCCACACGTCGGAGCGACTGTCTAGCGCTCGGCTACCCCTCGGCTGACTCTTGCTCACGCACGCCGAGACGCGGGAGATCTCACGGCTTGTTCGCGAGCTCTTTCTCGATCTCGCCGAGCGCGCTGCGCAGAAACGTCGACGCCGGGTCCGCGGCGATCGCCATCTTGATCTGCATCACCGCGGGGCGCAGCTCGCCACGACGGAGCGCGAGCTCGGCCTTGCGATAGTAGACCAGCGCCTTCGAGTTCATCGATTGCGCCGAGGCCCCCGAGCTCGGCGCGCCAGCCACCGGGAGCCCTGCGCTCGGGGTCTGCGCCTTGATCTGGCTCGACATCCGCTGCGAGATCAGCGACTGCGGCTCGTCCTTGCCGGGCGGCTTGGCCTGCGTTCCGGGCCGCCGGCTCCGCATCTCTTGATACGCCCCGGCGACGCGCGAGTACGCCGAGGTCACCATCTCGAAGTCGGCGGCATCGAGGCCGCTGCGGTGGAGATCCGGGTGGGCCATCCGCGCCACGCGCTGGAACGCAGCGGAGATCACGTCGGGCGGTGCATCCGGGCGCACCTCGAGCAGCTGGTGCGCGGACGCATCGGCCTTGGCGAGGATGCGCTGCGCCCACAGCAGGACATCGCTGCGGACGCTCACGGGTTCGGGTCCTCGTGGACCGGAGCGCCGAGCACCTGGAGGTGGGCTTCCTGGCGCGCGCCCGAGGTCTGATCGCTCGCGCGGACGTGGAGGATGCCGTCCGCGTCGACGCGGAACATCACCTCGATCTTCAGCTCGCCGCGCGGCTTGGGCGGGAGCTCCTCGAGGATGAGCGTGCCGAGCGGTTCGTTCTCGGTGTACCGCCGCTCCTCGCCGCGGCAGCAATCGATCTCGACGCGGGTCTGGTTGTCGCGCGACGTGGTGAACACGCGCGTGCGCTCGATCGGGATCGGCGAGTTCTTGTCGAGCAAGCGCTCGGTGAAGCCACCCGCGGTGTGGATGGCGAGCGTGGCCGGATTGACGTCCATCAGGATCGGCCGCTTGGCCTGACCCGTGGGCAGCATGAGGTTGCCGTTGGCGCCGAGCAGCGAGTGACCGCTCGTCGCGACCGCATCGCGCGCACCCATGCCGGATCCGGCGGTCAGGTTCCCGACGAGGCTGCCGGCCTGGATCGCCGCGCCCTGCGAGACCACCTCGTCCGGGTTGATCGCCGTGTTCGGCGGGCGGCGGAACAGCTCGGCGAGCCGCTGGCGCACCAGCGGGATCCGCGTGGAGCCTCCCACGCACAGCACCTCGGACACCGAGCGCGCATCGATGCCCGCGCCCGCGAGCACCTGCTGCGTGACCTCGATGGTGCGATTGACGTAGCCGGAGATCAGCGCCTCGAACTGCTTGCGTGTGATCTGGAACGGCAAGCGCTGCTGCGCCTTGCCCGGCATCTCGAGCCCATCGATCTCGCCCTCGGCCGCATCGTTGTCGGAGAGGTGACACTTGATCGCCTCGGCACCCATCATCAGCTTCATCATCAACGCCGCGTTCGGGCGCGGATCGATGCGGAGCATCCGGTTGCACTCGGCCGCGAGCACCTCGCCGAGCGCGCGATCGAGATCGTCGCCGCCGAGGAAGAAATCGCCTTCGGAGGCGAGCACCTCGAACACCTCGCCGTTCAGGCGGAGCAGCGAGACATCGAACGTGCCGCCGCCGAAATCGAACACGCAGATCACTTGCTGCCGATCGCGGCCGAACCCATAGGCGAGGGCGGCTGCCGTCGGCTCGTTGATCAGGCGCATGATCTCGAGCCCGGCGAGCCGGCCGGCCTCCTTGGTCGCCTGGCGCTGACCATCCGTGAAGTTCGCGGGCACCGTGACCACGGCGTCCTTGATCGGCGTGCCGAGCTGGCGCTCCGCGCACCGCTTGAGGTGCAGGAGGATGTTCGAGGACACCTCGGGCATCGTCATCCGGCGATCGCGGACGACGACGATCGGCTGCTGGTTCGGGCCTTCCTCGACCCGGTACCGCACGCCCGTCAGCGCGAGCTGCACGAGCGGCGCGCGGATGTTCTGGCCGATGAACCGCTTGCCGGAGTGGATGACGTGATGCGGCTCGGTCAGCTTGTAGCGCTTCGCATCTTGCCCGACGACGACACCGCCGCTCGACGGAAACGCGACGACCGAAGGATGGACCCGCTCGCCGCGCGGCCCGAGGATGAACTCGACGCCGGTCGGCGTGGCGATCGCCGCACACGAGTTGGTGGTGCCCAAATCGATGCCGAGCGCGACAGACATCCTCCTTTTGGTTTACGCTGGGATGCCGGTAGGTGTCGAGCTTTTGCGGCCGTTGCCGCGCGTGTGCAGCTACCCACCGGCTATTGTGCAGACCATGCGCACCGCTCTGATCGCCACGCTGCTCTGCGTCGCGACGACCCACGCGTCCGCGGAGCCCTGGTACCGCGGCCCGGAGGGCAATCACCGGGTGTTCCACGTCTCGCTGACGGTGGCCCTCGGTGCCGGCTTCCTGATCTCGGAGGGCCTGATCAAGAACACCCTCGCCTCCGATCATTGTCGGTGGTGCGATCCCACTGGGGTCGATGTCTCGGTGCGCGATGCGCTGGTGTGGGACAAGGTCGGCACGGCGAGAACGCTGTCGGACCTGACGGGATACCTCGGTGCGCCAGGCCTGGGGATCGGCGTGACCGTACTCACGGTGCTCGGCGCAAAGGATTCGAGCTGGGTGCGGCTGATCGACGACACGTTCCCGGTGCTCGAGACCATCGCGATCAGCCAGGCGGTCACCCAGGCCGTGAAGTTCTCGGTCGCGCGCGAGCGGCCGTTCGTCCACTACGGCAGCCCGGCGCCGACCGCGGATGACAACCTCTCGTTCTGGTCGGGTCACAGCGCGCTCGCGTTTGGTGCGGTGACGAGCGCGGGCTTCGTCGCGCATCGACGCCACTCCAAGCTCGAGCCGCTGATCTGGGGCGTCGGGCTCCCGCTCGCCGCGACCACCGCGTATCTGCGGATCGCGGGCGACAAGCACTACTTCACCGATGTCGTCGTCGGCTCTGTGGTCGGCGTGATCAGCGGGCTCACGATCCCGCGCCTGATGTTGTGCCCGAGCGTCGTCGTGGTGCCCGCGCCCAACGGGGTCAGCTTGGCCGGCGCGTTCTAGGGGCGTAGCATGGCGCGATGTCGGGGCTGACGGCGGGGCTGACGGCGGGACGCATGCTCTGCATCGCGTGCGCGCTGTGCGCCGCTTGTGGCGATGGGATCCATGGCGCCGCGGACGCCGGTGCCGACGATGCCGCGCTGACCCAGCTGGTGCGGGTCCGGATCCAGGGCATGTCGTCGTTCGAGGCGCGCGTGCTGTTCCAGAACCCGGACTCCACGCTCGTGCTCTCCACGCGCACGCTCGCCGATGGCACGGCGAACGCGTACATGCCGCGCGGCGGGTTCGTCACCGTGATCACGATCGATGGGATGTGGACCTATGCGGGCGTCGAGCCCGGTGACGAGCTGGTGCTCGGCGAGCGGTTCGGCAGCCAGGAGTCCGCGATCCAGCTCCAGGTGCCGCCCGATCCGGACGCGGCCTCGTACTGGATCCATTCGCCGTGCGCCTCGTTCCTCGAGGTCACGGGCACCCAGATCGAGCCGCGGGACGTCACCCTGGGCGAGTGTGATGCGCGGACGGATCTGCTCCTGATCACGCGCAAGCTCGGGTTCTCGATCGTCGCTCACTATCAGGCGAAGCTCGATGTCGAGGTCGGCACCGAGGGCGCTGCCCCCCTGGTCGCGTTCGATGGGCCATACCTGCCACCCGCGACGTCGACGGTCCGCGTGACCGATGTCCCGGGCTCGCTCGGCTTCCTTTATACGCACCAGGAGATCGTCGGGTCCCATGGCCTCCTCTATGACTCGTCAACGTTCGGCCAGAACGTGATCGATACCGGGGCGGGGATGGCCACCACGCTGACGATGCCGCTGACCGAGGGCACCCGGCTCGTGACCTACCTCGACGATGCGGGGAGCTCGGGGAACAACCTCGCCCACGTCGTGGCGTGGGCCCCCAGCGCCCCCGAGACCAGCGTGGGCCTGGGCGCGCTCCAGCTGCCCCCGATCTTTGACGACGCTTTCTATGGCGTGGTCACTCATTCATTGATCTGGCGCGAGGGCGTGGGCGCGCTGATCCCCGAGGCCGTGATCGCGGACCTCCGGCTGCAGAACGGCACGACCTGGCACGTGCTCGGCCCGCGCGGCGCCGCCGGGGTGCTGACCTTGCCGGTGTTGCCACTCCCAGACGTCAACGCGTTGCTCGCGAATGCGGTGGTCACGATGCTCGCGACGATCCGATCCACCACGGGGTATGCCGCATTTCGCGGCACCCTCCTGGGCTGGCAACCACGCGGGCGCTGGCCGATCACCGGCGAGCAGGGCGTGGTGACGTACAGCGAGCTGGTGCCCAGCGGCGTGACATTTCACGCACCACTCCCGGAATAATTTGCGCGGAAGATCTCGGGTACTCACCGACGGTGGGTCCTTATCGAAATGGCGTCGGTGCTTTCCCCACCGCTACCCGAAAAATCATGCGCGGCGCCCTTTCGCACATTTGTGAGTCGTGTGATGCCTATGGCCGATCTACTGGACGAGGGTCCGTCCTTACTGACGGGTATGTCTTTTTTGAGGAGGCGAACGTGATCAAGCTGGGAACTAGGAATATTGGGCGCGCAAGTGCGCTCCTCTTCGGCATCGCGGCGGTAACTGCCGCATGTGGTGATAATGGCGTGACGCCGCCCGACGCGGCGCCGGACGCCCCGCCCGCACCGGCGGTGCTCGCGATGACCCCGATGACCAACAGCTTCGGCTCGGTCACGGTCGGCGCCACGAGCGCAGCTGCGAGCTTCACGGTGTCGAACACCGGTGGAAGCACCAGCGGCACCATCACCCCGATCCTCACCGGAACGGGCGCAGGTGAGTTCGCCTTCCAGAACGGTTGCTCGACGCTCGCTCCGGGCGGCACGTGCACCATCACGGCGAGCTTCAAGCCGACCGCGGCTGGCGGCAAGACCGCAGCCCTCGTCGTCTCCGGCAGCCCCGGCGGCAGCGTCATGGCGAACCTCGATGGTTCGGGCGTCGCGCTGGGTAGCCTGACCCTCGCCCCCGGCTCCGCGTCGTTCGGCACCCAGACCGTGGGTGTCGCCGTCACGACCAACGACAAGACCTTCACCGTCACCAACGGCGGCGGCACCGCTTCGGGCTCGCTGACCGTCACGGCGGCGGGCTCTGACCCCGGCGAGTTCACGAAGACCGCCGACACCTGCTCCGGCCAGATGATCGCGGCCGCGGCGACCTGCTCGATCACCGTCCGCTTCGCTCCGCTCTCCTCCGGATCGAAGACGGCCTCGTTCGTCATCGTCGGTAACCCGGGCGGCACCCTCAACGCGGCCGTCAGCGGCAACGCGGTCGTCGCCGCGGCGCTCAGCGTGACCCCGAGCGTCCAGGACTTCGGCACGGTCGTCGTCGGTGGCAACACCCCGATCGTGTTCACCGTCACCAACACTGGTGGCGTGACCTCGGGCGCGATCGCGAACACGCTCTCGGGCGCGGACGCGGCCTCGTTCTCGATCGCCAACAGCTCGTGCACCGGCGCGACGCTGACCCCCGGCAACAGCTGCAACATCACCGTTCGCCTCAACGGCGGCACGGCGGGCGCGAAGAACGCGCAGCTCGATGTCACCGGCACCCCCGGCGGCAACGACTCGTCGCTCCTGAGCGGCCTCGTGGTCGCCCCGGGCTCGATCGTTCAGAGCGGTAACCTCGCGTTCGGCCCGATCACGGTGGGCCAGAACAGCGGCGCGCAGACCATCACGATCACCAACACCGGTGGCAGCGCGACGGGCGCCCTCACCACGGCGCTCGGCGGCGTCAACGCGGCCGACTTCAACGTCGTCGGCGGCGGCAACGCCTGCCAGGGCGCGACCCTCGCGCCGATGGGCTCGGCGGGTAACGCCTGCACGATCTCGGTTCGCTTCTCGCCGCAGACCGCGGGTAACGGCAAGGCCGCGACCATGACGGTCACCGGCGCGCCGGGCGGCACCGCGATCACCGCGCTCTCGGGCGACGGCATCATCGCCGCGCAGCTTTCGTTCAACCCGGGCTCCAAGGACTTCGGCTCGGTGACCAACGGGACGCAGAGCGCGACCCAGACGTTCACCGTCACCAACATCGGTGGCCAGACCTCCGGCGCGGTGACCCCGGCCCTCGGCGGCGCGAACGCCGGCGAGTTCTCGATCATGAACACCACCTGCGCCGCGGCCCTCGCGCCGGCGGCCGCGTGTGACGTGCTCGTGTTCTTCAAGCCGACCGCCTCCGGCGCCAAGGTCGCCACGCTGACCGTGACCGGCGCTTCGGCCGCCCTCACGGGCGCCGGCATCAGCCCGTCGCAGATCACCGCCAACCCGACGAGCCTCACGTTCGCCGGCAACACGCTGGTCGGCACCTCGTCGCTCGTGCAGTCGTTCACGGTGACCAACAACGGCTCGACCACCACCGGCACCATCGCGGTGACCATCACCGGTGCGAACGCCGGTGACTACACGCAGACCAACACCTGCACCACGCTGATCGCGAACGCGACGTGCCAGGTCACCGTGACCTTCACGCCGACCGCGGCCGGCGCGCGTGTCGCCACCGTGAATGTCACCGAGGGTGCGAACTCCGTGGGCGTCGCGGTGTCCGGTACCGGCCAGCGCAAGCTCGAGATCCTGGTCCCGAACATCAACCCGTTCGACTTCGGCAGCGTTGCCATCGTGGGCTTCGGCCCGTGCCGCCAGCTGACGGTTCGCAACAACACGGCGTCGTCGGTCAACCTGACGGTGGCGCTGTCGACGAACTTCACCACCCCGCAGGACTTCGACGTCTGCGGTAACTTCTTCAACGCGGACCCGTTCTGCACCACCGGCTTGGTGCTGCTCGCCGGCGAGCAGTGCACGATGGGCGTCGATGCCTCCCCGGACATGCCGGGCCCGATCACCGGGTTCGTGAAGTTCTCGATCGGCGCGTCGGTCGCGGCGGTCGATTCGTCGCAGGAAGACTACCTGGCGGTTGGCCAGACCAACTCGCTCGTGATCACGCCTTGCACCGGTGGCAACTGCACCGCGGCTCCGACGCCCTCGTTCGACTTCATGAACGTCAACGTCGGCAGCTCGGCCACCCAGGTGTTCACGCTGCTCAACCAGACGATGGCCACCACGGGCACGCTCGAGACCCAGGTCTCGAGCCCTGCCCAGTTGTTCCACATCGTGCAGGACAATTGCGCAGGCACCACCCTCGCGGTGAACGCGACCTGCACCGTGACGGTCCTGTTCCAGCCGACTCTGGGTGGCGCGGCCACCGCTCAGCTGCTGATTCGCGACATCACGACCCTCCCGGCCAGCCAGGCGGCGCGCAACCTCGACGGTAACGGCATCATCCCGGCGACCCTCTTCGGCGCGCCGACGACTGCCGGCTTCTTCGACTTCGGCACCGTGTACATCGGCGAGCAGTCGATTCCCGCCGCCGGGGCCGTGTTCGCCATCACGAACACCGGCAACGTCAATAGTGGCCCGATCACTGCTGGCATCACCGGCAATGTGGCGTTCACGATCCAGACCGGCGCGTCCGGCGACTGCGTGAATGGCGTGACCATCGTTGGCCCGACCGCGGGTCCGAACGTGGTGACCACGTGCAACGTGCGCGTCCGGTTCGCACCGACGGTTGTCCACGCGAACACCCAGCAGCTGCTCGCCTCCCTGACGGTCACCGGCACCCCCGGTGGCACCACGGGCCAGACCAACAACCTGCGTGGCACGTCGTCGTCGACGATCGGCCTGATCTCGCTCGGCGCGCTGAACTACGGCAACGTGATCATCGGCCAGGTCCACGACGAGCTGTTCCGCATGACGAACAACAGCAACCAGGCCGTGAGCTTCCTCTCGGGCACGCTGTCGGTCGGCGAGTTCACGGTGGTCAACACCGTCGCGAACCCGCTCTCGAACTGCGCGAACCTCGGGGCGGGCGCGGCGTGTGACTTCACGGTGCGGTTCGCGCCGACTGGCAGCCCGGGCGTTACCCGCGGGCCGGTCACGCTGACCATGAACGCGACGAACGGTACTGCCACCCTCGGCAGCATCTTCGGAACGGCGCAGTCGGTGGCGAACCTCGTGCTGACGCCCGCCACGGCGGACTTCGGCTCGGTGCTCTCGGGCTCGGCTTCGTCGGCGCTGAACTTCACGCTGACCAACACCGGCTTCCAGACCGCCACGGGCATCGCGCTCTCGATCCCGAACGCGAACGGCAACTACAGCCAGATCAATGGCTGCGGTGCCACCCTCGCGCAGAACGCGACCTGCGCCGTCACGGTGACCTTCGCGCCCCCGCTTGCCAACACCGGCACGCTGACGGCGACCCTCACCGTGGGCTCCACGCTCGGCGGCGCGCCGACCGCGGCGCTCACCGGCAGCGGCATCTCGAACGGCGCGGTGACGGTTGCCCCGGCGCTCGCGAACTTCGGCAGCGCGGCGCTCACGGAGCAGTCGGCGCGGCAGGTGTTCGTGCTCGCGAACACCAACGCAGGCGCGGCGGCAGCGCTCAGCCTGACCCCGCCGGCGAACTTCGTCGTCGACAACACCGGCGTCGCGGCGCCGCTCTGCACCGCCTCGCTGGCGCCTGCCGCGACGTGCAACATCGGTGTCCGGTTCGCGCCGGCCACCGCGGGCGTCAAGACGGCGCAGTTCGCCTTCACCGCGGGCAGCTACGCCGCGGTCCAGGGCATCGGCATCTCGAACCCGAACATCGGCGGGCTCGCGGATAACGACTTCGGCACCGTCACTGTGAACTCGTTCAGGGCCCGCTCGTACATCGTGACCAACGGCAACGTGGGCGCCACGGGACCGCTGAGCTTCTCGATCACGGGCGCGACCCCGACCCAGTTCGGCATCGGGTCGGACACCTGCACGGGTGTCAGCCTGGCGGCCGGTGGTAGCTGCTCGTTCGTCGCCTTCTTCGCACCACAGGTCCTCAACGGCTTCGGTCCGAAGAGCGCGATCATCACCCTGCTGTCCAACGCGGTTGGCGCGGGTGGCGTGCCGGCGAACTCCGGCATCGCGGTTCCGTTCGCGGTCTCGGGTGTCGGCGCCAACACGGCCGACATCTCGATCACCCCGGGCCCGGCGGCACAGGCCGAGGGCAACCGCGCCGTCGGCCAGCAGGACGCCGCGGCCACGGTGTTCACGATCTCCAACGCCTCCGGCTCGGCGGCGACTGGCCCGATCTTCTGGAACATCTCGGACACCACGAACTTCGTGACGACGACGACCGGCCTGACGAACCCGTGCATCAACGGCTCGACGACGCTGACGGCCACCTCGGCCTGCCAGATCGCGATCCTCTACCACCCGACCACGGTGGGGGCGCACATGACCACGCTCAACGCGAGCGAGTTCGATGGTGTCACCGTCGACAACGTGACCGGCTCGGTCACGGGTACGGGTACGCAGCAGCTCACCGGCCCGACCACCCCGGTCGCGCTCACGGCGAACTCCAACACGACGCTGACGTACACGAACAACGCGAGCATCCCGACCACGCCGGTCGAGGTGCTGCAGGATCTGCTCGGGACGCAGGTCTCGATCATCACCGACAGCTGCGTCGCGCAGATCCTGCCGGCCGGTGGTAACTGCACGATCGTCGTGCGCTACATCCCGGACGGTCTGAACGGCCCGACCAACGCGTTGCTCGGAGTTCGGTCGCGCGTGAACCTGACGAGCCCGCCGTACGGGGCGTCTGGTCTCACCGCGTTCAGCGTTGTGGGCACCACGTTCACCCCGTGATCGGTTGAACCACTAGTCGAGCTCTTCACGGAGCTCGCGCCCCTTCCGCGACAGCGGGAGGGGTTTTGTCGTTCCGGAGCCGGTGGTAGAACCGCGCCGTGCTGGAACGACGACTCGTGCTCTGTGTGGTGATGGTCGCCGCGGCGTGCGGCAAGCGCGGCGATGGCGGCGGCGCCACCGGCGGCACCGCGGTGGGCAGCGGCAGCGCCGTGCTGACGCTCCCCAAGGAGGTCGACGTCCCCGCGGGGCTCAGCGTCACCGTGAAGCCCTCGGGCGAGATGCCCGAGCCGGCGCGGCGCTACACGATGATGATCGCCGCGCACTACGAGGTGGTCGCGGTGGTCGAGGTCGGCCCGCCGACCGCCAAGCTCGCCGCGCCGAGCCAGCTCGCGATCACGATCGACCCCACGCGGATCCTGAAGGGCCGCACGCCCGCGGACGTCACCGCGGTGCAGCTCCAGGCGGACAGCAAGCTCGTCGATCTCCCGGTCCGCGTGTTCGGCCCGCAGCGGATCGACGTGACGATCGACCGGCCCGGCATCGTGATGCTGATGGGGCCGCTCGAGAACCTCACGGTGCTCGGGCCGACCTCGCAGGTGGTGCGGGGCGCGTCGGAGCTCAGCACGCGGGGGGATTGCGGGAGCTGGATCACGGCGACGTCGCCCGGGATCGCCGCGCTCGCCAAGGACCCGGCGGGTCTCGTGATCGGCGCCGACCACACGATCCAGCTCGGCGCCAAGCTCGAGGCTGGGGGCCGCAGCCCAGAGCTTCTGCACGCCGATCAGATCCTCTCCCGTGGGGGCGCCGATCCCGACGAGGCGAGCCTGGTGCTCGCCAGCGCGCTCCTGGCCAAGGGCCACCCGGTGCGCCTGGTGTCTGGATCGATCGAGTTCACGGCGGCCGGCGTGAAGACCTCGGGCGTGGCGCAGTGGGCCGAGGTGGTGCTCGACGGTGCGCCGTGGTTCGTGGACGTACGCGACGTCACCAGGCCGAAGCTGGTGCCGCTCGCCGAGGCAACGGCATCACTGGGCCTCGTGCTCCGCCGGAGCTGCGCGGCGTATCCACCCGGCGCGAGCGCGGCGCCGGAGCAGTGGGTTCCAGGCCCAGCCCAAGCATCCCCCGCGACCCCGCCTGGCCGGGCCGTCCCCGCAACTCCAGGTGGGCCCGCTCCCGCTACCCCAGGGAACTGAGGATCCGGAGGGGATCTTGGGGTTGCGCTCGGCGCTTCGATAAATGCAATATCCCCGGCTGGGGGATATAGCGATGAAGCATACGTATTTTTGGGTGGCTGCTGTAGCGATGGTCGGCGCGTGCGCCGATGACCCAGTGGCGGTCCGGCTCGACGTTCAAGACGTCAACGTCTCGACGCCAGAGGACACCGCGTTCGTGGTGCAGGTCCCGGTCGATAGCAATCGCCCGGTGCAGGCCAGCGTCACCACGCAGCCCGCGCACGGTGTGATCACCGACCTCGGCTCGTCCACGTACAGCTACACGCCGGCGAAGGACTACAACGGTCCGGACACCATCTCGATCACGTTCTCCAACGGCACGACGACGGTGGTCGGCACCGCGCACATCACCGTGACGCCGGTCGACGACGTCCCGGTCGCGGGCGCCGACAGCTTCGCCGCGGGCTTCTCCGCCACGCTCGTGACGCCGACGGCCACGCTGCTCGCGAACGACACCGACATCGAGCACGATCCGCTCACCGTGACCGAGGTCTCCGCGGCCTCGCACGGCACGGTCACGCTCAATGGCGGCAACGTCACGTTCGTCCCCGAGCCCAACTTCCAGGGCGCCGCGGGTTACGCGTATCGCCTCTCGGACGGCACGCTGAGCTCGCTCGGCAACGTGCTCGTCACCGTCGGCACCAACAACGCTCCCGTTGCCGGCAATGACACGGTGGCCGGCACCGAGGACACCAACGCGGTGGTCCAGACCACCGCGCTGCTCGCGAACGACACCGATGGTGATCAGCAGACGCTGTCGATCACGGCGGTCCACACGCCCACGCACGGCACCGTGACCAAGACGGGCAACGCGATCACGTTCGTGCCCGACGCGAACTACAACGGCCCGGCCACCTTCAAGTACACCGTCACCGACGGCGCCGCGAACATCGATGCGACCGTGACGGTCAACGTCGCGCCCGTCAACGACGCGCCCGTGATCGTCAACGACTCGGGCTTCTCCACCACCGAGGACGCCCAGCTGACGCTCACCGCGGGCCAGCTGCTCGGCAACGACAGCGACGTCGACAACGACACGCTGCGCATCGTCTCGGTGGCCGCGGTCACCGGCTGCACGGTCTCGCTCCCGGCCACGGCCGTGGGTGACACGGTGCTGTTCACGCCCACCCCGAACTTCAACGGCGCCGCCTCGTTCACGTACACCGTGTCGGACGGCACCACCACCGGCACCGGCACCGTCTCCGTGACGGTCGGCGCGGTCAACGATGCCCCCGTCGCGGTCGATGACACGATGATGGGCGCCGAGGACACCGTGATCTCCGTCGGCACCGCCGCGCTGCTCGCCAACGACACGGACGCGGACGCCGACGCGCTCTCGATCACCGCGGTGGCCAACCCCTCGATCGGCACCGTGACGCTCGCCGGCGGCATGGTCTCGTTCACCCCGCCCGCGAACTTCAACGGCACCGCCACGTTCGACTACACGGTCTCGGACGGCACCCTGACCGACACCGGCTCGGTCACCGTGACCGTGCTCGCGGTCAACGATGGCCCGAACGCGGTCGACGACGTCGCCTCCACCCCTGAAGACGTCGCGATCTCGATCAACGTCCTCGTCAACGATCTCGACATCGACGGCCCGGCGCTCACGATCTTCAGCACCACGCAGCCGGCGCACGGCACGGTGGTCGTGGTCAACAACCAGGCGCTGTACACCCCGGCCGCCAACTACTTCGGCCCGGACTCGTTCACCTACGTCGCCACCGACGGCGGTCTGACCTCGACCGCGCTCGTCACGATCACGGTGGTGTCCGCCAATGACCCGCCGCTCGGCGTCAACGACATGGTCGGCACCCCCGAGGACACCGCGATCACGATCAACGCGGTGGTCAACGATACGGACGCCGATGGCGACACGCTCGCCGTGACGACCGTGACCCAGCCCGCGCACGGCACCACCGTCGTCATCAACGGCCAGGTGCTCTACACCCCGGCGCTCAACTACAACGGTCCGGATGCCTTCACGTACACCGTCACCGACGGTCACGGCGGCACCGGCAACGCGATGGTCTCGATCGTGGTCGGCCCGGTCAACGATGCCCCGGTGGCGGTCGATGACCTCTACGTGGTCAACGACATCGCGGCGATCAGCGCGCCGGGCGTGCTGATCAACGACAGCGACGTCGACAGCGCGCCGCTCACCGCGGTGCTGGTCCAGGCGCCGTCGAGCGGCATCCTGGTGCTCAACGCGGACGGCAGCTTCACCTACGAGCCGGACACCTGCAGCTTCGACGAGTTCTTCCTGTACCAGGTGAGCGACGGCCTCACGCTCTCGAACGTGGCCAAGGTGACGCTGACGATCAACCACACGCCGGTGGCCAACCCGGATTACTACACCACCGACCAGAACGTCACGCTGACGGTGCCGAGCCTGCTCCCGTTCACGACGTACGGCGTGCTGGACAACGACTTCGATCCGGATCCGCAGCCCATCACGTCGCAGCTCGCGACGCTGCCGCAGCACGCGCAGAGCTTCGTGCTCAACCCGGACGGCTCGTTCATCTACGTGCCGGAGGTCGACTTCACCGGCAATGACTCGTTCACCTACACCGCGGCGGATCAGACCACGGTGTCGGCGCCGACCACGGTGACGATCACGGTGAGCTGCCCGAACTTCCACGGTGGCAGCAGCGGCTGCGTGCCAGCCCTCCTGGCTCCGGACCCGGCGTTCGTGCAGATGATGGACGCGGTCTATACGGCGGCGCGGCCGTTCTGCTGCTTCCCGCCGAAGGTCGCGGCGCTCCCCGCGAGCGCGATCCTCGGCTGTAACTACAGCCCGACCGACCCGGCCGCCACCGGGGCCGCCGAGCAGCAGACCGGCGCGGCGCAGTAACACACCGCACGGTTCGTTCGATCCATGCGCCGTCGGGGAACCCTCGACGGCGCGTCGTCGTTTCGGTCGTCGGTCAAGCCGTGCTACATCGACCGCGGTGGAACTCCCACGGACGTCTCGGCTCGCGCGGCTCTATGCCGCGATCGTCGACACCCGCACGGGCTCGGGCTGGCGGCTCCCCGCGCTCGATGGCCTGCGCGGCGTCGCGGCGATGATGGTGCTGATCGCCCACGCCTTCCAGCGCGTCAATCAAGCACCCAACTGGTTCCTGGCCCCGATCGAGCGAGGCGGGCTGGGCGGCGTGATCCTGTTCTTCTCGCTCAGCGGATTCCTGCTCTACCTGCCGTGGCTGCGCTCCGAGGTCGAGGGCATGCCGGCGCCCGAGTTCCGGACCTATGCGATCCGCCGCTGCCTGCGGATCATGCCGGCCTACTACATGTCCGTGCTCGCGGTGCTGGTCCTCCGCATGACGTTCGGCGCGCGCGATCCGCTGACGTGGGATGGGCTCGCGCTGCACTTCGTGTTCTTGCCCACGCTGATCTCGCCGCTACAGACGGTGTACTGGACCCTCCAGGTCGAGGAGTTCTTCTACTGGTTGCTGCCGCTTCTGCACCGCCTGCGGCTCAAGATCGGCGCGCTCGGCGTGCTCGGCATCGTGTGCCTGGTCAGCGCGATCTGGGGCCTGATCGGCCTCGCGCTGTTCTCGGTGCAGGGCCTCAAGACCTGGCTCGAGAACACGCCGTTCTTCCTCCCCGTGTTCGCCCTCGGGATCTACGCCGCGATGCGCTGGCGCGCCTTCGGCCTCGGCGGTCCCGCCGCGGGTGGCGCGGGCAGCGCCGGCGGCTCGGGCGGCTCGGGCTGCTCGGGCGGCTCGGGCGGCTCGGGCTTCTCGGGGCGCACGCTCGTGATCACCGGCGCGCTCGCGTACGTCGCGCTCGCGCCGGTCTCGCTGTACTTCGCGGACCTCACGGACGCCTGGAACCCGGTCGCCGAGCTGCTGTTCGCGCCCGCGGCGGCGATGGTGGTGCTCGGCGTGGCGCGCGGTGGCGCGCCGATCCTCGAGCATCCGGCGCTGCGCCTGCTCGGCGCGATCTCGTACAGCATCTACCTCTGGCACATGGTGGTGATCCGCAACCTCCCGCTGCCGAGCGTGATCGCGCACTCGTTCCCGCTGCGCGTGATCGTCACGTCGGTGGTCACGATCGCGATCTCGACGATCTTCTATCTCTGCGTCGAGCGTCCATTCCTCCGGCTACGCCCGCACTCGCGCAAAGCCGAACCCGCGTCCTGACGTCCGTACCGCGGACGCGATGGCCGGCGTTCGGCCGGACCGGACACGTCGGCGTCGTGATCTCCAGCGGTTGCGGTGGCACGTCGATCGCAGTGGCGAGCCGCGAGGATCGCAATGTTATGCTCACATCAATGCTGGACACCGAGGACATCAAGCCGTGCGGCTTCCGTCCACTCAGGCGCGCAGAGTACGACGAGCTGGTGGAGCGGGGAGCCTTCGAGGGCGAGCCGATCGAGCTCCTGCGCGGGCAGCTGGTCACCATGAGCCCGGAAGGTTCGCAGCACGCCGATGTCGGGCACTGGCTGTTTCGACTCCTGGTTCGCGCGTTCGGCGACCACCAGTTCGAGCTGCGGTACACGGCGCCGTTCGTGGCGAACGACGACTCGGAGCCCGAGCCTGATCTGTTCGTCGGCCCGCCCGCCCGCGCGGGGCGCAAGACGCACCCGAGCGAGGCCGTGCTGCTCGTCGAGGTCTCGAGCTCGTCGATCCGCAAGGATCGCAAGGTCAAGGCCCTGCTCTACGCCGAGATCGGCGTGCCCGAGTACTGGCTGATCGACATCACCAAGGGCGTGCCCGTGGTCGAGGTCTACACGGATCCCACGCCGCAGGGCTACGCCACGATGACGACGCTCCGCGATGGTGACGTGCTGCGCCCGAAGCTCGTGCCGATCGAGATCCAGATCGCGGACCTGCCGCGCGACGTGGACTGACGACACCACGGCTGTCCGCACCGCGGACGACGTGGCCGGTGTTCGGCCGGACCGGACACGTGGGCGTCGCGATCTCGAGAGGTTGCGGTGGCACGCCGATCGCAGTGGCGAGCGGCGAGGATCAAGATGCTATGCTCACATCGATGCTGGATTCTGAGGACCTCGAGCCCAGCGGCCTGCGCCGGCTCAGGCGGTCCGAATATCACGAGCTCGGCAAGCTCGGCGTGTTCGACGACGAGAGGGTCGAGCTCCTGCGCGGACAGCTCGTCAGCAGGTCCGTGATCGGTGCACGCCACCGGCGGCTCACCGTGTGGATGACCCGGCGCCTCGTCGAGATGCTCGATCGCCGGTTCGACGTCTATCCGGGGCAGCCGTTCGCCGCGTCCGAGGACTCCGAGCCCGAGCCGGACCTGATGGTGATCGACGCGGGGCTGCCGGATCTGGATCGCGACCATCCGTCGTCCGCGCTCCTGGTCATGGAGCTCTCGGACTCCTCGATCCGCAAGGATCGGAACATCAAGCTCCCGATCTATGCCGAGGCCGGCGTCCCCGAGTACTGGATCATCGATCTGTCGCGGGATGGTGAGCTCGTGGTCGAGGTCTACACGGATCGCACGCCGCAGGGCTACGCCACGATGACGACGCTCCGCGATGGTGACGTGCTGCGCCCGAAGCTCGTGCCGATCGAGATTCCGATCGCGGACCTGCCACGCTGATCAGGTGGGGTTCTGGCCGGTCAGGTGCTTCGCGATGATGCGGCGCTGGATCTGCCCGGTGCCCTCGAAGATGTCGTAGATCTTCGCGTCGCGGTACCACTTCTCCACGGGATGGTTCGGCTCGAGCGCCTCCTCACCGAGGAGGACCATCGCGCGGGTGGTGACGTACTGCGCGGTACGCGCGCCGTGCGCCTTGGCCGCGGAGGACTCGAGGACGTTCTCCATGTGGTGGTCCGCCATCCACGCGGCCTTGTGCGCGAGCAGGCGCGAGGCCGCGATCTCCATGTTCATCTCGGCGAGCTCGAACATGATGTGCTGGTGGCTTGCCATCGGCGTGCCGTGCAGCGACGTGCTCTGCACGCGCTCGAGCAGGAACTCGTACGCAGCGCGCGCGATGCCCACGGCCTGCGAGCCGACGACCGGGCGCGTGGAATCGAGCATCTTCTTGGTGTCGGCGAGTCCACCCGACGTGGCGTCACCGGCGGCCGCCGCGGCGGCTCCGAGCATCATGTCCTTGTGGACGCGCACGTCCTCGAAGTGGACCTGCGCGGTCTCCGAGGCGCGGATGCCGAGCTTGGTCTCCTTCTTCCCGGGGACGAGGCCCGGGGTGCCGCGGGCCACGATGAAGCCGCGCACGCCGGCGCGGCCCGCCGAGGCCTCGGTCTGCGCCCACACCACGTAGACGTTGGCGGACTGGCCATTGGTGATCCACTGCTTGCTGCCGCGGATGATCCAGTGGTCACCGTCGGGGCGGGCAGTGGTCTTGAGGCCGGAGATATCCGATCCGGTGGCGGGCTCGGAGAGCGCCATCGCGGCCACGCGGATGTGGCCGTGCTCGTCGGTGCCGGACAGTAGCTTCTTGAACTCGGCCTTCTGTTCGTCGGTGCCCATCCGGGCCACGGGCGAACAGGCGAGGCCGGAGCCCCCGAGCGCGAGCGCGATGCCGGCGCAGCCCCAGGCGAGCTCCTCGGAGGCCGCCACCGCGAGGCGCGCCTGGCTCTTCGGCTTCTTCGGATCGGGATCCTCGTCGACGCCGGTCAGCTTCTTGCGGCCATCGAGCAGCGCGCTCTGCGTGAGGCCGAGCGCCTGGGCGGACTTCATCAGCCCCCACGGCATCGACTCCTCGGCATCGTGCTTCATCGCGATCGTGCGCATCTGCTGCTTGGCGAACGCGCCGAGCATCTGGCGGATGCCGGTGAATAGCGGGTTGTCGTGGAACAGGTCCATGGTGGTTACTCCTTGCCCTTCAGCGCGAGGACCCGGCCGAGGCGCTCGTCGCCATACAGCGCCTCGAAGGCGCGGGCGTCACGCATCAGCTTCTCGACGGGATAGTCGTTGACGAAGCCATAGCCGCCGAAGATCTGGACGGCATCGATCGTCGACTTCGCGACGGTATCGCCGGCGAGCACGCGTGCGCGGCTCGCGAGATCGCCTGCGTTCGGCAGGCCCTTGTCGATCGCCCACGCGGCGTGGAGTGCGCACAGCCGCGCGGCCTGCGAGCTCGTCATCGCATCATCGCGGAGGCGGATCAGCGCCTCGAACTGGCCGATCGGCCGCCCGAACTGGATCCGCTCCTTGGCATAGTGATCCGCGTACTCCATCGAGGCGGTCGCCACACCAGCGGCCCGGGCGGCGAGCGAGGCGCGGGCCCAGGCGAGGACCTGGGCGCTCGCGGCGTGCGCGGCCGGGCCGCGCGCGAGCACGAAGGCGGCGGGGATCTTGAGCGCCTCGAGCTGCGCGACGCCCCACTTCGCGGCACGCCAGCCCGAGGGCGTGATCGCGTCGCGCTTCATGCCTTCCGTGGGCGCGAGGAACAAGAGATCTTTGGCCACGACCACCACGTGGGACGCCACGCCGAGCGCGGGCAGGGGCCCGAGCTTGCCGGTGACCCGCAGATCCTCACCCTCGGCGGAGATCTCGAGGCTGCCGCGGCTGTCGTGCGCGAGCGCGGCGAGGCCGCCCTTGGCCAGCGAGCCGAACAGTGCCTGCTTCGCCGCGGCCGAGCCCCAGGTCCCGACGGCGAGCGCCGGCTCGACGTTGGTCTCGAGCAGCGCGGCGAGAGCGGCGCAGCCCCGGCCGAGCTCGAACCCGCGCAGGGCGCGCGTGAGGTGCGAGTACGTGCCGTCGAGGAGGCCGTCCGCGTCTGCGGGCACCGCATCGACGAAGAAGCCCAGCTCACCGCCCAGGGCGGTCAAGCGGTCGGGCGGGGCACCAGCGCGGTCCGCATCTGCTGCCCAGCCGCGGAGGTCGCGGTCGGAGAGCTTGCGCACCGTCTGGACGATCAGATCCTGCTCGGCGTCGAGCGCGAAGTCCATGCGCCGAGTCGTACCGCGGACTTCGAGAGCACGAAGTACCAGCGCCGTTAAATCGCGCCCCCAAGGGCGCCTGAGGCGGGGAAGACGGGTCAGGTCGGCCGAGGGTCCGCGGCCGTTGAGGGCCCGCGGCCGTTGAGGGCCCGCGGCCGCCGAGGGCCCGCGGCCGCCGAGGGTCCGCGGCCACCGAGGGTCCGCGGCCGGCGATCGTGCGGGCAGGGCCGGCGTCAGGAGGGGTGCTTGGCCTCGTACGCGGCGAGGCCCTTCATCGCGGTCTTGTGGATCGCGTTCTTGATCGGCGGCAGCCAGCCGAGCAGCTTGCCCTTGGCCCCGAGCGCCATCCCGGACCACCGCCACAGATCGAACGTGTCGGCGTGGCGGATGATCTTGCCGTCCGCGAACTCGAACTTCGCGTCGATCACGTTGTGCACCTTCCGGCCGGTCGCCGAGAAGTCATAGCGAGCCTCCCAGTGCGCACGGCCGGTGGTGCCATCGGCCGAGATCCCGGAGTACTCGACCGTCAGCGTGGTCGCGCGCTCGCACAGCATCCGCCACATCGCACCGGCGCGCGGCCCGCGGAGATCGTGGAACACCGGATCGGAGAACCAGATGTTGGCGTGGTAGCAGCCGACCATCGCCTCGGCGTCGCGCTTCTGAAACGCCGCATAGAACGTCTCGAGCAGCTGGGCGTTCGGATGGCTTTGCATGCGGCGAAGGTATCGCACCCGCGCCGGGCCTGCTCACCTGTCGCGGGCCGTGCGGACCGCAGCTACCAGCTACCAGCTGCCGCGGACCCAGACCGTGCTGCCACCTTCGCTCGGCGTCAGCGCGACCTCGGTCGAGCGCGGCGTGGGCGCGCTGACCCATCGGAAGATCGCGTAGCCGACGAGGCCGGCCCCCACGCCGAACGCGACGTAGGACAGGGCGCGATCACGATCCGATCGATCGTTCGCCTCGTGAAACGCATCGAGCGTGCCGGCGTGCTTCGCATCGTCCGCGGCGCCGTTGGCCGCGATGTAGAGGCCGGTGCCCACGCCGAGGCCGAGGGCACCGCCCGCGAACAGCGCGATCGCGAGGTGATCGGGACCGCGCACGATGGTCTTCGTGGTGGTGGCGACGGGATCCGGCGCCGGGGCAGGTGCCGGCGCGGGCTTCACGGGCTCGGGTTTCGCGGGCTCGGTTGGCGGCGCCACCACGGGCTCGTGCTTCTCGCACAGCGCGAGGTTGGTCTGGATCAGCTTGGCGGCGTTGATCTCCGAGGTCTGCGCCAGGAGCTTCTTGTAGTGCTCGACGGCGAGCGTGCAGTTGCCATCGAGTCGCTCGGCCTGCGCGAGCGCGAACAGCGTGTCGGGCTTCTTCGACAGCTCGTACGACCGCGCGAGCAGCTTGGTCGCCTGCGCGTAGTTGGCCGTCTTGTAGGCCTCGATGCCCTGCTTGGCCAGCTGGTCGGCCGAGGGCTCCGCGTGCGCGAGCCGCGACGCGCTGATCGACAGCGTCAGCCCGGCGGCAAGAATGGCGAGTTTGGATCCCACGTTGGCTCCTGGGGCTTCCCGGGCTTCCCGGGCTTGGTCGGCTTGACCGGCTTGGTGGTGTTGGTCGGCTTGGTGTTGGTCGGCTTGGTGGTGTTGGTCGGCCTGGTGGTGTTGGTCGGCGCGACGGTGGGTTGTGTGGTGGTGGTCGGCGCAGTGGTCGTGGTGGTCGGCGCGGTGGTCGTGGTGGTCGGCGCGGTGGTCGTGGTCGTCGGCGCGGTGGTGGTCGTCGGCGCGGTGGTGGTCGTCGGCGGAGCAGTCTCAGTCGCTCCACCGTTCGACTTCGGCCACAACAGCACGGCGACGATCACGGTGACCACCGCGGCGCCAGCGATCACGATCCATCGATGACTCCGCGGGGCAGGGTCTTCCGGCAGGGCGGCGGCGCTCGGCTCACTCGCTGCGCGCGCCACCGCCATCGGCGCGGACCGACGCGCGGGCGCGGGCGGGGAGGACGGCGCGGGTGCGCTCTCGGCCGCGCCACCGAGGAGCATCTCGGTCTCGTCGTCGGGCATCACCGCGGGGAATGAGGACACCGGCGTGATCAGCTCGGAGCGCCGGCTCTCGGAGGTGATCGTCTCCGCCACGAACTGCCCGAGCGAGACCCCGGCGGTCTCGGCCTGCTCCCACCTGGCGAGCTTGTCCTTGAACAGCTCGCGCATGAACCGGCTGACCTGCTTGGCGGAGCCGAACAGGCCGCGCGCGGACATCATCGATTCGAGCGCGTGGATCACATCGTCGGCGGACTGGTAACGCGCGGCGGGATCGCGCGCG
>JAYVRN010000341.1:0-5632 GCA_043776275.1 Myxococcales bacterium | reverse complement strand
GGCTCGACACGATCGCCCAGCTGTTCGACAACCGCGATCCAGCGCCGTTCCGGGAGCGCGACCTCGATCCCGATCTCGTGGAGTATCTGTTCGCCGCTGGCGAGGATCTGACCTCGCTGGGGGCGTTCAAGGTGGTGTTCTGGGTCGCGCAGGCGTGCCCACCCGAGGAGATCGAGACCGGCTATCGCGCGCACTTCCTCTACGAGCTCGAGCGCCTCGAGCGACGGCGGCGTCGCCAGCGGAGGACAGGGCAGGTCGCGTTGATCCTCGGCGTCACGCTGCTCGTGATCTTGCTGTCGCTCGCCGAGCTTCTCGGCACGGAGCCGAGCCGCGCGGTTCGTGCAATCCGCGAGGGCCTGGTGATCCTCAGCTGGGTGGTGATGTGGAGACCGGTCGAGGCGCTGATCTACGACTGGGTGCCGATCCATCGCGAGCGCAAGGTGATGGAGCGGCTCCGCAAGGCACCGGTGGAGGTTCGCAATGGCAAGGGTCCGACCGCCGTGTGACAGCTTCGTCGCAACCCACCTCCCCGCACCTCACCCTCGCGTCACAAAACTCTCGCGTCTGTCATCGAAGGCTGTACCGTTGTCACGGTGGATCGTCTTCACCTCGCTGCGGTGATCGTGACGCTCGCGGCCGCCTGCACCACCGAGCCCGAGCCGCGGTGCGACCTCTGCACGCAGCTGCCGAGCACGCTGTTCATCACGGACCGTGGCGCCAATGCCATCGTGCGCTACGACGGCGTCTCCGGCGCGTTCCGCGATGTGTTCGCGGCGGGCAGCGCGGACGGCCTCGATCGCCCGTCGAGCGTGCGGCTCGGCCCGAGTGGTCACATCTACCTCGCCGGCTTCGGCAAGGGTGATGTCACCCGCTACGACCTCGCGTCGGGATCGAACATGGGGGTGTTCTACTGGGACACCACGCTGCTCGAGGAGCCGGTGGAGCTGATGTTCCATGGCGAGCAGCTCGTGGTGCTCGGCAAGGACACGCACAACGTGGTGGTGCTCGCGCCCGATGGCCACGTGGCGAGCGTGATCGGCTCGCCCGATCTGCGCGCCGCGCACGACCTCGTGATCGACGGCGACCTCGCGTACATCGGCACCGACACCCACCCGCAGCTCGGAACCACGATCCAGGTGTGGAGCCTCGCCACGGGCACGCTCGTGCGCCAGCTCGGCACCATCGATCAACTCGCGAGCGCCACGAGCCTCACGCTCGGCCCGGATCATCGGCTGTACGTCTGCGACAACCAGCGAGATCAGGTGGTGGTGCTCGATCCCGAGACCGGCGACCTCCTCGATGTCCTCGTGCCGGCCGCGAGCGGCCTGCTCGAGACGCCGATCAGCCTCGACTTCGGTCCCGACGGTGCACTCTACGTGCTCGACGCGAGGGGCCTCCACCGCTTGAACCCACACACCGGCGACGAGCTCTCGCTGTTCGTCGACGTGCAGGACGGCCACCTGAAGGGGCCGCGCAGCTTCACGTTCTTGACCGAAGCCGCGATCGACGAAGCGATCGCGCGCTCGCGCTGACGGCGCTCAGTTCGGGTAGCGGGTCCAGCCAGCCGTCCAGTCGGTCGCGCCGATCGCGCCGCAGAACGTGGTCGTGGTGTCGAAGCCCGCGGGCGGCGTGCCGCAGCCGGTGAGCACGGGCGAGCCCGCCATCGGCTTCCAGTTCGGCGCGGTGAGGCTCTTGGGGAGCGTCAGCATCGGATCGACGCCCTGGTGATTGGTCGCATCGCCACCGATCATCGCGGCCTCGTCGAATCCACCGTCGTTCTCCACCGGGGGCGTGCCGGCCACGTCGAAGTTCGTCGGCCACAGCGCCGTCGCGTTGGCGCCCTTCACGAAGTACGTGTTCTTCACGGCGAGCGCGCCGCTGGTGAACTGCCCGACCGAGATCGCGCTGTCGACATCGACGGCGAACTTGGTGAAGTACGCGACGATCGCGTTGTTGATCTTGCCGGCGGTGCCGCGGCGGAGGTGCGGACCGGCCTGCGGGTCAGTGGCCGCGCCGTCGGGGCCCACCAGCGTGACGTTCCACAGCTCGGGCGCGCTGCGCGGGGCGAGATTGCCGTCGTTGCGGTTGTTGTCCGCCTCGATCGCCTTGTCGCCGCGACCGAGCTTCTGCTGGACGATCAGGTACTGCACCTTGCCGGTCCAGCCGAGATCCCAATCGAGACCATCGTCGTCGGGCTGCGTGATGACGATGTGCTTGAGGTTGACCGTGCCACCGAACACCTCCACGCCGTCGTCGAGGCCGAGGTGGACCTGCACGTTGTCGATCGTCGTGGCAGCGCCGCACGCGGTCAGCGTCAAGCCGTTGAGCTCGTTGTCCACTGAAAGTGCGAAG
The DNA here is from genome assembly GCA_043776275.1 of Myxococcales bacterium. Classification (GTDB taxonomy): domain Bacteria; phylum Myxococcota_A; class Polyangia; order Haliangiales; family Haliangiaceae; genus JABFXX01. Next base: position 3,280 of record JAYVRN010000341.1, on the reverse strand, counting down.
CCCGCGTACTCGATGCGGGCATAGACCAGCTTGCCGCAGTCGTGGTTGGCGTCAGTGCCGCCGTAGACGATGCGATCGCCGAACGTGTCGGCGAAGCCTTCGATCTTGTTCGTGCCGCCGGTGACGTTGATCGGCGCGCGGCCTGCCATCACGAGCCCACCCCAATCACCCGAGGCCGGCGTGGCCTGGCTCGAGGTGAACACGATCGGCGCGGCTGCGGTCCCCACGGCGTTGAGCTTGCCGTCCTTCGTGATCGTCAGCGCGCTGCCGTTGTCGCCCTTGATCACGGTGCCGGCATCGATCGTCAGCGTGCCGCCGGTGACCCAGACGTAGCCCTTGAGCGTATAGATCTTGTCGGCCGTCCAGTGCGTGTCGACGGCGATGTCGCCGGCCGGCACGTCGACGAGCGTGATGCCCGGAGGTGCGTCGGGCTGTGGAGCAGCGTCCGGCTGCTGCGTGTCATCGCCAGTGAGGCCCGAGTCGTCGCGACAGGCGGGGACCGCGAGGGCGAGTGCGGCGAACCAGATCAGGTGCTTCATCATGGGAGTTCCTTTCGAGTTGCAAACAAACATCATGGGGTCCAGTCGAGGCCCAGCGCGAACGACACTCCGGGGGAGTAGCTGTTCACCGTCACGTCGCCCTGCTCGAGGCGAACGCGCTGGTTGAGGATGTTGCTGGCCGAGAGCTTGAGGCGGAGGTCCTTGCGCAGCGCGCGGGCGGCGACCACGTCCACCCGGTGCAGCGGCTGCTCGTAGGTGTCGGGCAGGCCCTCGACGCCGACGTCGGTGATCCGCGCGCCGATCACGTTGTAGAGGAGGTTGATGTCCGCGATCGCCGGGTTCGAATAGCCGAGGTTGAGGTTCAGCACGAACGGCGACTGGCCGTACACCGGCCGGTTGCGGTTGGTCAGCAGCATCTCGTCGGCCTTCAGCTGCACCCGCGAGCGGATCACCGACGCGTTCGCGCCGAGCTTCCACCTCTTGAGCGCGGGCGCGAGGCGCGCGAGGCCGGTCCGCGCCTCGAGCTCCGCGCCGATCAGGTTGCCGCCCTTGGCGTTACGGAACGTGACGTCGGAGTTCGTGTTGAGGAGGACCTGCTCGATGGGATCGACGAGCTGCTTGTAGAACACGCTGGTCGCGAACACCTCGTCCTCGCCGGGGAACCACTCCCAGCGCAGATCCGCGTTGTGGAGGTGCGTGGTGAGGAGGTTCGGGTTACCGGAGATGTCGCGCCGGCGCGTGTAGTCGAAGAACAAGAACGGCGCCAGCTCGCGGAACCGCGGGCGGGTCAGCGTGTAGCTGTACGCGGCGCGCACGTTCATGTCCGCGCGCGGCGAGTACACCAGGTTCACCGCGGGGAGCACGTCGTCGTCGGTGCGCGACACGTCGGTCTTGAGGCCGGCGATCGCGTAGCGGCTGCCGTTCGACATATCTTGAGTGGCGCGCTCGTAGCGCACGCCCGCGATCGCGCGGAGCTTGTCATTGATCTCGATCTCGCTGGTGGCGTACCCGGCGTAGACGCCGAGCGAGGCCTTGTACGCATCCTCGTTGAGCGTGCCCTCCTCGAGCTGGAAGTCCGGGCCCACGTGCGAGTCGCCGAACATGTCCTCACCGGAGAGCCCGCGGACCGCGCTGTCGGTGCCGACGAACTTGTAGCGGAACCGCCGCCCACCGAGCGCGCGGCTCGAGAGCTGCGCCATCGTGCCGGCGTGCAGCTGCACGCTTCCGACGCGCATGCGGACGTCCGCGCCGCCGCCGCCCGCGAGATCGTTCAGCGCCTGCCAGAAGTGCTGCCCCGAGCCGGGCTGATCCTTGTACGACCGGGTGCCGCTGTTGCCATCGATCAGGTAGCTGAGGTCGCGCGTGTCGAGCTCGTCGCGCGACGTGGTGGCCACGTTGGTCTGCCAGCGCAGCTCGAGGCGGCGCGCCCGGCTGAGGTGGTGCTTGCCGCGGAGCTGGGCGAACGCGAGCGAGCGCTCCACGAACGAGAGCCGCGACGAGCTGAGGTTCGAGCCATCGGTCTCGCTGTAGCCGCTGGAGATCGAGCTCGTGTCCTCGCCGACGTGCGTGTACAGCCCGAGCAGGCTGATCTCGTCATTGGGAGACAGATCGACGCCGACATTGCCGAGTGCCCCGAGCGTGGCCTCCGAGGTGCCGAGCGTGTAGCGGAGGTTGTCGGTGGCCATCGTCTGGCCATCGATCAGCGTGGTGTGAGAGGTGTCGCCGTCGCGGACGGAGAACGCCCGCTTGAACGTGCCGCTCGCGATGTAACCCACGCGCTTGCCGGCGACCTTCACCGTATCGCCGAGCATCGCGGTGAGCCCGACGTTCGGCGTCACGGTCTCCCCGGTCGGGGTCCACACGTTCGGCATCGCCTCGCCGATCTGCTCGGTCTGCGCTGCATCCATGCCGCGGACCGCGCGGTTCCGTGGGATCGCGGCGGGCAGCGCGCGATCTCCGTTGTCGAAGCCGAGGAAGCTGCGGGTGCCGCGTGCGTTGGCGTTGGACAGGCCGTCCTGGCCGGTGGCCACCGTGTTCGCCGAGCTCGAGAACCCGACCTTCATCTCGAAGCTGGTGGGGAACGAGCTGGTGTCGATCGAGAGCGTGCCGCCGCCGAACTGGCCCGGCAGGTCGGCCATGTAGCTCTTCATCACCGTCATCGTCGAGAGCAGATTGGTCGGGAACAGATCGAGCGGGACCGCGTTCCGATCAGGTTCCGGGCTCGGCAGCAGCACGCCGTTGAGCAACGCCGTGACGTAGCGCCCCTCGAGTCCGCGCAGGGCAACGTACTTGCCGTCGATCACGCTGACTGCCACCACGCGCTTCATCGCATCGCCCGCGTTGCTATCGGGCGTGCGGGAGATCTCCTGCGCACTGACCGCATCGCTGACCACGGGCGACGCGCGACGAACCGCGAGCACTGCGGCCTCCTTGCGAGTGTCGATCTTGTCGACGATCTCGATGGTCTCCGCGCCGGTGTTCAGCGGGACGGGATCGAGATTGAGGCTGAGCTCGAGCGTCTGCTTGTCGCCGATCGTGATCGTCCGCGACTGCGTGACGTACTCGGGCGTCGAGATCTCGATCGTGAACGTGCCCGGCGGCACCGCGATCGTGTACGTACCGTCGAGCTCGGCGACCGCGGTGAGATCACCGCCCGGCACACCCTTCAGCTGGATGGTCGCCGCCGGCAGACCCTCCTTGGTGTTGTTGTCGAGGAGGCTGCCCTTGATCGTGGCAGTCGCCGCGGGCGCGACGGGTGCGGACGGCGGCGCGACCGGTGC
>JAYVRN010000340.1:0-21398 GCA_043776275.1 Myxococcales bacterium | reverse complement strand
GGCGACCAGCGGCGTCCCGACCGAAGACACCCAGCCCGGCAAGTCGCTCGTCGGGCGGCTGTTCGCGCTGTCGCTGATCGCCGCCACGCTCGCGGGCCTGAGCTGGGTCAGCGTCCAGGTCTACTACGTGATCACGGATGGCTGGGTGGCCCCGCTCCACCTGTCCCCCGATAGCGATCAGATCCAGTCCCTCCGGATGGCGCATCAGCGTCACCTCGACGAGCTGTCGCGGATCGACGCCGAGGTCGCACGCGTCGACGGCGAGATCGGCGCGATCGACAGCGCGATCGCTCGGCTGTCGGCCCTGCGCGGCAACTCCAGCGAGATGATGAAGTGGCAGGCCGAGACCAACCGGGTCGAAGCCGGCGGGCTCGCCGCAGCGTCGGGGATCATGAAGCGCCAGTACGGGCTGCTCCAGGGGCTGCACGCCCGGCAGATCGAGCTGGTGACCCGAGCACGGGCCGATCTCGCGGCCGGGCTCGTCGATCGCACCGCGGTCGACCGCGAGGAGCAGGCACGGGACCAGCTCGCCCTCGAGATGACCGACCTCGAGCGCCAGATCGGCGAGGCCTCGATCAAGCGACGGCAGACCTCCTCGGCGCTGCGCGCGCTCCGCGCCGGCACCGGCGACGGCAGCGCACCCGCGATCGGTCGCATGCCCGAGGTCGCGGCCAGCGACGAGCGCGATGCCCGCATCGAGGTCGAGATCGAGCGCCTGCGCGCCGAGGCCCGCGGCCACCGTGCGCTCCGCTCCGCTGCGGTCGCCAGCCTCGCGACCCAGCGCACGCTGCTCGCCGAGGTCGAGTCCCGCCCGCTCCACCGCGCGATGAAGGCGGCGACCGACGTCGCGTTCATCCCGTATACCCAGCTCGCCTCGGTCCATGCCGGCGCGCGTGTGCTCGACTGCACGTGGGGGGTGTTCTCGTGTCACACCGTCGGCCGGGTCGGCGAGATCCTCGCAGGCGAGGTCGTCACGCAGGATCCCTGGGGCGAGATGGCCCGCGGCCAGTATGCGGTCCTCGTGCTCGACGACAAGGATGCCGTTCGCCAGCGGATCCTCCGCGTCCGTCCCTGATCCGCCATGGACACGATCCTCTGGAACATCGGGAACGCGGACGCCGTCGAGGTCCTCGGTCGGTTGTGGCGCCCGTTCCTGATCTCGATGGTGCTCTACTTCTCGGGCTACTTCGCCGTGTGGTTCCAGACCCTCGCGCGGGTGGCGCGGATCCGGCCGCCGTTCCGCGGCCTCACGCAGGCCGAAGCGGTCGACGTGCTGGTCGTGATCCCCACGCTCGTCCGCTCTGCGAGCGACCTCGACGACCTGCGCGATGCAGCAGCGACCGTGGTCAGCAACGGCTACCCCGGGAAGGTCGTCCTCGTGATGTCGATCGACGGTGCCGACGATCAACCGGCGGTGGTCGCGGAGCTCGAGCGCTGGGCGCTCGCGATCCGGGACCGGATGACGGTGTTCGTCGCCCGCGTTCCCAGGCGCGCAGGCAAGGGCGTCGCCGTCGCTGCGGGCCTCGCGCGCGCCGAGCGCGCCGTGGCAGCCGGTGAGCTCGCGAGCGTGCCACCCGTGTTCTTCAACATGGACGCCGATGGAGTGCTCGCGCCGCGCGCACTCGAGCGGATGGTGGCCAAGCTCGTGCGCCCGGGCTGGCTCACGCGCCAGCGACCGATGATCGTCGCCTCGAATGTCCTCGTGCGCCGTGAGCACTACTGGGCCGGCGTGCGCGCCTTTTGCACGATCCGCTACCAGCTCGCGCTCCAGGTCGCGCGCGAGTACATGACGTCGATCAGCATCGCGCGCAACAATCGCGGCCTGCTGCCGGTGACCGGCGTCTCGGGCGCGCTTTACTGCACGTGGACCGAGCTGCATGCCCAGCAGCCGCGCCACGCCGCGTTCATGCACTCGCTTCGCTATCGCGATCTCGCGAGGTGGTGGCTCGGCGCGGCGCCCCCGCGCTTCGCCGCGTTCACCGGTGCGCCGAACGTGGAGGCGACGGCGGGCCCCGGCGATGACACCTGGGTCGCGTGGATCGCGATGGCCGCCCGTTGGAAGCGCGGGAAGATCGATCTCGAGCTGCCGCGCTCCCCGCTGCATGCGTTCTGGCGCCTGCTCCGATCGTTCATCGTGCGCCCGATCGCCTACGATCCGCTGGCGCGGGTCTACACCGCCACGCCCACGACGGTCCGGGCCCTGTTCAAGCAACGCGTGCGCTGGAACACGTCGCGGACGTTCCTGCTCGCCCGGTTCGGCCGGATGCCAGCGTTCTCGTGGGATCTCGGGTTCTGGGTGATCACAGATCTCCTGATGTTGATCTGGATCCACGGCGTCATCCTCGTCGCCCTGCTCGGCTGGCCGTTCGCGAAGCGCCCGGCCGCCTGGCTCGCCCTCGTCGCGCTCGGCTACCTCACGGAGCTGGTGATCCGCGGCGTCGCGACGCTCCTCGCGATGCTCCAGGACCACGACGTCCGCGGGCACGCCCACAAGCTTCTCGCACTGCCGCTCTCGGGCGTGTTCCACCTCGTGTTCAACATCCTCCCGACGATCGTCGGTTTCGTGCAGGACTTCCTCCTGTTCGGGGTCAACACGCACTTCGCCCCCGAGCAGACCCTCGCCGCCTCGAACACCGGGCGGCTCGCACTCGCCTACCGCATCACCCGGTGCGCGAAGCTCGCGACGCGCGCGGTCATCCACGGCGACGTGCGCGTGGGCTGGTTCTGGTTCGGCTGGGGCGCGACCCGATGGACCGCGGATGGCTACGCGGGCTGGACCGACCCTGCCAACAAGATCGCACGTGGCGGCGTGCTGCCTGCACCGGTGCGACGATCCGTCGCCCGCGACAAGCTCGTGGGATGCCGGCCGCCCGCCCAACCGTGAACGCCCTCGGGTGTAGAGTGCGCACATGCCGCTCGCAGACAGCACCACGCAGTGGGTGACGGAGAAGTTCGCGTCGTCGATCGTCCCGACGCTCGTCGACTACATCAAGATTCCAAACAAGTCGCCGATGTTCGATCCGGACTGGGTCAAGACCGGCCACATGGACAAGGCCGTCGACCTGCTTGCCGGCTGGGCGAAGCAACAGCTCCCCGAGGGCGCCAAGCTCGAGGTCGTGCGCTTGAACGACGGAGACAAGCCGCGGACCCCGGTGATCTTCATCGACATCCCGGGCACCGGAGGCAAGGCGGGTGACACCGTGATGCTGTACGGCCACCTCGACAAGCAGCCCGAGATGACCGGCTGGCGCGAGGGGCTCGGACCGTGGATCCCGGTGATCGATGGCGACAAGCTGTACGGTCGCGGTGGCGCCGACGATGGCTACGCGATCTTCGCGTCGCTGACGGCGATCAACGCGCTCCGCAAGGACAACATCCCGCACGCGCGCTGCGTGGTGCTGATCGAGGCCTGCGAAGAGTCCGGAAGCTACGACCTGCCCGCATACATCGATCACCTGGCGCCGCGGATCGGCGATCTCTCGCTCGTGGTCTGCCTCGACTCCGGCTGCGCGAACTACGACCAGCTGTGGTCGACGACCTCGCTGCGTGGCCTCGTGATCGGCAACCTCGAGGTCTCGCTGCTGACCGAGGGCGTGCACTCCGGCGACGGCACCGGCGTGGTCGCGGCCAGCGAGCGCGTGATCCGCCAGCTGCTCGATCGGATCGATGACTCGCACACCGGCGTCGTCAAGCTCGCCGAGCTCGCCGTGCAGATCCCGCGCGCCCGCGTGCTCCAGGCCGAGCGCACCGCGACCGTGATCGGCGACGAGGTGTGGAACAAGTTCCCGCTGCAGCCCGGCGTCTCCCCGGTGGTCCAGGGCAACAACACCGAGCTGATCTTGAACCGTACGTGGCGCCCAGGCCTCGCGATCACCGGCGCCGATGGTTGGCCGCCGATCGGCAACGCCGGCAACGTGCTGCGACCGACCACCACGCTGAAACTCTCGATCCGGATCCCACCGCGCGTGGATCCCGCGAAGGCGCAGGCCGCGATCAAGGCGGTGCTCGAGAAGGATCCTCCGTACGGCGCGAAGGTCCGGTTCGTCGGCGGCACCGCGAGCGCCGGGTGGGATGCGCCCGAGATGGCCCCGTGGCTCGACAAGGCGCTCGACGACGCCTCGCAGCGGCACTTCGGCAAGCCGGCGATGTACATGGGCGAAGGCGGCACGATCCCGTTCATGTACATGCTCGGGGAGAAGTTCCCGAAGGCGCAGTTCTGCATCACTGGCGTGCTCGGACCCGGCTCCAACGCGCACGGTCCGAACGAGTTCCTGCACGTGCCCACGGCGCGCCGCCTCACGCTGTGCGTCGCAGACGTGCTCGCCGTGCACGCGCAGCAGCCCTAAGGTCGGTTGCTCTGGCGTAGACGCCCATGGGGTCAACTCAGGCGCTGGCGGCCAGGCGCGCTGCTGGCCCGTCCGCCTGCCGGGGGCGGCAACCGGGCTGGCCAGCGCGGCGAGCGTGATCGCGGTATGCCTCCTCACGCTCGGTCCGCCGACGACGTCTCACCAGCTAGTTGGCCGCGCGCGCACCGACCTCGATCGTCGACCGCGGTAGACGCGCTGGAACCTGGCCTCTCCAGCGGCGCGCTGGCATGTCCACTGCACTTCATCGCAGTCATGATGAACACCGATTCGTTCGACACGCTCACCGGCGACGAGCTCTCCAATGCGCACGGCGGCATCTCCTCCGCGGCAAGCTGGATCATGCAGCACGAGTCCGGCGGCAGTACGACCGCCGGTCACCTGCACTCCGTCGGTCGTGGCGACGGCACGCGGGGAAATCACTCGTCGGCGTTCGGCGCCTTCCAGATGATCCAGAGCACGCGCCGGCAATACATGGGCGCGGACTACCAGTCCACGAGCTTCGCGAAGCAGTACTCCGCGGCCAATCACTACGTCCACGATCGGTACGGGTCGTGGGAGGGTGCCAAGGCGTTCTGGCAGAAGCACCACTGGTACTGAGCGCGACGGCTACGGAACGATGGTCGCCGTCGGCGAGACGATCGCGCCGGCCACGCTGCGCATCGCGGCCTTGAAGGTGATGAACCCCGACGCGCCGCCCGCACCGCCACCGCCGGACCCATCGGTCGCGCCATTTCCGCCGGCCGTGATGAGACCCCCGCCGCCGAGGCCACCTGGACCACCCGAGCCGGTGTTGCCGCCGGTCGCGCGGGTCGCGCTGGGTTGACCGTTCTGCCCTGCGATGCCGAGCGTGTTGCCAGCGCCCTGACCGCCGCCGCCACCGTTGGCCGCGATCACCGCGCCCGCGGCGAGCGTGAGCATCGGCGCTTCGATCCCGATCATGCCACCCGCGCCGCCCCCGCCGCCGCCACCGCCTGAGCCGCTCACGGCACCGGGCTTGCCGCCCGCGCCGCCGGCGAGCACGGCGCCGGTGACGGAGACCGAGAGCCGCGCGGTGAGCTGCACTGCGCCGCCGCCATCGCCGCCGTCGCCCGGTGTCGAGTTCCCGAGGCCTCCGTGTGCGCCAGCGCATCCGCCGAGCAGGAGCGGCGCGGCGATCGAGCCTCCGCCCAGACCGCCGTTGTTCGCGCCATTGTTCCCGCCGCCGCCACGACCGCCGGCGCTGGTCCCACCACCACCACCGCCGCCGCCCGCGCCCGCGCCGTTCTGTCCAACGCTCGCGACGTGGGCCGCGCAGCCGGTCGGGTTCGCACCCGCACCGAGGCTCCCCGCCGTGCCGAGGCTCGACGCGTCGATCGTGCCGGCGACGTCGAGTGTCCCCCACGAGGCGATGATCAGCGGGTTCGCGCCGATCACCCGCAGCGTGACGCCCGCGCCGATGGTCAGAGACGACACCGAGACCACGCGGCCGTTCGCGATCACACCGCTCGGTGGCAGGGAGGCGCCGCCACCGGGCGCGAGCAGGCTGCCGGCCGTGGTGTCGAACGTGTACGTGCCCGCGGTCATCAGGTCGAGGGCGCCGGTCGGCGCCGGGATCATGCACGCGTCGAAGTGTCGCGCCGGGAACGTGGTGCAGTCGATCATCGGCGGCGCGGTGTCGGTCATCGGGGCATCGACGTCGACCACGTTGCCGATCACGCAGTAGCCCTGCGTGCACACGCGCCCGTCGTCGCAGTCATCGGTGGTGCGACAGCTGTACTGCTCCGAGGGCGTGGGGAACGAGCACGCGGCGAGCGGCAAGGTCGTGAGCAACATCGTCAGCGCGATCTTCATGGCATCCCCATCGTCAGTACGAGTGCGGCGCCACCTTGCAGCGGCACCGGCGTGAGCTGCAGTGCGCTCGTCTCCGAGCGAGGCGTGCGGCGATCGGCGAGTGCGCGGTAGATGCCGTAGCCGAGCCCGACGGCGCCGACCGCGGTCAGGACCAGCCCGAGCCGCTGCCGGGTCTCGCCCTTGCTCTCGAGCGCGGTCAGCTCCTTGAAGTCCTGCGGCGTGTTGCGCGGCGCCTGATCGACCTCGACGGCGATCCCCCGTGCGGAGACCAGGAACGCGATGCCGATGCCGGTGATCGCGGCCCCGCCGCCGAGGATGCCCCAGGTCGAGCCACGGATGCTGCCGTGAGCGGAGTCCACGTGCGTGCCATCTCCGGGCCCGGTCGGTCCCTGTGGCCGGTCCGGACCGCTCGGATCGTGCCCCTCGTTTGGTGGCTTGTCGTTCACCATCGGCTGCGCGGTCTTGCCGAACAGGGGAGCGGCGACACGCGCGAGCTCCTCGGCCATCGAATCGGTGGTGGTGCTGACCAGATCGAACGTGCGCTGCTGGCGATCGGGCCCCGGATCGAAGCGCGTCAGCGTGACCTTCACGGCACCGTCGTCGTCGGCGGTGATCGCACCGAACACGATCCGCTTCGCCTTGACCGAGCGCGACACCGCCTCGAGGCACGGCGTCGCCTCGGGATCGCAGTCGAGGAGACCGGCGGCGTCCTCGATCGGCACGTTCGCGACCTCGCCATCGATCGATCTCGCGAGCGCCTCGGTCAGCTTCGCCGGCGCCTTGGCCATCGCCGTTGGTAGCTTGCCCGCGGACAGCGGGAACACCATCACGGCCGGGCCGGCGCTCGCCGTCACGGTCATCGCGAGCACGATCGCTGCGGACGAGATCAGCGGACGCACGTCTACTCGCCCCCGAGCTGCTGGATGCGCTTGCGGATCGCCGCGCCATCCTTGGCGTTGGGTGTGAGCTTCAGGTACGTGCGCAGCGACTGCAGCGCCTTCGCGCTGTCCCCCATGCGCTGGTAGAGGAACCCGAGACCGCGATGCGCCGCGGCGTACCCGCGGTTCTGCGCGAGCGCCTGCTTGTACGCGGCCTCGGCGGCCGCGAAGTCACCCGCGAGGTAGGCATCGGTGCCCTTCTTGTACAGCTCGGCCTCCGAGCCGCCCTTGGGCTTCTTCGCGCCGGCGTCTTCGACGGGCTTGTCCAGGTTGAGCGGACGAGGCGCGGTCTCGATCGTCGGCTTCTGCTTCGGCGTCGACTTCGTCGGTGCGGTGGACACCGGCTTGGTCGGCGTCGCCGCACCGGTGGTCTCGGTCGGCGTCTCGGTCGGCGTCTCGGTCGGCGTCACCGTCGGCGTCTGGGCCGACTGCACCGTCGGCACGGTCGGGATCGGCGTCACGGTCGGTGCCGCCATCGCCTCGGACAGGCTCTGTGGGCTGCTGCCGCCGGCGGTGACCTCGGGCGGCGGAGGATCAGCGCTCACCACGAGCGCGCGCTTCTCGTCCTTGCCACCGCCACCTCCGACGCCGACGAACACGCCCAGTGCGATGCCGACGATCGCACCGGCGACGAGGATCACGAGGACGCGGCGGGTCCGCACCGGCGGCTCGCTCTCGGGCTGTGCGCGTGGATGGGCCGGCATCGCGGGCCGCGAGTGTTCACTCGCGCCCCCCCACGTCGAGCGCTGGATCGTCGGCGGCGGCAGGTTCGGCGCGCCCGAGATTTGCGGCATCTGCGGCAGGTCGAGCGGCCGGCCAGCCGCGGCAGGAGGCGCCCAGGTCGGTGGCGGAGGCGTCTGCGGGATCGCCGCGAACGGAGCCCCCGCGCTCTCGGACAGTGATCCGGGGCGATTGACCGCGCTGCTCGGATCGCGGAACGCCGTGCTCAGCACCTCGAGGTCACCGACCGAGAGCAGGTCGCGGGTCGCGCGTGCGAGGAGCGCCTTGCGGGTCTCGATCCGGTCGGAGAACAGGTTCGTCATGTGCTGCTGGAGCTCGCTGGCTCCGACCCGGGCGCGCCAGATCGCGTCGTCGATCGCCTGCTTCATCTCGGCGAGGGTCTGGAACCGATCGTTCGGATCGGGCGCGAGCGCCCGCAAGGCCACGGTGTCGAGAGCATGCGGGATCTCGGCGTCGTAGGCCGACGGTGGTGTCCGATCACCCGTCAGGATCTGCATCAGCGTCGCGGCGACGTTATCGGCCTGGAACAAGCGGCGCCGCGTCAGCGACTCCCACAGCACCACGCCGAGCGAGAACACATCACTCCGCCGATCCATCGCCTCGTTCTTGATCTGCTCGGGCGACATGTACCCGTACTTGCCCTTGAGCTCGCCATCCTGGGTCGACGTCACGCGGCCCTGCGCCTTCGCGATCCCGAAGTCCACGACCTTCACCGCGCCGTTGTACTGGACGACGATGTTCCCCGGCGAGACATCGCGATGGACGATGCCGATCGGCTGACCGTTGAAGTCGCACAGCTCGTGCGCGTAGTGCAGCCCCTCCGCGGCATCCGCCACGATCTTGGCGGCGGCGTACGGCGAGAGCGGGCTCTGTTGCTTCTGCCCTTGCTTCAGCACCTGCCCGAGCGATTCGCCCGCGAGGTACTCCATGACGATGTAGTACGTGCCCTCCGCCTCACCCAGCTCGTAGGTGTGGACGATGTTCTGATGATCGAGCTGCGCGGCGACCTTCGCCTCGTCCAGCAGCATGTTCACCGCGACATGATCCTGCGCCATGTGCGGGTGGATCAGCTTGACCACCACGGCCTTCTCGAAGCCCGCAGGTCCGCGCTGCCGCGCCAAGATCACGCTGGCCATCCCGCCCACACCAATGGTTGCCAGGAGCTCGTATCTCCCCAGCATCGTCCCTGGTGCGAACCGGACACCGAGCTGTGCCGGCATCGGAAACATGCGCGTTAATTATCGCATGAGGAGACCCGAGGATCGCGCTTCGCGTCGTGTGTGCGTCGGCCCTACCTCCGACGACGCGCAGCCTGTTGCACGTGATGCGCAGGGGCCGCCGCTCCTGGGTACGGCAGTGCTCGGCTATGGTGCCCAGATGCGCCGCTCGCTCGTCATCGTGACCCTGCTCGCCCCCGGCCTCCTCGCGCTCGCGTCGAGCGCCGGCTGCTCGAAGAAGCGAGATCCCAGCGCCTGCAGGGTGATGTCGGTCACCGCGGGTGGCGTCGCGATCGCAGGCCTCGGCCACGGCCTCGCGCGTCTCAACAAGACGGGCCACACCCAGAGCTGGCAGGTCGACGTCTGGAACCACGACAAGGTCACCTGCCAGACCTACAACAACAAGCGCGGCCGAACCGTCGAGACCGGCGAGGTCAGCGTGCGCGCGTTCGCGGGCGGCGAGGGGATGATGGGGCAAGGCGTTGGCATCGACGCGCATACCCAAGGTGGCGTCGAGGTCGAGCTCGTCAGCGCCGAGCCCAAGGCGATCGGAGACAAGGTCACGCTGTGCGTCGACCGCGCCGCGTTCAAGCCGATCGCGGGGACCCACAAGGACCAGGATGTGGTGATCGACGGCCTGTTCGAAGGCACATACTGCGGCGAGATGTCGTTCTGACTCAGAACGCGGGCTTCACGGCGTGACGGCGCTGGGGCGTGGGGACGATCGTCGAGCGCACGAGGAACGGTGCCGGATCGATGTAGTGGGTGTCGCGCACATCGCCGTGCGCCGCCTCGGGGTGATTCGGCAGCTCGAGGCTGAAGTGGCAGTGCGGCGGTGACGAGCCCACGGCGGTCGCGCCGAGGGTGCCGACGTACTGCCCGGCGAGAACGTGGTTCCCGACGTCGAGATCATCGGCCACGTCGTCCATGTGCATGTACGCGGTGAGCGTGCCGTCATCGTGCTGGATGCGGACGTAGCGACCGCTCTTGCCGTCGGCGCCAAGCTCCGCGCGCTCGACCCGGACCACCACGCCATCCGCGACCGCGACCAGCGGCCGGCCGCGCGGCGCATCGAGATCGATCCCGCAGTGGCCCGCGCCGCACTCGGGACGCTCGACGCCGATCCGCTCGGCGCCGAAGTGGCGGCTCGCCAGCTCGGGCATCAGCTCCGCACTCGCGGTGACCGGATGGATCCACCCTCGCAGCGATGGGTACACCGTGTCGAGATCGTCGCCGTCGCGCGTGGGCATCGGGTACCGCGCTTCGAGCGAGGTCTCGACGTGCAACGGCCGGGGCGGCACCACCTCGTACGTGCGCGTGGTGATCGGTGCGCGCTCGGGCTCGCTCGAGCCGAGATCGACGTTGGCGAACGTACTGGTGGGGAGATCCGGGCCACCGAGCGTGCCGCACGCGAACGCGAGCCCGCTGGCGATCGAGCCGATCGCGACCGCGATCGCGAGCCGATGGCGCCGCCGCGGTGGGGCGATCACGGTGACCACCGGCGCGATGCTGCTGACGGTCGGCGCAGTCTGATCCTCGAAGCAGCTGCGATGCCACAGCTCGACCGCGCCGGTTGCCGTGACCAGCGGGCGACCTTCGTGGAGCGCGACCACGCTGCGACAGCGTGGACAGCCGGGAGCAACCATCGTGGCGATGCTAGCGCGTTTCCATGTGGCCGCACGTCCTACATCACGGGGCGCGCGATCACCCGTCCAGCTACGGCTTCTTCCGCATGATGATCAGGTGGTTCGTGTGCTGCGGCGTGCCGTCGTAGTAGCCGAACCGGAAGGCGAGCTTCCGTGTCGGCTCGGCGGCGAACTCGGCGCGCCAGTCCTTCGCGATGCTGTTGCCCGCGCCGATGTGCGGGATCTGAAACGCACCATAGGTCTCGTACTCGAAGCCCTTCGCTTTGCCCCACCGCGGCGCGACGCCGGTGGCGTCGGAGACCATCCACTGCACGTGCCCGATCAGGTAGTCGCGCATGATCGAGAACGAGTCCCACGACAGGAGATAGCTCGCGGCCTTGGTCATCCCGGCCACGTCGCCCTTCGCCTCGAGGTGGCGGATCACCCGCATGTCCTTCTTCAGGTGATCGTTGTCGAGGTTGACCTGGATGTGGCGATAGATCTGCACGCGACCACCAGGCTTCTTGAACCGGACCTCGGCGTTCGCGAAGATCCGGTTGCGAAAGTCGGGCGCGCCCGTCGTCGGGTTCGGGGCGCCCGCGACGTCGTCGTCGGTGAGGTACTTGATGCCGCCCTCGTTATCGAGGCGGAAGTAGCGCAGGGAGACCACCTCGTAGCCGTGGACCTTGAGCGCCGACAGGCTGAAGATCAGGTTGGTGGGCAACAGGCCGCCACGCATCGCATCGATCATGTTGATCGTGTTGCTGAAGTTCACGCGGTAGAGGAACCGCAGCTCGTACTCGACCGTCCGCAGCGCCTTCTCGAGCGTGGGCGGCCCCTTCTCCTCCACCACCGGCTCCGCGTCGGTGCCGCCGTCGTCGGAACGCGCGGGTGCGTCGGACTTGCCGACCGCGGGGGACTTGCGCTTCTTCGTCGGCTTGGACGTCGGAGGAGGCGGCGTCGTCGGCTTGGACACGGTCGCGGGCTTGGTCGGCGCGCTCGGCAAAAGTTTCAGCTTCGCGAGCGCCTCGAGCGTGCGCGGATCGCCCGCGGGCTCGAGAGACATCGTCGTGATCTCGTCAGCGTCGGGGTAGACGGTCAGCGCGGTCGAGAGATCGCCGCCCGCGAACGGATACACGACCTTCTTCGGCACCGTCGACGGAACATGAGACGCGAAGAACGGCGTCGCGATGTCGAGCCAGGACTTCTTGTACTGCGCCTGCGTGCGCTCGATCACTTCGCAGTGCTGCGTGATCAGCTCCTTCTTGAACCCCGCGGGCAGCGTGCCGTCGCCACCGCACGCGCCCACCGCGAGCAGGATCTTGCCGGTCGGCGTGAAATCGTGCCCACCCAGGGCCGGCTCGTCGGCGACCACCGGCGCGGGCGGGGCCTTTGCCGACGGGGAAGGCGGCGGGGACGGGGACGGTTCGGCCGGCTTCGGTGCGGCGGGGGCGCCTGATCCCGCGGGCGTCGCGGGCGTCGGCGTCGCGGGCGTCGGCGGCGCGGGCGTCGGCGGCGCGGGCGTTGGTGGCGCGGGCTTTGGCGGCGCGGGCTTGGTCTCGGCGACCACAGGGCCCGGGCTCGCCTTCGCGGTGTCCTCCCCGGAGCTACAAGCGACGAGCATCACGGCGGCGAGGAGGGCGAGCTGTCGCATGACGGCCAGACTATGCAACGAATTCCCGGGGCCTGGCTATTCCGGTCAACGCTCGGCGACCTGCAGTGTCGCTGTCACGGCATCTCGCTGGATCGTGACGGTGGTCGCGCGGCGTGCGAGCCGGAGCTGCTCCCCGAGCTGCGCGGGGCTGGTGAGGTGGCGGCCCTCGACGGCGAGCAGCAGATCTCCTCTGCGCAGGCCCAGCGACGGGACCGCGACGTCGAGCCGCAGCCAGGCCACCCGCTGATTCTGGATGACCACCGACGCCTCGGCGGCGATCAGCGGTTCGAGCGCCGCCGCCAGCGACGTGACGGTCAGCGAGGTCCCGTTGGCGCAGCCGACGATCGGGGGGCCGAGCGGTGGGCAGACGAACCCGGCCGCGGTGCGCACCGACGGCGCGCTGTACCAGTCGACGACCGTGCGAACGCAGGCCGCGAGATCGGCGTCGACGGGCCCGGTCAAGCGTGCGATCACCTGCGACCCATCATGAGAGATCGCGATCGCCGCCGCGAAGGCCGCGGTCGCCTCCGTGCGTGCGAGCCGATCCACGATCCCGCGGACCTTCTGCTCGGCGAGTGCGGAGGCGATGTCCACGGTCTCGATCGCGAGCCAGCCCTCGAGCGGCTCGCTACTGGCCGTGGCCAGGACCTTGACGCCCGGCAGCACGATGCTCGCCGCGAGCGGCGCCTGGGTCAGGTACGACCGCGCACGCGCGTGCGATGAGGTGTCGAGCACCGAGCCCGGCGGCGACGACGCGCCCACTGTCCCCGTGGACGGCGATGCGCCCATCGAGACACCATGCGTCGGAGCGCCCGCGCCGAGTGTGGCGGCCCACAGCCCGTCTCCGATCTTGCTGAGCTCGGGGCACGTGACCGCGGCGCGCGTGGAGATCACCACCGTCATGTCGCGCGTCGCCGAGATCCCCACGGCGACGTGCTCCCCCGCGAGCGCCGCGTCGATCACGCATCCGAACCGCGCCGGCCAGCGGGGGCGCAGCACATCCACCACCGCGCGCATCCGGGGCGCCGCGAGCGCAGGGCCGTCGGCCGCGAACACCACCTGCGACGACGCCGGGATCCGGGCGAGGACGCGCTCGCGCGGCGGAGGTACGCGGCCGTGACACGCGGCGCTCGCCGCGAGCACGAGGACGCAGGCCCGGGACGACATCGTAGGAGCTGTAGCAGAACCTTGGTGCGCGGCGCACGCTAAGGTCAGGCATGGCCACGATCACCGACGCCCAGCTCCGCGAGATCTTGACCTCGTCGCCGACCATCGCCGTGCTCGGCGTCCACCGCGAGCCCGAGAAGCCCGCGTTCTATGTCCCCGAGTACCTGCACGACGAGGGCTACCGGATCCTCGGCGTCAACCCGGCGTTCGTCGGCACCGAGCTGTTCGGCCAACCCGTGCGCGCGACGCTCGCGGAGCTCACCGAGCCCGTCGATCTGGTGGACGTGTTCCGCCGCTCCGAGGCCGTCGATGATCACGTCGAGGACATCCTCGCGATGAAGCCACATCCTCGATACGTGTGGCTCCAGCTCGGGATCCGGAACGACGACGCCGCGAACATCCTGGCCGCCGCGGGGATCATGGTCATCCAGAATCGCTGCACGCTCGCCGATCACCAGCGGCTGGGCCTGGGCGCACCGGCCGCGCGCGAGCGCACGACCACCGGCGGTCGTTGACCCGATTCCAACGAGTTGGCGCTGGCACGACCGGTGCTTCTTCACCGCGCATGTTGGAATCCACAACCGCTCGTGACCTGATCAAGCCGCACATGGCCGTCGTGTGCTCCGAGAACGGGCAGTTCGCCACCATCGACCATCTCGAGGGTGACGACACGATCAAGCTGGCCAAGGACAAACGCGGGCAGCATCACTACATCCCGCTGGCGTGGGTGACCTCGGTCGATGACCGTGTCCATGTCGACCGGCCCGGCGATCAGGCGATGCGCGAGTGGTCGGAGACGCCGCCGGCGACCGCCTGAGCCGCGGTGACCGTGCTGAGCGCGGTTCGCCAAATCCCTCCGCCACAAACAAGCTAGTGGACGACAGGCGAGGGTAAAATTTCGTGTGCGAGTCCTGATCCAGCACCGGAGCCGGTATGTGTACGAGCGCCCTGCGCTGCTCGGGCCCCAGGTCATCCGGCTCCGCCCGGCGGATCACACCGCGGCGAACATCGAGAGCTACACGCTCGCGATCGCGCCCGAGCACCGCGTGCACTGGCAGCGCGATCCGCACGGCAACCACGTCGCCCGCGTGACGTTCAAGGCCGGGCAACGCGTCACGGCGCTCGATCTCACCGTCGAGATCGCCGTGGACATCCGCCCGGTCAACCCGTTCGACTTCTTCATCGACGATCGCGTCAAGCAGGTCCCGTTCGTCTATCCGGACCGGCTCGACGCCGAGCTCGCGCCGTATCTCGACATGGGTGATCCGGCCTACCGGCTCGGGCGTCACGCGACCGACCTCCTGAAGAGCCTGCCGTGGCGTGGCGAGACGATGGCCCAGCTGATCGCACTGAACAGCGCGATCCAGAACAACGTCGCGTACGTGATCCGCAACGAGTCCGGCGTGTGGACGCCGGAGGAGACGCTGACCCACGGCCGCGGGAGCTGCCGTGATAGCGCGGTCCTGCTCGTCGCCTTGATGCGCGCGCGCGGGATCGCGGCGCGGTTCGTCTCGGGCTATCTCGTGCAGCTCACCGACGAAGGCATGATCCCCGGTGAGCCCAGGGGCGTGGGCAGCGACGTTGTGGATCTCCATGCCTGGGCCGAGGCATTCATCCCCGGCGCCGGCTGGATCGGGTTCGATGCGACCAGCGGCCTGCTGTGCGGCGAGGGCCACATCCCGCTCGCGGCGACCGCCACGCCGGCCTCCGCGGCACCGCTCGATGGCACGAGCGAGCTGCCCGCGAGCGAGGTCAGCTTCTCCACCTCGATCCAGCGCCTCGGTCACGAGGCCCGCCCGACGGCGCCGTACCCCGACGAGATCTGGCTCGAGCTGCTCGCCGGCGGCGATCGCGCCGACGCCGCCCTCGCCCTCGCGGGCCTCGACGTGTGGAGCGGCGGCGAGCCGACCTTCACCGCGCGCGAGCACCAGGCCCGCGACGAATGGCAGGGCGGCGCGCTCGGCCCCGACAAGTGGCAGCGCGGCCGCGCACTCGCGGATGCACTTCGCGATCGCCTCGCGCCGGGCGGCGTCGTGCTCCACCGGCTCGGCAAGGCGTATCCCGGCGAGAGCCTCCCGCGCTGGGCGCTCGACGTGATCGGCCGCCGCGATGGCCAGACGATCTGGCCGCCGCGCACCCTCGCCGACGCCGGGACCGCCGCCGCCGCACATGAGGTCGGCGCGCAGATCGCCGCGGCCCTCGGGATCACCGCGTCGCTGCATCCCGCGTTCGAGGATCCGTGGGAGGTCCTGCGGACCGAGGCGCGGCTCCCGATCGATCTCGATCCGCGCACCGCGGGGCTCGATGATCCAGAGGAGCGCCGGCGGCTCGCGGCGATCCTCGATCGCGGCGTCACCAGCATCGTCGGCTACGTGCTGCCGCTCCAGCGGGACGCCACCGGCTGGCGCACGGATCGCTGGACGTTCCGCCGCGGTCACCTGTTCCTCCTGCCGGGTGACAGCCCGATCGGCTACCGGCTCCCACTCGGCTCGTTGCCACCCGGCGCGCCCGCACCGCTGTGGGCCGACGCGCCTGATCTTCCGGATCCACGCCGCGACGATCCGGAGGCCACGCAGCTGGCGCGCGAGGCCACCGAGGCCAAGGCCAAGGTCAAGGCTCCCGCCAGGTCCGCTCCGCTGGCCGAGGTGCCCCCCGCGCTCGCGGTGCGCATGGCGTTGACGATCGAACCGCGCGATGGGCAGCTCTGGGTGTTCGTCCCGCCGCTGCCGCGGTTCGATGACTTCTGCGCGCTCCTCGCAGCGATCGATTCAGCGCGCGAGCGCACCGGCCACGCGATCCACCTCGAGGGCTATCCGCCACCGCCCTCGCCCCAGCGTTCGCGGTTCGCGGTGACCCCGGATCCGGGCGTGCTCGAGGTCAACCTCCCGCCCGTGACCAGCTCGCGCGAGGCCGCCGCGCTGCACGCCGTGGTGTTCGAGACCGCCCTCGGCAGCGGCCTGACCGCGGAGCGCTACCTGCTCGACGGTCGAGCGGCCGGCTCCGGCGGTGGCAATCACATCACGATCGGTGGCGCGACGGCGGAGACCTCGCCGTGGCTGCGCGATCCGTCGTTGCTCGCGAGCCTGTTGACGTTCGTCCAGCACCACCCCTCGCTGTCCTATGCGATGACCGGGATGTTCGTCGGGCCCACGTCGCAGGCACCGCGCGTCGACGAGGCGCGCCACGATGCGCTCGTCGAGCTCGAGCTCGCGCTCCCGCGCCTGTTCGACAAGCAGCCCCCGCCACCGGCGTGGCAGCTCGATGCGCTCCTGCGCCACCTGCTCGTCGACGTCGGCGGCTCCACGCACCGCGCCGAGATCTCGATCGACAAGCTGTTCGATCCGCAGACCCCGTTCGGGCGGCAGGGCCTCGTCGAGCTCCGCGCGTTCGAGATGCCGCCGCACCCGCGGATGCTCTCGGCCCAGGCGATCCTGGTCCGCGCACTGGTCGCCTCGTTCGCGACCGCGCCGTACCAGCATCCGCTCGTCCGATGGGGCCAGGAGCTGCACGACAAGTTCCTCCTCCCGTACTGGATGTGGCGCGATCTCGAGGACGTGCTCGCGCATCTGGCGCGCGCCGGCGTCGCGCTCCCCACCGAAGCGTTTCGGCCGTTCATCGAGCTGCGCTGTCCGCTGGTCGGCACGCTCGAGGTCGCCGACGCCCGCGTCGAGGTCCGCAACGCAATCGAGCCGTGGCACGTACTCGGCGAGGAGCAGACGACCGGCGGCACCTCGCGGTTCGTGGACTCGTCGATGGAGCGGATCGAGCTCCGCACGCACGGCCTCGATCCCGAGCGCTACGTCGTCACGGTCAACGGCCTCGTCGCACCGCTGCGCCACACGCAGGGACGCGACGTGCGAGTCGGCGGCGTGCGGTTCCGCGCGTGGTGCCCGCCGCATGCATTGCATCCCCACCTCGGGATCCATCACCCGCTCCAGATCGACGTCGTCGATACCTGGGCCGCGCGCGGTGTCGCCGCCGGCGCGTATCACGTGTGGCATCCGGAAGGGCGCGGCTACGATTCACCGCCGTTGACCCGCGTCGAGGCCGCGGCGCGCCGCGCGCAACGGTTCACGCTCGGAGGGCCCACGCCCGCGCCGATCGTGCCGCGCCCCGCCCAGCCGCACCCCGAGCAGCCGTACACGCTGGATCTTCGCCAGCTCGACGCCGGCGTGCCGATGGCGCGCCCGGAGGACTGGCCGCCGTGAGCGACGACCACCTCGACGCGACGTTCGCGGTGCACGACGAGCTGCTCGCTCGTCGCGGGGTGGAGGTCTGGATCGGGGCGGAGCCGACGTTCACGCGCGCGGACTCGCTCGAGCCCGCATGGATCCGCGCGGCGATGGGCGACGACAAGCAGGAGCGCGCTCATGCGCTCGCCACGCTGCTCGCCGAGGCGCTCCCCGGGGCGAGTGTGTCGCGCGTGATCGGCCGGCACTATCCCGACGAGGCGGCGCCGCGCTTCGCGTTCGGTGTGCGGTGGCGGGAGGACACGACGCGCGCGGGGACGCGCACCACACACGACGCGCCGGCCGAGCCACCGCCGACGGAGATCGACGGAGACCACTGGCTGAGCGTCACGCCCGATCCCGGGGTCGTCGAGGTCAACATGGCTCCAGCCTCAGGCGCGATGGCGTTCGTCGCGCAGGCCCGCCACGTGTGGGCCGCCGCGCGCGGCGCGGGCCTGTCGCCGGTCCGCCACCGGTTCAACGGCGACCTCGTCGATTCGGGAGGCGGCGGGCAGCTCTCGCTCGGTGGCCCGCGTCCCGAGGCCAGCCCGTTCATCCGCTATCCCCACGTGCTCCCGGCGCTGATCCGCTACTTCAACAACCACCCGTCGCTGTCGTACTGGTTCGCGAACGAGTGTGTGGGCTCCGCGTCACAGGGACCGCGCCCCGACGAGGGAACGCGCGAGCGCTGGGACGAGCTTGCCGTCACGCTCGCCTGGCTCGAGAAGCTCGCCGATCGCGGCGAGGTCGCGCCCGAGCAGCTGTGGCAGGCGCTGGGCCCGCTGCTCGTCGACAGCGCCGGGAACTCGCACCGCGCGGAGGTCAACGTCGAGAAGCTGTGGAACCCGCACATCCCGGTCCACGGCGTGCGCCATGGGCGGATGGGGATCATCGAGCTGCGTGCGGTCCGGATGCCGGAGCGCCCGGTGATGCTCGGTGCGCTCGCGGTGCTGATGCGCTCGATCGTCGCGCGCCTGGTGGTCTCGGACTATCGCGAGCGGCTGATCGATTGGCACGACGAGCTCCACGATCGGTTCGCGCTCCCCGCCGCGCTGTCCCACGATCTCCGGCTCGTGCTCGGCGATCTTGATCAGCATGGCCTCGGCGTCCCTGCCCCGCTGCGCGGCGAGCTCGAGGCCTGGCGCACGCCGGGCATCTCGTGCCACCTCGGCGACGCGACCCTCGTGCTGCGCCCCGCGCTCGAGTTCTGGCCGCTCGTCGGTGATGTCGCCTCGCAGGAGCGTGCGGGCGCGCGGATCGTCGACGCCTCGACGCAGCGCTGGGAGCTCTCGATGCAAGGCCCCGGTCCCGATCGCATCGCGGTCGCAGGCCGGTGGGCGCAGCTCCGGCCGGTCGGCGATGGCACCCGCGCCGTCGGCGTGCGCCGCCGGATCTACGTGCCGTCGCCGGGCCTCCACCCCGGGCTCCCCACGCGCGATCCGCTGCTGATCGAGTGGGCGCACGGTGGCCGCGCGCAGACGATCGAGCTGTGGGCGTGGCGCCCCAACGGTGGTCCGTATCCAGGCCTGGTCCACGACGATGCCGCCGCGCTTGCGCGCCGACAGGAGCGAATCAAGGTCACCGCCCACACAAACTTCATCGAAGCGGCGGGGTACTGGCCCGAGGCGCGCCCGTTCACGATCGATCTCCGGGGCTGATCGATGCGACGAGTCTGCCCGCGCGGTCCTCGGGCCACCACGATCCGCGTTACGATGAGGTCATGATGCAGAGCCAGTCCCAGTCGCAGGGACCGCTCGCCGGCTTGTTCGATCGGTACCCCCAGGCGGCGCTGGCCGGGACCTACGACGAGATGTTCGATGGCGAGAAGGCACGTCCTCCGTTCGCGCGCGTCGCGCAGCTGCTCGCGAAGATGTCACCCGACGAGCTGGCGCGGGCGCAACAGCTCGCCGAGACCGCGCTGCTCCAGCAGGGCGTGACGTTCTCGGTCTACGGGGATGCGCGCGGGACGGAGAAGATCTTCCCGTTCTGCCTGCTCCCCCGCCTGATCGCCGCGAGCGACTATACGCGGCTCGAGCGCGGCCTCCACCAGCGGCTGCGCGCCCTGGGTGCGTTCCTCGATGACATCTATGGCGATCAGAAGATCCTGACCGCTGGCGTGGTGCCCGCGGAGATGGTCCTCGGTGCGGCGGGCTATCGCCCGATGCTGCGCGGGATCAAGCCGCCCGGCGGCGTGCGGATCCACATCTCGGGGGTCGATCTGATTCGCGATGGTGCGGGCACCTGGCGGGTCCTCGAGGACAACCTCCGCACGCCCTCGGGCGTGTCGTACGTCGTCGAGAACCGGCTGATCAGCAAGCGGCTGTTCCCGCGGATCTTCGATGCCGCGCGCGTGCACCGCGTCGATCACTATCCCACGCGGCTCGCCGAGACCTTGCGGTCGGTGTCCCCACTCGAGCACGACTGCAATGCCGTGGTGCTCACGCCGGGCACGTACAACTCGGCCTACTTCGAGCACAGCTTCCTCGCGCGCACGATGGGCCTCGAGCTGGTGGAGGCACCGGATCTGTTCGTCGATGGCGAGAAGGTCTATTGCCGCACCACGCGCGGCCCCAAGCGCGTGCACGTGATCTACCGCCGCACCGACGAGGCGTTCCTCGATCCCGAGGTGTTCCGCCCCGACAGCATGCTCGGGGTCCCCGGCCTCATGCGCGCGTACGCCGCGGGCAACGTCGCGCTCGCGAACGCGCCCGGCAACGGCATCGCCGACGACAAGGCGGTCTATCCATTCGTCCCCGACATGATCGAGTTCTACCTGGGCGAGCAGCCGCTGCTCGAGCAGGTGCAGACCTACGTGTGCCTGTTCGACGAGGATCGTGCGTACGTGCTCGATCACCTCGATCAGATGGTGGTCAAGGCCGTGGACGAGGCCGGCGGCTACGGGATGCTGATGGGGCCGCAGGCGAGCCGCGCCGAGCTCGACGAGTTCCGCGGCCGGATCCTCGCCGAGCCCCGGCGGTACATCGCGCAGCACCGGATCGAGCTGTCGTGCTGTCCCACGTGGATCGCCGAGCGCGCCACCGTCGAGCCGCGACGCGTGGATCTGCGCCCGTACATCCTGACGTCGCGTGAGGGCCCATGGGTGCTCCCTGGCGGCTTGACGCGCGTCGCCCTCAAGGCCGGCAGCTACGTCGTCAACTCGTCGCAGGGCGGCGGCAGCAAGGACACCTGGGTGATGAAGGAGACCGGCTAGATGATCTCGCGCGTCGCGGATCACTGCTTCTGGTTCGGGCGGTACGTCGAGCGCGCGGAGGCCACCGCCCGCATGCTCGCCGCCAGCGTGTCCCTCGCGCTCGATGCGGAGCTGCCGGCGGCCGGGGTGTGGCGCCCCGTGCTGGTGGTCTCGGGCGAGGAGTTGGAGTTCCGCGAGCGGCTCGCCGAGGGCGATGACGAGCACCACGCCTGGGGCGACAGCGAGATCGTGCAGCGGTTCATGGTGTGGGACGAGGACAACGGCGTCTCGCTGATGCGCTCGGTCGATGGGGCGCGCTGGAACGCCCGCTCGATCCGCGAGGTGCTCTCGCTCGAAGCGTGGGAGACCGTCAACGAGCTCCACCTGTGGATGCAGGACGCCGCGCTGACCGCGTTCGCCCACCATCGCGAGGCGTTCTA
>JAYVRN010000339.1:0-5645 GCA_043776275.1 Myxococcales bacterium | reverse complement strand
CGATCTGATCGAGAGCACCTTGGCAATGGTGGCGGAGGTGGCGGCGACATCAGGATGGAGCAACGTTGGCACGCCGATGCCAACGGCGGTACCGACCGCGATCGCGGTAAGGACATCGGTGGCGTAGTGCATGTCAGCCGCGATGCGTAGGTACGAGGTGGCCGCGCCGATCGTGAGCCCGGTCGCCCAGATTGTTGGGGAGCAGCCCCGACTACGTGAACAACGACCAGATCCGGCGGGCTGTGTAATGGTCGCGGATCGCGACGCCATCGCGTAAGAAGTTGGCCCGGATCCGGATCAGCGCGGACGATGCCGACGCGATTCGAAGGGCTGGGTACATCGCCCGCCGAAAGTAGGTGACGTCGACGGCGCTACGAACACCGTCGACGTCGTGCCCCTGGTCGCCCCCGCAAAGATGGCAACCAAGAACATCTCACTCATCGTTCACCGCGCGCTCGACGTCAAGAATTGGATGCTGCGACCGCCTTCGGTCACGGAGGCACGACCTGGGCAGTGTCCGCGGTGCCGCTGCGCGAGCCAGCCGATCGGGCGCGCGTTGGGTTTGCACGGTCATGGCGTGCGTGGCCGACAGGTTCTTGGGCCACCCGAGATCGGGCTCGCGCCGACGATGTTGCTCGTCGCATGCCGGCGTTACGTGTGCACAAGCGTGGCATGCGGCGCGGTGATCATGGTGGTGCCACGTGGGCTCGAGCCCGGGCGCCACTACGGCCGCGCGGCGATCTGCCTGTCGCTGGCGTTGTGGACGCTCGGCAAACAGCCGACGACAGTGGTCCGGACCCAGGTGTGCGTGCGGTCGTGCCCCACGACGACGAGTTGGCGCACGCTGGGGCGATGGGCAGCGGCCTCCGCGAGGGGAACGTGGTCGTGGTGCCGGACCGCGGGGCTGACGGCACGCGCCGCGGCGGCACGTGCGGCGCAGATCGCCGCGGGCCTGGCGCCAACCATGACGCAGGGGCCGATCTGGGCGCAAGCCTACGCAGGTGGAGCCGCGATGCGCTGAGCGATGGCCACCGGACCTCGCCTCGTCGAAGCGAACGCCCCACCAGGTTGGGTTCTGTCCGAGATTCGGACGTCGTGCGATGACGAAACCGCGCCATCCACCGAAGTTCTCGGCGGCGCTGGAGGTCTTGTCATGTCCGAATCCGAGTCCCTGTCCCCGCGCGACCACGCCGAGCGGGTCGCGCTGTTCCGCGCCGAGCTCATCGGCGCCGTCTACCGTCGCGCGCTCTGCCACGGCGAGTTGGCGGCGGCGCTACGCGCGCTGGCGGCCGAGCGCTATCTCCCACCTGGCAGCAAGACGCTGCGCAGTTTCGGGGTCTCGACGTTCGAGCGCTGGTTGTTTGCCTATCGCACTCATGGGCTGGCCGGGCTGCGACCGTCGCCGCGCTCCGACCGCGGCCGTGGCCGCGACCTGACGCCCGAGCAACGCACGCTCCTCCTCGACATCCGACGCGAGCACCCGACCGCAGCGGTGCCGCTGATCCTGCGCACGCTGGTCGCCGATGGCCGGCTCGCGGCGGGCGTGGTGTCGGACACCACGGTCGCGCGGCTGTACCGCGACGCCGGCCTCGAGCGCGGGGTGAACGTCGACGGCCACACGCGTCTCCGCTGGCAGGCGGATCATGCGGGTGCGCTGTGGCACGGCGACGTCTGCCACGGCCCGTCGCTGAAGATCGGCTCGACGACGCGGCCGCTTCGCATCCACGCGATGCTCGACGACGCCTCGCGCTACGTGATCGCGCTCGAGGCACTCCACTCCGAGCGCGAGACCGACATGCTCGACCTGCTCCTCGCCGCGCTGCGCCGACACGGTGCCCCCGACGCCATCTACCTCGACAATGGGAGTACCTATCGAGGTGAAGCGCTACGCCTCTGCTGCGAGCGGCTCGGCATCACGCTGATCCACGCCCGACCCTACGACGCACCGGCGCGCGGAAAAATGGAGCGGTTCTGGCGCACGCTACGCGCCGGTTGCCTCGATCACATCGGCGCTGCATCGTCGTTGCACGACGTGCAGGTCCGCCTCGCGGCGTTTCTCGACGAGCACTACCACCGCGCGCCCCATGGCGGCCTCTACGGCAAGACGCCGGTCGAGGCATGGGCCGACGCGAGTTGCCGCGCCGTCGACGAGCCCGCACTCGCCACCGCGCTCACCATCCATCGCCGCCGGCGCGTTCGCAAAGACGGCACCGTCGATCTCGACGGCCGCGTCTGGCAACTCGACCAGGGCTTTCTCGCCGGCCGTATCGTCACCGTCGTCGCCGCGCACGCCGGCCTCGCCGGCGAGCCGGTCGCGCTCCACGACGGCCACCGCTATTCGTTGCGGCCCGCCGATCCGGTCGCCGCGTCGCACACCCGCCGTACACGGCGCGGCGAACCACCAACCCCGAAGATCCCGAAAATCCCGTTCGATCCATCCGGCGCGCTCCTCGACAAGGCCGCCGGTCGTCAGCCCCGCTTCTGCAAGGACAAGCCGTGACCGCGATGACCTACCTCGATGCGCTCGGGCTCAAGGAGCCGCCGTTCTCAAAGGAGATCGCCGACTCCGACCTCTGGCTACCAACCTCCAAGCAGCTCGTCGCCGACAGCCTGCTCGACGCGCTCACCGCGCGCGACTCGGTGGTCGTCGTCGGCGAGCCGGGAGTCGGTAAGACCTGCATTCTGCGTGCGCTTCGCCACCGGGTCACCACCGCTGGCTACCGACTGACCTACTCCCACAACGCCACGCTCGGTCGTCGCGACTTCTACCGCCAGCTCTGCCTCGCACTCGGCCTCGCGCCCGCAGCCACCGCGGGCAACTTCTTCTACGCCGTGTCGTCCCACGTCGAGGAGCTCGCTCGCGAGCGCGTTCACCCGGTCTTCCTCCTCGACGAAGCCCACCTCTTGCACCAGGACACGCTCGATCACCTGCACATCTTGCTGAACTACCAGTGGGACAGTCGCGCGCTACTCTCGATCATTCTCGTCGGGCTTCCCGAACTACGCGATCGTCTCGCCCTGCGGCGCAATCGCTCGCTCTATTCGAGGATCAACCACCGCCTCGAGATCGAGCCCCTCACCCCGGACGACACCGCCGAGTACCTACGGCTACGCCTCCGCCAGGCCGGCTGCGACCGCGAGCTCTTCGCCTCCGACGCGGTCGGCCTTCTGCACGAGGCCACCTCCGGTGCCATGCGCGACCTCGACCGCCTCGCCGCCGCTGCACTACGGGAGACCGTCAAGAAGAAGCGCAAGATCGTCGAGCGCGATGTCGTCGCTCGCGTCATCGAGTCGGACACCCGCGAGCGCTGATCCCCACCACACCTCAGTGCCATCGCCACCGTGCAGGAGCCGTGACTCCATCGCGGTGGCCATCGGCGTTTCGGCTCAAGCCACGCATGATCGCTCCGCGCTCACGACCCGCCACCTCGCCGATGGCCATCGTCGTGATGATGGCCATACTCGCCGACCACGATGGCCATCATTCAGGCTGCCTTGGTGGCCATCATCAGGCCCGCTCGGCAACACGATCAAGGCGTGGTGGAAGCAGGTCGGCTCGGTTCGCTATCCCCAAGCTCGCGAGCTGTTCGTCAACGCGGACGCAGGCGGGAGTAACGGGTATCGCGCTCGCGTCTGGAAGCACGAGCTCCAGCGGATGTCCGACGAGCTCGGCATCGTGATCCGCGTCAGCCACTTCCCGCCCGGCACCAGCAAGTGGAACAAGATCGAGCACCGGTTGTTCTCGTTTATCTCGATCAACTGGCGAGGGCGTCCGCTGCGCAGCTACGAGACCGTCGTCAATCTCATCGCGAACACTACGAACCGAGGCGGTCTCGTTGTCCGCGCTCGCCTCGACAAGCGCCGCTATCCCATCGGCAAGAAGATCGCGGCGAAGGAGTTCAAGACGATCAACATCCAGCCCGACGAGTGGCACGGCGACTGGAACTACGTAATCAGGCCGCGTGAGAAGTCATGATCCGTCGACTTACCCATTCGCGGGCCCTAACTCCAACCAATAGCGGTGGACGACTCACGAACCCCTCTCTGCCAACGTAGCTGAGACACCGGCCACCCCGAAGTTCAGTGTCGAGGGCGACCGAGGAATGCACGATGATCAATTTGATGGTGAAGCCGACCGAGGTGTCGTCGAAGGCGCGCAGGCGCCGGTTCACGACGGCCGAGAAGATCAGGATCCTGCGCGAGGCCGATGCCTGCGCTCACGAGACAGGTGGGGTGACCGCGCTGCTGCGGCGTGAGGGCCTCTACTCGTCGCATCTGACGAGCTGGCGGCGGCAGCGTGACGCGGGCCAGTTCGGGAAGACGCCGAAGAAGCGCGGCCCCGTGGCCGTGCCGGTGGATCCGCGCGACCAGCGGATCGCCGAGCTCGAGCGCGACCTACGCCAAACCGCGGCGCGAGCGGACCGGTACGAGCGTCTCTGCGCCCTCCAAAAAAAAGTGTCGGAGTTGTTCGGGATCCCGCTGGAGAGCGAGGGCGAGACGAAGCCATGATGAAGATCGTCGACGAGACGTCGGCAGTCGATGGCATCGACGCGACGTGCGATGCGCTCGGGGTCTGTCGCGCGACCTACTACCGGTCGCGGACGCCCCGCATGTATGGCCCGTGTCAGCGGGTGCCGGCGCCGCGGTCGTTGTTGCCTGAGGAGAAGCGCGCCGTGCTCGACCTGTTTCACGAGGAGCGGTTCGCCGATCTCGCAGTGGCGGAGGTCTACGCGACGCTGCTCGACGAGGGGCGCTTCCTCTGCTCGGAGCGCACGATGTACCGCGTGCTCGCTGCGAGCCACGAGGTCCGCGAGCGGCGCGCCCAGCTCATGCACCCGCGCTACGCCGCGCCCGAGCTCCTCGCCACGGCGCCCAACCAGCTCTGGTCGTGGGACATCACCAAGCTCAAGGGCCCGGCGACGTGGTCGTACTTCTACCTGTACGTGATCATCGACGTGTTCAGCCGCTGCGTCGTCGGCTGGATGGTCGCGGACGGCGAGAGTGCGACGCTGGCCGAGAAGCTGATCGGCGAGACCTGCGAGCGCCAGGGCATCACGCGCGGCCAGCTCACGATCCACGCCGACCGCGGCAGCTCGATGCGCTCGAAGCTCGTCGCGCAGCTCCTCGCCGACCTCGGTGTCACCAAGACCCACTCGCGGCCGCACGTCTCGAACGACAACCCGTTCTCCGAGGCTGGCTTCAAGACCCTCAAGTACCGCCCAAACTTTCCCGAGCGCTTCGGCTGCCTCGAGGATGCGCGCTCGTACAGCGTCGACTTCTTCGCCTGGTACAACGACGAGCACCACCACAGCGGTATCGGCCTGCACACGCCCGCCGACGTCCACTACGGTCGTGCCCAGCAGCGCGCCGAGGCTCGAGCCAGCGTCCTCGCCGCCGCGCACCGCGCGCACCCCGAGCGCTTCGTCCGCGGCGTGCCTCGCCCGCCTGCACTGCCGTCGGCGGTGTGGATCAACAAGCCCAAGACAGCAGCCGATGACCAACCCGCGATCGATTCACTAAACTGATGCTCTCCGGTGTCTCAAACTCGTTGACAGGTTCCGCTGCGCGATGGGCTGGTGATCCCGAAGGGAACCAAGTCGGTTGCGGTTTCGATCGATGGCGTGATGGCGCCGATGGAAGGCACG
>JAYVRN010000338.1:0-21474 GCA_043776275.1 Myxococcales bacterium | reverse complement strand
GCAGCCTCGTGGCCCATGGAGCTTGAGGCTCGGAAGCCCGCCTGGCTCGAGCTCGCCGTGTTCGCGGTGGCGCTGGTGCTGCTCCTCGTCGGGGCCGGTGGCGGCCCAGGCTGGGATCTCGCGTCGGGCCATGCCGTCCTCGGCGCCCACCTCGAGCGGACCGCCGCCGCGCCGCTCTATGGGCTGCTCGCCGACCTCGCGGCACAGCTCCCGATCGGGGAGCCCGGGTTTCGCCTCGGGATCCTCGGCGCCGTGCTCGGTGCCGCGACCCTCGCCGGGGTGGTCGCGGCGGCGCGCGCGGTCCTGCCCCGCGATCCACTCGCCGGCGCGATCGGCGCCGGATTGCTGCTGCTGGCGCCACCGTTTCGCGACGCCGCCGGCTTCGCCACGCCGGCCCTCCTCGCCGCCGCGGGGTGCACCTGGACGTTCGCCGCCGCCGCGACCCACGCTCGTGGTGCTTCGGTGCGCAGCCTCACGCTCGCCTTCGTCGGAGCAGGCGCCGTGATCGGCAGTGCGCCCTGGCTCGGTGTCGCCATCGCGATCGGCGTGATCGCCTGGCTCCGACGCACGGGCGCTCGCAAGGACTATTTGGCGATCGGCGCGGGCGCGATCGGTGTGGCGCTCGTCGTTTGGTGGCTAGGTGCGCTCGGGGCGCTGCCAGGGTTCGAGCCAAGCCTCGGCGCGATGGTCGCGGCCTCCGGCCGAGGCGCCGCGGCGGTGGTGATCGGCACCGGCCTCCTCGGCGCGGCGTTTGGAGCCGCCACCGGCCTGCCGCTCGCGCGCTGGCTCGGTGCGATGGTCGCGCTCGTCGCCGCCCACGCGATCGTCGTCGATCCGTCCCCTGCCCCAGTCCTCGCGATGTTCGCCATCGGCTGCGCGATCGTTCCCAGCGCGATCGCACGGATCGTCCCCGGACAGCGTCGGACCCTCGTCGTTGCGATCGCCGGGATCCCGCTGGTCGGGGCCGCGCTCGTCACCGGCGCCACCCTGCAGCTCGACGATCCTGACGGCGCACCCGCACAGCTCGCGACCGACGTGATCGGCGAGCTTCCCTCGGGCCCCGGCGTGATCGTCGCGACCAGCGGCACCGTGTGGTCCGCGATCACCTACGCCCAGGCGATCGCGGGTGTCCGTCCCGATCTCGTGCTCGCGCGCCCGCTCGCGCCGGCGGAGGCCGACGTCCTCGTCGCCGATGCACTCCGCAACAAGCAGCTCGCGCTCGCCGATGTCCCCGCATTCGGCCGGCTCGACCCGGCGTTCTCGCTCGCTCGCGGGCGCGGGTTCGAGCTGCGCGGGGATCACGTGGAGCCCGTCGACCCGCCACCTCCACCCGCGACCTATGCGTCGGCGGTCGGCGAGCATCAGGCGATCGCCCTCGCGATCTCGCGCGCCCGCTACGAAGCAGGCAACGGCCGGCTCGATGCGGCCGCACGCGCGGTGGGGCTGACCGTACGGTTCGGAGCGGCCGAGCTCGCGATGCTCGCGACGACGTCGCCCACCCGAGACCGCCCCGCACTGTTCGGATTTCTGCCGCGGCTCGACGATCCGGACACCGGCAGGTGGAGGCTCGAGCTGTTCGGCGACGATCTCGCGTGGGTCGCCGGGATCGATCAACCGCTCGTGGAGACACCACCATCGCGCCGCCTGCACGGCCTGTGGCGCGAGCTGCTCGCCGGCAAACGCCCCCCCGACGATCCCGCGATCGCCGCGCTCGGCCCCGGCGCCGTCGCCGCCACGCGCGAGCTCCTCGCCGCGGTCCATCCGCCCGTGAAGTAGAAAAAAACCGCCGGCGAACCTGGGGGAGGCCGCCGGCGGGACCCGCGAGAAGCGGGGGTCAAGTACCGGCCCCTGGCGCGGGTGGAGCGCCAGAGGTCCGACAGAACTGATGTCTCGACGTAGTGCATCCCCGGGACCAACCTCGCGATCGGATCGTTTCGTGTGTTGGCGGGTGCTTGAGAGGGTGGTCGCTAGATCCTGCCGCGCCAACTGCCGTGGATGCGTGAGCTCCGGTGCGCGTCGTCGACACACTGCGCGATGTCGCGCGCACGCCTTGCGCACGAGGACACCTGGCACTGGCGCTGCACGAGTCGCAGAGATGCCTACCGAGCGCCCAACGAGCCCCATGCCTCCCGAGCACCCCAAGGCCCCCGAGCGCTACGACGACATCATCCGGAGCACGGTTCCGGAGCCCGACAGCAGCTTCCGCCCGACTCGTGATCAGGAGCTGTCGGCCCTCGACGGGAGCCGTACCCAGCCTGCCGACGACGCAGCCCTGTACGCACGCGTGTTCGAGGCGCTGCGTGGCACGGGCGTCGAGGTCTCGGCAGTCACGGTCGAGATCGACGGCACCACCGTCACGCTCCGTGGTCGGGTCGCCGACGTTCAGGTCCTCCCGCAGCTCGAGGACGCGGTGCGCGCCATCCCGGGCGTCGGGGACCTCGTGGATCGGATCGTGGTGATAGCTTAGTCAAGGTGACCCGCTGAGGGGGCGCTGTGACTCACCGGGCGCAGGCGCACAGTGGCGATCTTGTACATGCCTGGATCTGTGTCATCGGAGCCCTCCGAAGACCCGGCACGTCCCTGGCATCAGGCTCCTGCGTTCCGCGAGGAGATCAGGCCCAAGCGCCTGGACTCATTGACGGAAGAAAGGACAGACCCACCGTGAACGGAACCATCCTCATCGTCGACGACGACGACGACACCGCGATCCTCCTGCGCGACTCCCTGAAGAAGCGCGGGTTTGATGTCGAGTGCGTCAACTCCGCCCAGCAATGCCTCGACCGCTTGCGAACCGAGGCAGTCGACGTCGTGGTGACGGACGTTCAGATGACCGGCATGTCGGGTATCGAGCTGTGTGTCGAGCTCCGCCAGCGCTATCCCGATCTCCTTCCGATCGTCCTGACCGGACAGGGCGGCCTCGAGACGGCGATCGCCGCGATCCGTGCCGGCGCCTACGACTTCATCACCAAGCCGGTGAAGGTCGACGCACTCGCGATCTCCGTCGGCCGTGCGCTCGAGCATCTGTCCCTCAAGCGTGAGGTCAAGCGGCTGCGCACCGCCGCAGATCGCGATCTCCCGATCGATGGCATCGCCGGCTCCAGCCCCGCGATCCGCGAGACGATCGAGATGATCCGTCGCGTCTCCGACAGCGATGCCACCGTGCTGATCACCGGCGAGTCCGGAACCGGCAAGGAGCTCGTCGCGAAGGCGCTTCACACCCTCTCGCCTCGTCGAGATCATCCGTTCGTCGCGGTCAACTGTGCAGCGATGCCGGCGCCGCTCCTCGAGAGTGAGCTGTTCGGCCACGTCCGCGGCGCCTTCACGGATGCCAAGCGCTCGCGCGCCGGGCTGTTCGTGCAGGCAGGCGCCGGCACGATCTTTCTCGACGAGATCGGCGAGATGCCGATCGAGATGCAGGTCAAGCTGCTGCGCGTTCTCCAGGAGCGCAGGGTCCGCCCGGTCGGCGGCGACGAGGAGGTGCCGTTCGAGGCCCGCGTCGTCACCGCGACCAACCGCGATCTCGAGACCGAGGTCGAGGAGAAGCGGTTCCGCGAGGATCTGTTCTATCGCATCAACGTCGTGGCGATCCCGGTGCCGCCGCTGCGCTCGCGCGCTGGCGACATCCTTCTCCTCGCCCAGTTCTTCCTGAAGCGGATCGCCGCGCGGACCACCAAGCCGGTGCAGGGCATCTCGGGCCCCGCGGCTCGGCTCCTCATGGACTACGACTGGCCTGGCAACGTCCGCGAGCTCGAGAACTGCATGGAGCGCGCGGTCGCGCTGTGCCGCCTCGACGAGATCACCGTCGACGACCTGCCGGCCAAGGTGCAGGAGCACCAGTCGAGCAAGATCGTGATCACGACCGAGAGCCCCGGCGAGCTGATCACGCTCGACGAGATGGAGCGCCGCTACGTGCGCCAGGTCCTCGGTGCGGTGGGCGGCAACAAGACCCACGCCGCGCGTATCCTCGGTATCGATCGCCGCTCGCTGTACCGGCGCCTCGAGGAGCCGCGCCACGACGCCAGGCCGTCCTCGCCGCCGCCGACCGAGGGCCACCACCCGTGGAGCCCCACGTCCCCGCCGATCTCGGCGATCTCGGCCGCCTCGCCAATCTCACCGATCTCTAACGGTCACTCGATCAACGGTCTCGGCGCCGTCAGCCCTTCTCATCCCGGCGAGATCGAACCAGGCTAGTCACGGCATGAGCCTGCCCCTGATCTTGATGGTCGATGATGACGTCGTCGATCGCCAAGCGATCCGTCGCGCGATCGAGGACAGCACGCTCGCGGTCGAGCTCACCGAGGTCACCACCGCCGATGAAGCGTTCGCGGCGATGGCCCGGCAGACGTTCAACTGCCTGCTGTTCGATCACGATCGTTCACGCTGCCGCTCGTCCACAGCGCCTGAGGTCTGCCTGACGGCTGCCTGACGGCTGCCTGACGGCTGCCTCAGTCCTCGAGCGCCGCCGCGCGAGGAGACCGCATCACGGCGGTGGTCGCCGCATGATCATCGAGCATCGTGAGCGGCACCCCGTCCCCGCACTCGATCGAAGGGTGCGCGGACATCCGCGCCGAGGTCGAGACCCGGAGCTTCGCGAGCACCCGTTGCACCTCCGTCGCGGAGGGGCGCTGTTCGAAGTTCTTCGCGAGCATGTGCTCCACCAGCTCCACGAGCCCATAGGGCGCATCCGGGCAGCGCGGCGCCAGCGCCGGAATCGGGCGATGGAGGTGCTGGACCAGGATCTCCACCGCGGTGGCGCCGAGGAAGGGCGGTCGCCCGGTCAACGCTTGATACGCGACCACGCCGAGCCCGTAGACGTCGCAGTGCCCGTTGGTGGGGCCACCACGCGCCTGCTCGGGCGCCATGTACGTCGGCGTCCCGATCGCCTCGTTCATGTTCGTGAAGCGCGCGCCCGCGAAGTGATGCGCGATGCCCCAGTCGATGATGCGCACGCCGCACGCAGCATCGCCGGCGGTCAGGAAAATGTTGTCGGGCTTGAGGTCCCGGTGCGTGACGCCTCGATCGTGCGCCGCCGCGAGCACTCCCGCCACATCATCGACGAGCTCCATGACCGCGCTGGCGTCTACCAGTCCGCGCTGCATCCGGTCCGCGAGCGGGACGCCTTCGATCAGCTCCATCGCGATCCACGGGCGGCGATCGTCGAGGAGGCCGCACTCGAAGAACCGCGGGATCCCGGGATGCGAGACCGACGCGAGGATCGACGCTTCGCGCATCATCCGATCGATCGCGCGCTCCTGGGCCAGCTGCTCCTCACGCATGACCTTCAGAGCCACGGTGCGCCCGCTGACCGTGTGGTGAGCCCGATAGACCCACCCCATCCCTCCCACGCCGGTGACCGGCCCCACGCGATAGGCGCTGATCATCGTGCCTTCCGGCAACGTCCCCTCGTCGAACGCGTCTGGACGAGAGGTGGCGGTGGACAGGCCCATGTGCGGAGCAACGTGGAGCACGCCGTGTGCCAGTGCCCACGGCCTTCTGCACGCCGTGCGCCCCTGCCACAGATCGCGAGCGGCTTGGAACGTGCACAAGTCCCCGCCCATGGCTGAATCCCTGGTCGAGCTCGGTCCCGACGTCGTCGTCGGTTCGTACCGGGTGATCAAGGAGATCGGGCGTGGTGGCATGGGGACCGTGTACGAGGCGATCCACACCGTGTTGCCGCGCCGTGCGGCGATCAAGGTCATGCATCCCGAGCTGCGCCGGCAGCCCGGCATGGGCGCCCGCATGGTGCAGGAGGCCGCGATCCTCGAAGACGTGCGGCATGGTGGCCTCGTGCGCGTGTTCGAGTGCAACGTTCTCGAGGATGGGCGCCCGTGGATCGCGATGGAGCTCGTCGATGGCGAGACGCTCGCGAACCGCCTGTACTTCGCACCGAAGATGCCGGGCGTGGAGGTCGCGAAGCTGCTCTCCGAGATCGCGGACGTCCTCGCCGCGGTGCACGTGCGCGGCATCGTCCATCGCGACCTCAAGCCCGACAACCTGCTCCTCACGCCGGGAGATCCGAACTTCCCGCTGCGGCTGATCGACTGGGGTGTGGCGCGGCTCGGGCCACTCGGACGTCTCACCCTCGACGGGCTGACCCCGGGGACGCCGATCTACATGTCCCCCGAGCAAGCCACGGGGAAGAACATCACCGCCGGCTGCGACATCTATTCACTCGGCGTGATCGCGTACGAGGCGCTCGCCGGTCACCCACCGTTCGATGGCCGCACGCTCGCCGAGGTTGTCTGCATGCACCTGGCGAGCGCGCCCGCCCCACTCCGCGACCTCTGCGACGCGCCGCCGGAGCTCTGCGCTCTCGTGCACGGGATGCTCGCGAAGGATCCCGCGTTCCGCCCTGGAGCGATCGAGGTCCGCCAGCACACCCGGGCGATCCTGCTCGATCAGAGCTCGGCCTATGCGGAGTTCGAGCTGACCATGATCGACGAGCCCCCGACCCAGACCGCGCCGATCCGGGTTCGCGCGACGGGGACCGTCGGTCAACAAACGCCGAGCGACGAGGCGGTGGTCGTCGATCCCGAGGCCCTGGAGTTCGGGACCACCGAGATGGTCCCGATCGTTCGCAAGCCGCGCTGGACGCCCGAGATCGGGCCCTACACCGCGAACGCGATCCGGAAGGGTCCGATCACGCCGCGGTCCGGTCGAGACCAGGTCGCTGGCGAGATCGATTTCAAGCGCAGGCACTGAAGCCACCACCGGAACGTGCGCGGGCGCCACGGTGAGCGCATCCGCGCGTGCTCCCCGTGAGCCCATGGTGAGGATCGATCGCGGCACGTGATGTGCTCCTCAGTCCACCAGGAGAACCACCATGAACAATCAATCCGGCACCACGATGGATACGAGCACCGACGAGCACCTCGACGGCCGCTTCGAAGCCCTCAAGCACCGCGCGATCGACGCCAAGGATGTTGCGATGACCCGCGGGAGCGCGCTGATCGCGCGCGCCAGCGACACGATCCGGGCGAACCCGCTCGCCGCGGTCGGCATCGCCTTCGGCCTCGGCTACCTCGGCATGCGGTTGCTCCGGCGCTAAGCATCATGCGGACCGACCATCGCGCCCTCGCGCAAGAGGATCCCGGTGAGCTGATCGCCGGCGTGCTCCACGATGCGCGCGAGCTGGCGGTCGCCGAGGTCGACAGGCTCAAGGCCGAGGCGAAGCAGGTCGGACAGATCGCGAAGATCACCGGCATCGGGCTCGGCATCCTGATCGCGGCGACCGTGTTCCTGGGGCAAGCCCTCGGGGCCGGGCTCGTCGCGCTCGGCGTGCCCGCCTGGGTCGCGTTCGGGATCCTCGCGGTCCTCACCGCGACCGGCGGCATCGTGTTCATCAAGTACCCACGCGACGTCGCCAAGGCGACCTGAGAGGCAAAGATCATGGAGACCCCCCCCGAAGCCACCAACGACCCGGAAGCCTCCGCAGCACACGACGTGGACGCCGCAGAAGATCGAGTCGCACGCGCACGCCGAGCACTGAGCTCGCGCATCGACGAGCTCGGGCGCCGTGTTCACCGAGCGCAGGACGTGTTCGACGTCCGCACGCAGATCACGAAGCACGTGTGGCCCGCGATCGGGATCGCCGCGGGGCTCGGAGCCCTGCTCGGACTCATCGGTCACCCGAGCCAGCGAACGACCGAGGAGCGCACGCTCGGTGCGACGGTCCTCGCCGGAGCAGGCGCCCTCGGATGGAAGCTCCTCCGGACCTACGCGCTCGGCCAGCTCGCCGATTCGGCCCGCGGCTGGATCGACGAGCGCGATGACCGCACCGCGCCGAAGCCCACCTAGCGACGACGACGACGACGCGCGACCGCGAGCCCGAGCCCGACGAGCGCCAGCGAACCACTGCCACCGCCACTCGCGCTGCAACCACCACCGCTGCCACCCGGGTCGGTGGTGCTCGCATCACCATTGGTGGGGACGCCCGCATCGACCATCGGCGGTGGCGGCGCAGAGTTCGAGAGCTGGATATCTGCGCACTGGAAGTAGACGTCATCGCTCGCCGCATTCGTGGTGTACGGCGGCTTGTCAGTCATCAGCTGGATCACCTGGAGCGTGCAGTTCGCGCACTCCACGTTCGGCAGCGTGATCTCCTGCATGTACATCCGTCCGGCGAGGGGCAGATTGCCCTGCACGTCGGGGATCAGATCGATCATCACCGTGGGATCGAGCCCGACCGTGGTCGCCGTCGTGTTCGGTGGGATGAAGAAGTCGCTCCCGTCCAGATCGAAGCTGATCCGGAAGTGCCCGGGGTGATCGACGGTCTCGAGCCACTTCACCGTGAACTTCGAGCCGGGCACGAGCACGCGCGGAGCGCGGCGCGGCGCGGTTGGATCGCCGCAGTGCTGCTCCTTCTGCATCGTCGTGCGCGGGATCGGATCCATCAGCTGGATGTGCGCCGAGGCTACCGAGGGAGCCGCGAGGCTCGCTGCGAGGATCAACATCCGCATCTTTGGCATTCGCGCATCGTTGCACACGTGTGGGCCTCGATCTGCGTCGATGTAGTTGCCGGAATTGTCGGCCTAGCTGATCCAGGTACTTGCCGTCCGACCTACATAAGTGCCTCTGTATGTCACGGTAATCAGTGACTTTTTTTGGGTCAAGGACTTCCGGACTGCCACCGAAATAACGATAGTGGTGAGATGCGCTCCTTCTTCGCGATCTCACTGGCACTGGTAGCGGGCTGCGGCGACAACCTGGGGGGCCCCGAGACGCTTCCTGCGGATCAAGCACCCGAGAACGGCAACGAGGCTGCCGATCCGGTGCAGCGCGTACGCCCCGAGGTGTGCGGCGTCCGTTCGTGGGACGTCGTCTATGACGCCAAGGACACGGACCTGCGCGCGGTGGGAACGCCGACCGGCGCCGCCGTGTTCATGGTGCCCAAGGCGGGCGGCATCCTGCGCGGGTTCCTGGTCGATGGCCGCGGCCTCGTGGTCGGCAATCAGGACGGTCAGAAGATCCGCGGCGACGCGAACTTCACAGGCCTGTCCGCGACCCGCGTGGATGATCGCTACGTGGTTGGCCTCGTCACCGGCAATCAGATCTCGGTCAACGCGATCCGCGATGATCTCGGTGACTACCGCGAGCTGACCGTGGTTCCCGGCGCGTTCGTCGGCGATTCGACGGTGATGCACTCGCGCAACACGCGCATCACCGCAACGGGTGGCAGCACCGGCATGGTGATGAGCACGTTCGATTCGAACTGGGCGCCGATGGGCAGCGAGGTCGTCGCGCGGAGCGTGCCGGTCAGCATGACCAGCGCTTCGTATGGCAACGACGCGATGATCGGGTGGTCCACCGACAACGAGTGCCACGTGCAGCGCATCGCCTCGGGCGTCGAATCGATGCAGCCGTACCCGTGCCACAACTCGCGCCTCGCACTCGACTACGCCTCGCGCGGCGGGTGGATGGTGTACGAGGTCGGCGAGCGCCTGATGATCGCCAAGATCGCCGTCGACGGCCACAACCAGATCGCGAACGAGCAGCAGCTCGCGCGGTTCGGCTCTTCGCCGCGCATCGCGTTCGACGGCCAGCGGTTCTGGGCGAGCTATGTCGACTTCCACGGCGACCTCGTCGTCGGCTTCATCGACGAGAACGGCACGCTCGATTCGACCTCGATCAGTGGCACCCGCCCGCTTGCCGGTGCGTATGACCTCGCCATGATCGGCGGCTCGCCTTGGGTCTATGCGATCGACGAGAACGGCGTGGGCGCGACCCACCTGTGCACGATGGCGTACTGAGTCAGACGGCGTCCCAGACGTACGACTGTTCGATCACCGGGTAGCCGCGCACCGACGATTGGATGCGCGCCCCTTCGCGACCGCCCATCGCCTCGTAGAACCGGCGGGCATAGGTGTTCGCGTCGAGCACCGAGATCACCAGCGAGGTCATCTGCTGGCCCCGGCACCATCCCGTCGTGGCCTCGAACAGCTCGCGACCGAGCCCGTACCGCTTCGCGTGATCGACGATGTAGATCTCGTAGAGCTCGCCCACGTGGTTGCCCTGCCGGCGGCTCGGCCCGGCGTTGCAGAATCCGACCAGCTCGCCGAATGTGGTCTCGTAAGCGACGAGGTTCAGCGCGTCGCTGTCGGAGAGGATCTCGCGGCGCATCGAGGCCCGCCGCGCGGTGTCCATCGTGTCGAGGATCGCGTCCGGAAGGATCCCTCGATAGCTGGTCTGCCAGCTGCGCGCCTGGACCCGAGCGATCGCCGGCGCGTCCGCGACGGTGGCGGTCCGGATCGCGAACCGATCGAGCTCGAGGCGGGCGAGCATGGCCAGGGGTTCCCTGGCGTCAGGATACACCGCGCGCAGCCGCTGCGAGCTCTGTCATGCTCGCCACGCGGCGCACCGTTGGCCCGACCGTGATCGAGTCACTCATGCGTCCACCGATCACGGCGGTTGTCGTCGCCGGGAGCGAGTGCAGCCAGTCCGCGATCGCCCGCGCGCGCGCCGGCGGTACGGGCGAGCTGACGCTCAGCCAGACCAGCTGTGGCTGATGTTCCTGGACGGCCGCGGCCAGCGCCACGACGGGCGAATCCGGGCCGAGGTTCACGGCACGCACGCCGCACGAGGAGATCACCATCGCCGCCATGAACGAGGGCAGGAGGTACGGATCACCCTCGGGCGTCCCGCCCACCGCGACCCGCCCCGAGGTCGACTCGGGGAAGATGTTGCGGAGCTGCGCGAGCGCCTGGAGGCAGACATCGGTCCCGCGATGCTCGATGAAGATGCCGGCCTCGTCGTGGCGCCACAGCTCGCCAAGTGCGTGCATCGCCTCCCGCACCGGCCCATCGCAGAGCTCCTCGACCGAGGCGCCACCGAGGTAGCGCGAGAGCAGCCAGCCCCGGGCGCCGACCACGTCACCGTCGCGCAGGTGGTGGAGCAAGCGGTCGCCGCTCGCGCGCGCGATCTCGGGGAGATCGAGCACCTCGGGGTGGGCGATCGGAGCGCCGGTGTCGCGGATGAACCGGACCGCCTCCGAGAGCGCGATCCGCCGGTGCCCACCGTCGGTGCGCATCGCCGCGATCTTGCCACCATCCACCCAGCGCTTGAGCGACGACTCGCTCACGCCCAGTGCCTGGGCTAGCTCGCGGGGGGACAGCAGGCGCATCCCACCAAGATGACCATGGCGGCCACGTAGTTACACGTACTTGGGTACTTGACTGGACGAAATTTCGGCCATCCGTCCCGAATGGCAATCAGTTGATGCCGGCGCCGTAGGTGATGGTGGCGATCCGATCGATCTGCGTCTGAGCCGGCTTGAAGTGCTCGGTGGTGCCATCGGGCCAGCGCACCTCGGCATCGAACACGCATCCGAGGTCTCCGAGGCCGAAGTACAAGACGCGCGTGTCCATCGAGTTGTACGTGCCACGGCTCGAGCGCACCTCACGCACCAGCTGCTGATCGCCGACCGTGATCGTGACCCGCGCGCCGATCGCATCGCGGTTGATCGCCACGCCATCCCCCACCAGCTTCAGTGCGAGCCAGTGGTGCTGGTTGCCGAGATCGTTCCGGAACAGGAGGTTCGCGCGCCCACCGCCCTGGTCTCGCCCGCCGATCAGCAGATCGAGATCACCATCGCGATCGATATCCGACCACGCGTGGTTCTGTGCGCCCTTCATGCCGGGCCCGTGGTCCTCGTCGGTGATCCCTACCGAGCGATCGAGTGCCTCGAACATGCCATCGGGCTTCTGATGCATCAGCCCGAGCCAGCCCTTCTGCAGCTCCGTGGTGTAGCCGCTCTCGTACTTGTCCGTGCGCGAGAGCGAGATGTCCATCCGGCCGTCGTTGTCGAAGTCGACCGTGGCCGCATCGACGTCGCCCTCGTTGTACGGCAGGCCGCGGTCGAGCCAGCCGTTGGTGAACCTGTAGCCGCCGGCCGCTCCGGTGTTGAGCAGGAGCACCGTGGGATCGGACCACGTGCGCGAATAGTCCCCACCCGGGTGAGAGATCGACGACACGACGAGATCGAGATCGCCGTCGTTGTCGACGTCATCGCAGGACAGGCCGAACGCGTTCGAGCCGACGTACGTCCCCGGCGCCTTGCCCGGCTCGGGGGTCTTGCCCATCCCGGTCGCGGAGATCCAGTAGTTCCCGGTCGCGAGGCTCGCGAAGCCGACCTCCACCGCGACGTTCTTGAAGTTCCCTGCGCCATCGTTCTGATAGAGGAAGTTCTGCGCCCCGCCCTGCGAGACGCCATACACGGCGACCGCGATGTCGAGATCTCCATCGTTGTCGTAGTCGCACGCGACGCTGCCATTCGACGGGCTCGCGACATTGCCGGCCAACCGCGCGCGCGCCGGCGTGAACGTGCCATCGCCCTTGCCGAGGAACAGATCGTCGAGAGCCGCATAGCTGGTCTGCCCATTGCCGACGAACAGGTCGAGCTTTGCATCGCCATCGAAGTCCGCGAACACCGCGTTCGCTGCCACCGTGGCATTCGGCGCGCCTTCGAGCCCACTGCTCGCCTTCTGCGTGAACTTGCCGTGACCATCGTTGAGCCACAGCGAGCTGGTCTTGCCCACCAGCGGGACGTCGAGGCCGGCGAAGCAGTCCTGATCGCCATCGTTGTCGACATCGCCGAACGCGAAGAACCCGGCCTGGATGTCGCGCAGCCCCGACTCCGCGCTGACCTCGGTGAACGTCCCGTCGCAGTTGTTCCTGTAGACGAGGTGCGTGTACGGGATCCCCGCTTGCGGGTTGGGGAACAGATCGTGCGCGACGATGTCGTCGCAGCCGTCGTTGTCGAGATCGATGAAGCCGAGCCGGCTGTGATCGTTGATCGGGATCCCCGTCGGCGGGGTCGCGATCATGTTGTGGGCCTGGATGCCGCTCGCCGCGGAGATGTCCGCGAACGTCGTCGTGCCGGGTGCCTGCACTGGCTTCGCCGTGCACTCGATCGGCGGACCATCGTCGGCGTCGCCGGGCGTGCTGCTCGGGCCACTACACGCGGCCATCATCGCGAGGATCATCGTGCGGTTCACGGCCCTGTCGTAGACCGTCGTACCCGGCGGGACCCATCGATAGGATCAGCCGCGATGGCGCGTTCTATCGGTGGGGCTCCTGGTGCACGGGCTCGGCCCGCTCCACCTGGTAGCCCGCCCGCGCCAGCATCGCCGGCAGACCGTTCTCCCCGAGCAGGTGTCCGAGCCCGACGGCGACGAACGCGCCGTCGCTCGTGAGATACCTCTCGAGCGCAGGCTGCCACGCCCGGTTCCGCTCCCACAGCAGGATCTCCGAGGTTCGCGGCGTGAGGAGCAGCGCCGACATCAGCTCGAGATCACCCGTTCGATACGCGGTGGCGAGCCGATCTACCTCGCAGTGCATCGCGTCGCGCGCGTGGATCACGTCGCTGAGGTCCTTCACGCTCACCACCTTGTCGAGCGCGGCCATCTGCTGCTCCCAGGTCTCGAGCGCCTCGACGGGAAGGTGTTCGCGGCGCGCGCGCTTCGCGAGATCGCCATCCATCGCCAGCGGCTTGTTCGGCGACACCTTCTTGTTCAACAGGATCATGGCGTACCAGGGGCGAACCCGACGGAGTGCGTCCTCCTTGATCGTGCCGGTCAGCGTGTCGCGCAGGTCGTACCAGTCCGCGGGCGGGAGCAGCTGATCGATGCCGAGCCCCGACTTGTAGCGGCTGAGGTCGCGGAGCTTCTCGCCATCGGGCTCGACGTCTCCGAGCTCCGACACGAAGCGCGGCGCGCCATCGAGCGCGGC
This sequence comes from Myxococcales bacterium, assembly GCA_043776275.1. Lineage (GTDB taxonomy): Bacteria > Myxococcota_A > Polyangia > Haliangiales > Haliangiaceae > JABFXX01. The sequence continues at coordinate 7,749 of JAYVRN010000338.1, read as the reverse complement.
GAGGGCAGAGGGCGGCACGCCGGCGATCGCGATGTCGTGGACGGTGCCGTACAGCCACAGGGTAGGTCCGGAGCCCTTGTGGACCTTCCACAGGAACGCGGGCCCTTGCGCCACGACGGGCATCACCGGGCAGGCCGCCTGCTTCGACGCGCACGCTCCGAGGGCGGAGAGGGCGGAGAGGGCACACAGGACTGCGCAGAGGATCGCGAGGGCGCGCAGCATCATGACCTGGCGAATCATGCCCAGGCTCGAACGGAGAGACAACGGACCCCTGCGGTTCCAGGCACTTGAGAGGTCACGTGATCCTGCTGTTGCCGTTCGGCGCTCATCCAAGTACGAGTCCTTCGTGGCGAGCGAGAACGAGAATACGGACACCTCCGATGCGGCGCCCGCGGGTCCGCCTCCGGGCGGGATCAAGCGCAAGAACCTCATCATCATTGGCGTGATCACGGCGCTGGTCTGGGCGTTCGCGATCCAGACCGGTAGCACGGTGCTGATGATCATCGTCGGCGTCCTGTCGGCGCTCCTCGTGGGCGTCCTCGTCTGGGCGTTCCGCATGATCCGGAAGCAGCGCGGCCTGGTCAACATGCTCCAGGGCGCGACCGAATCGCCCGAAGCACGGCGCGAGGCGCTCGCGAAGCTGTCCGCAGACAAGGATGCGAGCTCGCCGACCAAGATCTTCGCGCGCGCTCAGCTGATGGCGCAGGACGATCCGAAGGGCGCGCTCAAGCTCCTCGAGCCCGTGACGCTCCAGACCTTCCCGGCGGCGATGCAGGACGACGTGTCGCTGCTCAAGGCGCAGCTGTTCCTCTCGTTCGGCCGCACCCAGGACGCGCGCAAGTGCGCCGACTCGATGAACCTCGACAACCCGGATCGCAAGGAGATCCGCCCGTACGCCGCCGGCATCGTCGCCGAGGCGTGGGGCCGGACCGGCAAGTCGAAGGAGGCGCTCGCGCTGCTCGACACCGTGGAGCTGCCGAAGAAGAACGCCGAGCAGATCGCGGTGCAGCTGCGGATCGCACGCGTGTTTGCGAAGTTCGCGGCCAACCAGCGCGGACCGGCGCGGCAGGATCTGCTGGCGCTCGCCGAGGAGGACGTGAATTACCTCGGCCGATTCCTGTCGCCGCAGTTCCGGGTCCACCCCGAGCTGCAGAAGCTGGCGCGCAGCGTGCTCGAGCAGAACCCGGGCGCGCGCAAGATGGCGAAGGCGCAGTCCCGGTCGCAGAAGCGCGGCTGATCTCGCGTCGATCGGTGCGACTCCCCGGCGGTGACCACCGTCTGGACTCCCGTGAAGGCGTTCGCTCCGTTCTTGATCTTGCTCGTCGCGTGTGGAGGTCAGGATGCTGACCCGGGCAGCAAGGGACCTCCCGGTCCGCAGGGCGAACCTGGCGTCCCCGGGCCACAAGGTCCCGACGGCCCGCGGGGCCCGCAGGGTCCGGGTGGCGGAGATCCGGGGCCGATGGGGCCGATGGGTGTGGCAGGTCCTGCGGGCGCCGCAGGTCCCGCCGGCCCGACCGGACCGATGGGCCCGATGGGCCCGATGGGCCCGATGGGGATCATGGGCGTCATGGGCCCGCCCGGCGCGAACGGGGCCAACGGTGCGCCCGGCGCGATGGGGGCCGCAGGGCCAGCTGGACCCACGGGACCCGCAGGCGCGGGAAATCCCGGGCGCCAGGGACCCGCAGGACCCGCGGGCAATGGCGCCTACAGCGAGGACATCGCCGCATTCGCGGGCTACACGGCCCAGCTCACCGATGGCAATGCCGGTGGTCGCGATGCGATGCACGCGCGCTGCGCCGCCGAGTTCTCCGGCTCGCACCTCTGCCACGTCTCCGAGTACCAGCTCACCAACTCGGCGACCACGGTCCCCGCGAGTGGCGCGTGGATCGATCCGAGCATCCTGCCGTACGCGCTGTCCTCCGACAGCGATCTGACCTACGAGAGCGCGCCCGGGTTTGGCCGCGAGGACTCCTCGTTCACGTGCTTCAGCTGGACCTCGAACACCAGCACCGGCGCGTGGTCCGCAAGCTTCCTCCGCACCGACGGGATCGTGCAATCGACGTCGAGCAACGTCTCGCCCGCGCAACCCGCGTGCAACCTGCAGCGCGCGCTCGCGTGCTGCAACGGCGCACCGAAGGTCCAGTTCGCCGGCTTTACCACCGTGCAGCCCGACGGTGCGGGCGTGGGCAACGGCCGCCCAGGGATGCACGCAGCGTGCGCGTCCGAGTTCACGGGCTCGCACATGTGCCATATCGCGGAGTATCTGCGCACCGGCTCGGGGACCACGATCCCCGCGACGGGTGCATGGCTCGATCCGAGCGTCAACGAGCGCAACGAGATCGTGACCGGCGGCTCGCCGCGGTTCGGACGGATGACCTCCCGCTACTCGTGCAACGGCTGGACGACGAACACGGCCAGCGGCGCGTGGTCCTCGACGCACCTCGACACCGACGGCTCGGCGCACCTGCAGAGCTCGAACGTGTTCCCCGCGCAGATCGGCTGCACGGCGCATCGCCCGATCGCGTGCTGCAAGTAAGACCCTCGGCGAGCATGAGCGACCGCCGCCCGGGACGTACGTCTCAGACCACGCGAGCGACTGGCGGCGGCTCGATCGGCGGCGGCGGCGCCTCGGACGGCGCGTCCTCGGGCTCACGCAGCGCACGCCCGGTGATGCCCACGATCCCGAACAGCATGAGCGCGGACAGCCACAGGCCGTAGCGACCACCGGCGTCGATCTTGACGTCCTTGGTCATCCTGCCTCCGCCGGACTTGCCGAGCGCCTCCTTGTCGACCGCCTCCTTGAGCGTGCCGCCGACCTTGATCCACAGGCCCACGAGCACGCCGATCGTCACGATCGCGATGCCGAAGCTCGCGAGCATGCCCTTCTTGTTGCGCATCCACGCGGCCGCGAAGCCCGCGATGGCGAGCGCCAGCGCCACGAACGCGAGCGGCTCGCGCTCGACGTTGTCGACGTGACCACCGAGCCCGCCCTTCATGCCGCCACCGCCGCCATCCATCTCGCCGTCGTCGCTGTGGCGCTTGCGCTGCCGGCCCTCCTCCTTCTCCGCCTCGGCGATCATTCCGCCCGGCTTGCAGCCTCCGACCATGTCGGCGCCGGAGACGGTGATGACCTCGATCCCGTCGCACGACACGCCGAAGAACGGCAGGAAGAACGCTGCGATCACGATCGCGCTGAAGTAACGGCCGACCTTGTTCCAGAGGACTCGCTTGCTCGCCATCGACGCGACACTACCTCACAACCCGCTGATCGCGTCCTCCCATCGCGTCGAGAACAGGAGGTAGTCCCCGAAGTCGAACGGGTGTCGCGCGAGCATCGTGCGCTGGTCGTCACGCAGGCCACCCACGAACCGGCGGTTCGCCTTCTCGACGAGATCGAGCACGTCCCGTGCGACCGAGACCCCCGACATCGGCTTGAAGTTCGAGGGCATGAGCTCTCCCGACAACGCCGCGTTGAACAGCCGATCCTGGATCGCCTGCGCGGTCTCCTTGGTCGCGGCATCGAGCTCGGCGTGCTGCCGATCATCGAGCCGTGCGGCCGCGGCGAAGTCCTCGAGGGACCGCGCCACCCGGGCGCGCTGCGGTGCGAGCGCGATCTGGGCGACCGGGATCATGCGATCGCGATACGCGCGCAGGTCCTCACCCGGCGCCGGCAACATCGCCATCGCCCACGGCGGGACCTTCACACCGTAGAAGCTCGGGCCATCACCTGCCGAGCGCGCCGTCGGCGGTGGAGGGTCGTCGTCATGCTCGACACGGTCGAGGTCCGAGCTGATGGATCGCGTGGTCCGCTCCGGCTTCGCGGGTGTGCACTCCGCGGTCGCGGGGACCGCCGCGTGATCGCAGCTGCGCCACGCTTGCCAGCCGCACAGCGCACCGAGAGAGAGGGCGAGAGTTCGCCAGCCGTTGCTCATGGGTTCCTCGACACGGGCTGAACCGGTGGTGCCGGCTGTGCCGGCTGTGGATAGGGTGGCTGGTACGGTGGCTGGTACGGCGGCTGGTACGGCGGTGGGGCAGCCTGCGGCCGCGGCGCGGATGCCTTGCGGCCGACGTCGAACGCATAGGCGATCCCGACCCGGGTCTGCCAGGTGGTGATCGGGCCGCCGAGGTCCGCCGCGGTCAACACATCGAACGAGAGCGGACGCAGCGCGATCCGCCACGCGCGGCTGAGCCTCGACAGCGCCGTGACCTCGCGAGGTCCCACGGTCAGCCGCACGAGGCCAAGCGCTCCATCGCCCTCCGCCGCGCGCGCGGCATCCAGCGTGGCCATCGCGCGTGCGACGCGCTCGTCGATCGTCGCGCCATCGGTGGTGGCGAGCGGCAGCGCCTGCGCGCGATCGTGAAAGCCCTCGACGAGAACGCGACGCGCCGACGCGCGCTGGTCCGCGTCCCACGTGACGGCGACCTCCGGCGCGACACCGAGAAGATCGCGAAGCTCGAGATCTCCCGGATCGATCCGGGTCTCTCCCGCGCCGCACCCGACGAAAACCATCGTGGCCGACGCCACGACAGACCACAGTGATGTCCCCTTCATCACCGCCATCGTACACAACCGACGATCGTGAGACGTCTCATCCTCGACGATCACCGCGGTTTTCCGGAGCGAATGAGACGACCTAACGCTCGCGCATCCTACTCACGGACAGCTCACGCAGCCGCGCCGCAGTGTTAGGCTCGATGATCATGGAGATCGTGAGCATCGACGTACAGCGCCCGCTCGACGCGTGCTGGCGCGTGTTCACCACCTCGTCGATGCTCGTGCACTGGGTCCCCGGGCTCGTCAGCGCACAGCTCGTCGCAGCGCGACCGGATGGCCTGCCACGCGAGGTCACCTTCGAGTTCGCGGCAGGCCTCAACTACACGCTGCTCTACAGCTATGACGCCACCGAGCACGTCGTGCGCTGGGAGCCACGCGAACACGACAAGGGCGCCGTCCGCGGCTTCGCGCGCTTCGACGCCACCGAGGTCGGTACCCGCGTGACCTATGCGCTCGAGCACGAGACCGGCCGCAAGGCCGCCGAGCGCGCTCTCGACGACCCGGAGCATCTGGTCGGCTCGTTCGCCCGGTACATGCACGAGCACCGGGACTGACGCATCACGGCTTCGGCTTCGCGGCACCCGACTTCGGCGGCTTCGCGGGCTTCGCGGGCTTCACGGGCGCGACGACCTTCGCCTTGTCAGCGAGCTGCGCATCATCGAGTGGCAAGGGCGGCATCAGCCACAGGCTCGCGTAGGCCTGCGCGTTGAGCTCGTAGAACTTTCGAGACGACAGGCCGAGGCCCACCTGAAACGCGCCCTCGGTCTCGAACCCGAGCGCACCCTTCACGGGCTTGATCGCGGAGAACGGATCGCTGCGGTTCTCGAGGACCTTCTGCGCCGCATCGCCCGCCTCCTTCGGGTCCGTGGAGGTCGCTGCGAGCCACACGAGTAGCGTGCTCGGCGGCTTGCCGTCGCTCGCGTTGGCGAGGATCAACGAGCGCAGCCCGGCGAGCCGCTCGTTCGCGCGCTGCGGCGTGGCGAGGGCGTTGAGGAACGCGAGCCAGCGGCGATCGCTGCCCTCCTCGTCTCCGGACTCGCGAAACAGCGCATCGGCCTTCTCGGCCTCGCCGTGCTGCAACGCGATCCAGCCGAGGTTGTTGGTGACGCGCGCGCGCACCTCTTTGTGCATCGTCCGCGCGGCCTCGTAGTGCTTGGCCGCAGCCGTCCACAGCGCAGCATCTTTGGTCACCGAGGCCTGGAGGGCATCGGTGTCGCCGTACATCGCCTCACGGTTCGCCTCGACGAGCGGGCTCCACGAGGGTGCGATGTCATCGATCGCCGTCCGCGCCGCGGCGATCGCCGGAGGTGTTGCGATCACGATCGCGAGGGTCACCGCCGTGCGCGCGCGAGCGAGATAAAGCTCGATGTCATCCTCGGGCTTGGTCCCCGGCCGCTGCAGCACGGCCTCGAGGGCCTTCTGCCGGTTGGGCGCGAACGTGGCGAACGTCAGCACGAGGCGATCGAGGTCGATCGTCTCCGGGTACTTCGCACGCAGCGCCACCGCCGCGTCGAGGTTGTCGCGGAGGGCCTCGGCGACCCACACGTCTTGCGCGGTGCCCTTCTCGACGATCGGCGTCACGCGATCGAGCACGAACTCGAGCGCCGCCGCCCGACCGGGCCGCGTGGACTCCAGCTCCTTGGCGAGCAGGCGCATCGCCTTCAGGATCTCCACCATCTTCTTGCCACCCGCCACGCGATCCCGGAACAGCTCGGGCAGCGCCTCACCCATCGCATGCGCGCCCTGTGCGCCGATCAACATCGACCAGTAGTCGGCGTCCTTGTTGACGAGGTTCCCATCGCCGAGCTCGTCCGCCACATAGCCCGCAGCCTCCAGCATGTTCCCGGCCTGGGCCAGACCGTCGAACCCGATCGCCGCCGAGCGCACGCGGACGCGCGCATCGTTGCCCGCGCTCTGCTTGAGCTGCGTCATCAGCGTCTGCGCTTCGGCGGTGCGCCCGAGCTTGCGCAGCAGGTCGAGCTGTTCGATCTTCGCTTCGAGCGCGGGGTTGGCCTTGAGCGAGAGGTAGCGATCGAGGTTCGCGAGCTCCTTGGTGGCCTCGCGGAGCTTCGCCTGTCCGAGCCGATCCGGCACTGGCTTGCTACGCGCTTGCGCGAGCGCGGCGGCGGCATTGACACGATCGTCGAGACGCCCGTGCGCCGAGGAGACATCGAGCCAGTCATCGAGCGTGGCGTTCGCACCCCGCCGCTCCACGAGCTGCACGAACAGCGTGCGCGCCTTGGCATCGTCATTGGCGGTGCGCGCGCGTTCGGCCAGCGAGCGAAGCACGCCATCGACGGCGGCCGCCGGCTCGGCCGCCGTCAGGATCTGCGCAGCGAGATGCGTGCGCTGAACCGCAGCGGACTCGGCCAGGATCTCGAGCAACCTGCGATCGAGCCCGACATTGGGTGCGCTCTTGGCCCACTCGCGATACGCGTTGGTATCGATCGCATCGTAGAGCTGATGCAGCAATCCCGCCGCCTCGCGCCCCTCCGCCGAGGGTTGCGGGGCGTACGCCAGCGGCTCGGCGAGGAACATGCCCTCGTATGCCGCGCGGAGCTTGGCGCCGATCGCCTCCGGGCGCGCCGCCGAGAGATCGAGCGACCAGCCCGCGAGCCGCAGGCGTGCGCCGGCGAGCCGCGCACCTGGTGCCGCCGGCGCGCCCGCGGCCCTCTCGAGCTCACCCGTCAGCGCCGCTGGCAGCGTGGGCCACAGCGGCTTCGCGGGCGTCTCGAGCTCATCGGCGAGGTTCACGAACGGCGACAGCTTGGTCTCGGGAGCCGGTGGCCGCACCGGCTTGGCAGGCTTGCACGCGAACACGGCGACGGTCAGCGCGAGCAGCAGACGTGACATGAATCCCCCACGCGAGAGTAGGCGATCCGCGCCGCTTACGCGATCGCGAGCGTGATCACCTCGGAGGGCGACAGCTCGAACGGCTCGTCGATCCGCCCATCCGACAGATCCTCACCCACCCGGAACCACGCCTCGGCGAACGCATCGTCATCCGAGTCTGCATCGAGCACCTGGATCTCGACCTCGAGGCATGACAGGTCGAACCGATGGTGAGGGAAGCCCGTCAAGCCTCGCGTCAGATCGACCATCGAGATCTCCATCATCACGACCATGCTTCGACCGTTCGGTGGGCGGGGGCAAGTTTGCGGCCGTCCCACACGGGTATGCTCGGGGTTCCCATG
>JAYVRN010000337.1:0-5670 GCA_043776275.1 Myxococcales bacterium | reverse complement strand
GCCGCGCCGGCGTGGATCCCGAGCTCGACTTGGTCTCCTCGGCCGTGCCGACCGCGGCGCTGCCGACGCTGACCACGAGGCCACCGGTCGCGGTGGACGCGTCCGTGGTGAGCGTGATCTCGTTCAGCCCGAGCCCCATCGGCACGCTGAAGAACCTGGTGTCCTCGCTGCCGAGCAGCGCCGTCGCGGTGACCGCGCCCGCCGTGAGGGTGAGGGACTCCGGCGCGGGCAGGGCGAGCTGATCGATGGTGACGTAGTACTGCGTGTTCGCGTCACCCACGGCGGTGCCGAGCACGAGCGAGCGCGAGTCCGCGATCACGATCGCGTAGCGGCCCGCGGACGGCAGGTAGAGCTGGCGCTTGGTGGTATCGCCGGTGAGGTTGACGCCGAACCGGATCCAGCTGTCGAGATGATCCGCGCCGGTGACGGCGAAGAACCCGGCGGTCAGCCCGTGCACGCCGTCCGCCGTGATCCCGAGCAGGGTGGGGCCGGTGACATCGACGAGATAGGTGTCGTAGTCGGACTCGAGCTGCCCGTCATCGTCGTGATCCGGCCGCGCCGTGATCGTGCCGTGCAGGATCGTGCCGGGGCCGCCGATCGCCTTCAGCGTGAAGATCCCGGCGGGCGTGACGCTGGCCTCGCCGCCGAGTCCGAAGCCGTTGGGCTCGGCGCCCTCCTGGACATCCGGGAACAGCCCGGCGGTCGGGTCCTGGCACTGGTGATTGATCAGGACCGTGCCGTCCTGGCACGACGCAGGATCGATCACACAGGTGTTGCTGGCGGGGTTCAGGATCGTGCCATCGGTGCAGGTCGGCGGCGGGCCGGCGACCGGGACGCAGGTGCCTCCCCGATCCTCGGTCCCTTCGCCGCACGCCCGCGTGTTGTCGCCGCAGCCCCCGGCCCCGAGCAGCGCGAACCCAGCCAGGACACCCAGGATTCGTCGATTCATCGCCGGGGCAGATTGGACTTCGTCGTGTTCGTCGTCAATGCTATGCAACTGCCGTGACCCCGCGTCACCTCATCCTCGTCGTGGCCTCCGTGGCGGTGCTCGCCATGGGGGTCTATCTGTTCAAGGAGGTCAACGCGACTCCCGCGACGGCCGACGTCTCCAAGCGCGACAAGCCAGCGCCGACGCCGCCGCCGGTGCCGACGCCACCGTCGGCCGACGAGCCGATCGCCAAGGCGCCCGACGCACCGTTCGCGGCGCGCCCGGCCGTGAAGTCGCCGACGCGTGAGACCACGCCGCCGCCACCGCAGCCGGTCTCCGATCCGCCACCGACCGATGTCGCCGACGAGCTATCCAGGCCGAACCCTCGCCTCGATGCGGTGATGTCCGAGGCCAATAAGGCCTACGACCACGGCGACTTTGACGAGGCCAAGACGATCGCCCTCAAGGTCCTCGCCAAGGATCCGACGAGCACCCGGATGATGCGCATCGTGGTGTCGTCCGCGTGCATCGACGGAGATGCGGCCGAGGCGCAGAAGCACTACACGAACCTGCCCGTGCCCGATCGCGAGCAGATGAAGGTCCGCTGCGCGCGCTACGGGATCACGTTCAACGACAAGTGAGGCATCTGTCAGCCCGGCGCGCTCGACAGCGCCGCCGGCGGCATGGCCTGGCAACCCCGGGCCAACCGGCTGGACGACCTGGCTCCCGGGCCTTATGGTACGCGGCATCGCTTAGGAAGGATGTTCGTTCTATGCCTACTCTCGTCGAGCAACTCGGTACGGATCCGCTTCGCCCTCTCGTGATCGCGGACTGCGTCGCCCTCATCGATACCCAGGTCAAGGCCAAGGGCTTCATGATCAAGAGCGCCTACGCGGTGATCAAGGGCATCAAGAAGAAGTTCGTTCCCGAGGTCGTCGATGCGTTGCTCGATGACTGGCTCGGAAAGCTCCAGCCGCACTACGAGAAGTGGTCTGCCGCGAAGCAGTCCTCGTTCTCCGACTACCTGGTCGCGCGCTCCGAGGATGTGGCCGAGGACCTGCTCTCCGTCACCGATGCGCGCGCCGAGAAGACGTCGCACACCACCGCCAAGAAGATGTACTTCAAGATGCGCGAGGGCGCGAAGAAGAACGTCAGCGAGGCGATGCCGGATCTGTCGAGCACGCTCGAGCGGCACCTGATCTCGCAGCAGGCCGCCGCGACGGTCTGAACGCTGCCTACTGCTGATCGAGCAGGTAGACCATCAGGTAGCCCTCCGCGGTCCGCCGCGGACCGGGCGCACCCGACATCAAGCGGAAGTCCGCCGCGAGCTGGCGTCGCTGGTACGAGCGGTACAGCGCCATCGGATCGATCTCGTGCGAGGGGCCGTGCTCGAGCTCCTCCATCTGGCGGCCGAGGATCTCGGCGGCATAGGCCGGGCTCGCGGCCGACTTGTGCTGCTGCTGCATCGCGCGGCGGAGGGTGGCGAGCTCCTCGCACGTCATGTTGAACAGGAACTCCTCGAACGCCGCGCTCTCGTCCACCGACATGCCGTCGCGGCCGAAGAACTCGAGGACATCGGGGGAGCAATCCTCGCGGACGAGGCGGAAGGTCTCGGTGGCGCCGAGGAGCGTGCCGTAGGCCGCGTTGATCCGGTTGCGCGCGTGCCACGCGGACTCGAGCAGGGGCGCGAAGTCGTCGATCTCGAGCATCGCGTCGTCCCACACCGTGATCAGCTGATCGGCCGCGCGCTGCTTCGTGCGCCGGGTCACATCGGGCTTGCGCAGGAGGGCGAGGAACAGCTCCTCGGCGAGCAGCGTGTAGATCGATTGCGCGAGCTCCTCGCGGAGATCGTGGGCCATCTTCGCGCACTCGGGGACGTCCGGAATCGCAGACACCGCCTTCACGAAGCCGCGGAGGAAGTTGATCTTGGTGAGGAGGTACGTGCGCGAGAGCGTGGCCTTGAGCGGCAACGCGAGGTCGCCCGACAGGCCATCCAGCGTGCACAGGTGCTCGATCAACGTCTGCTCGTCGCGCGGCTCGCCACCGAGAGCGGTGGGGCGGCGGAGGGGACGCTGGCGGTCGAGGAGCTCCGAGGTCGCCTTCAGCTCGACGATCAGGCCCTCGAGGATCTTGGCATCCGTGGGCGAGCGCTCCGTCACCAGCGCCATCGCTGCGGTGACCAGCTCGGACTCGTGGCGGTCGAGCACCGCGACGCTGAACGCCGACGTCTGTGCCGACGGTAACGACATCTGAGAAGACGCTAGCACGGACGCTGACGCGCCCGGGTGCGAGACGGCGCCGGGGGGGACGGACGGGGTACGGCTTTGGTACGACACGGTAGGTACTGCCTCAGTCGGCGTTATTCGTACGTTCGCGACGTTCGCGGCGACGGCGCACCACGAACCGGATCCCCAGTGCCACGAGGCCTAGCACGACGACCACGCCGATGACGAGATCGATTCGTTTGAACTTGGTCGCCACGGCCTCCCAGTTCTCGCCGAGCTGGTAGCCCAGCAGGATCAGGAACCCTCCCCAGATGGTGGACCCGATGAAGGTCTGAAGGAAGAACGTCTTGAGGGGCATCCGCGCGATGCCGGCCGGGATCGAGATGATGTGCCGGACCACTGGCACGAACCGGCCGATCAGGATCACCCACTTGCCGTGCTTGGCGAACACGCGCTCGGTCTTCTCGAGGTCGTGCTGCCGGAGCAGGAAGAACTTGCCGTACCTCTCGAGAAACGGCTTGCCGCCCTTGGCCCCGATGAAGTAGCAGATGCCCGACCCGAGGAGCGCGGCGGTGCTGTTGATGATCAGGATCACGGGCAGCGAGAACGCGCCCTTCGCGGCCATGTAGCCGGCGAACGGCATCACCAGCTCCGAAGGAATCGGGACCAGCGTGCTCTCCAGGGTGATCAGGAGGAACACGCCGGGATAGCCCATCGACGCGACGACGTCCTTGACCCAGTTGGCGAACTGCTCGAGCACGAGCGCTCTGTAACACCACCCGGGTGGTCAGGACGACAAGAACGAGAAGTAACGCTCGGGGAAATCGTTGAAGGCCATGGCGGCCCCGCACTCGGGGCAGGTCATGGGAGGGGGCTCGAGCTTGACGAGGCCGGCGGCGTTGGCCACGGCATCGATCAGGAGGGACTCCTCTCGGCCGCAGGCATCACAGGCGTACGGTGCGAAGAACGAGGTCACCGCCGCATTGCCCCGGGTGGCGATGATCATGTTGAGCTGGTGGACCAGCGGCTCCGCCACGCGCCGCAGCTCGACATCGAGCCCGGCCTTCTGCGCGGCCGCCTGCATCCGGATCCAGTCCCGCACGCCGAGCGAGTTGATGAAGGTCACGGCGCCGAGATCGAGGACCAGCCGGTTGCCCCGCGCCCGGGTCACCATCTCGTGAAGCGCAGCGGCCTCATCGATGGCACCGCCGATGATCCAGGCATCGCCCTGGGGGTCGATGGTCATGCGTCCACGGGTCTCCATCAGCTTCGCTCCACGAACACGTTATACGACGAGGCGGGCAAGCGCTCCGTGGGTGGATGTCGGACGTCGATCAACGCGATGATCTCCGTGCGCTTGCCGGGGGCGAGGTTGAACACGAGGTGGTCACAGGACCGATAGGCGAGGGCGACCCCCATCCCGGCTCCTCCGCCCGACTCGCGGACATCGTTCTTGGCGAGGGCCGTGAGAATGGTGTCACGATCGAGCGAGCCGAACTGGTCGGTGACCTCGATCGCGAGGTAGCGCGCGTCACAGCCCCACCGCAGCCGGACCTGGTGCCTGAGGTCCAGCTCGAGCTCCTGATCGCGGGGGAGATCCTTGCGGTAGTGCACCCCCGCCGAATCGACCGGCGCGTTGTGGACCGCATTCGAGATCAGCTCGTCGGCGACCAGCATCGCCATCGAGGCGACCCGGGCGCTCTGCCCGCGTACGCGGACCTGCTCCGAGAGGTCACCGACCAGCGTCGCGCGCTGGCTCGCGCGGGTGATGGTTGTCGTCGGCAGGTCGGTGCCCCACAGGAGGTACTTCTCGATGCCGAACAGGTCGTTCTTGATCAGCTTCTGCGCCGTGATCGTGAGCTCCTCGGCGAGCACGGGCATGGCGTGGACGAGGAGGTTGGTCACGGCCCCCATGCCGAGGATCTTCGGCACTTGATCGGCGGCCGCGGTCCCGAGCAGGGTCATGCACGCCTCGGCTCCTCGGGCGCGTGCGGCCGCGAAGAAGTCCCCGACGCGCGCGGACAGCACGGCGCTGCCATCGACCACGACGAGGATGGGCTGCAGGTTGTTCATCAGGCGGATGCCTTGATCAAGGTCATCCGCGATGTCGACGCGATAGCCCGTGACGCCGAGGATCCGCTGGACGATCCGCTGGGTCTTGCGATCGGGATGGACGATGAGGATCGACGGCACGCGCAAGGGACGCCCTCATCGTACACCGAGCGGGCGCCTATATGCCCTTGCCACCGTTGCGGTTGCGCAGGACGAGCACGAAGCAGAACACCGACGCGAGCGCCGCGCTGATGAACAGCAGGATGAACACCGGACCGAGGTCTCCGCCCTTGGAGTCGTACATGCGGGAGATCACGAGCTCCTGGACCACCGGACCGAGCGCGCCGAACCCGGCGATCACGCCGGTCGCGAAGGTCGCCGCGTGCCGCCCGCCGATGTCCATCGCGCCCGCGCCGCTGAGCAGCGCATCGGGGCCGAACAGCGTGAAGCCGACGGCGCCGAGCA
>JAYVRN010000336.1:0-21593 GCA_043776275.1 Myxococcales bacterium | reverse complement strand
GTGGAGTTCGCCCACGCCCGCGCGGTGATCCATCGCGACCTCAAGCCCTCGAACATCATGCTCGGGGACTACGGCGAGGTCTACGTGCTCGATTGGGGTGTCGCGCGCGTGCTCACCGATGCCAAGGATCGCACGGCCCCCGACGACATCGAGACGCTCGATGACGGCACGCAGACCGGCGCGATGCTCGGCACCCCTGGGTACATGTCGCCGGAGCAGGTCAAGGGGCAACCCGCGACGCAGGCGGCCGACGTCTATGCGCTCGGTTCGATCCTGTTCGAGATCCTGGCGGGCGAGGCGCTCCATCCCAAGGGTAGCGCCGCGATCGCGAGCACGCTGTCGCGCCCGCAGGAGGCTCCCGCGCAGCGGCGCTCCGATCGCGCGATCCCGCCAGAGCTCGATTCGCTGTGCCACAGCGCTCTCGACGAGGAACCAGCCACCCGCCCCTCCGCGCGCGAGCTCGCCAACAAGGTCCAGGCCTATCTCGACGGCGATCGCGACGTCGAGCGCCGTCGTTCGCTCGCCGCCGAGCAGCTCGCGCTCGCCCACGAGGCGTTCGCCGGCCCCGGCGCCGACGCCCGGGCCACCGCCGTACGTCGCGCCGGCCGCGCCCTCGCGCTCGATCCGGACTCCGCGGAGGCCGCCGCGCTGGTGACGCGCCTGATCGTCGAACCCCCGGCCGAGCTGCCACCCGAGATCCAGGAGGCGCTCGATGACGAGGAGCGCAAGGTCACTGCCCAGCGGAGCAAAGCCGGCCTCTACGCCTACCTCTCGCTTTACGGCTACTGGCTCGCGTTCCCGTTCCTCGGGATCAAGAACTGGGCATGGCTCCTGATCCTCTATGCGATCGTCACCGCACTCGCGCTGATCACCTATCGCGCGATGCGCCGTGGGACCTACCGGATCGGCATCGGCCTCGTCGGGAATCTGCTGTTCGCGATCGTGTGGACGCGGATGGCTGGTCCGTTCATGCTGACGCCCGTCCTCCTGTGCGGGGTGCTGCTCGCGCTGACCACCGCGCAGTTCTTGATCGAGAGGCCGTGGATGATCGTGCTGTGGACCTCGGCGGCCTTTCTGATCCCGATCAGCCTCGAGTGGTTGCACGTCCTCGCGCCGACCTGGGAGGTCGGCTTGACCTCGATCACCGCGCGCTCCGCGGTGTTCGAGATGGAGGGGCCGATCGCGGAGTGGTCACTGATCTTCGCGAACATCATGTTCGTCAGCGTGGTCGGGTTGGTGGGCCTCCAGGTCCACAAGGCGGCGAAGCTGGCGAAGCGCAAGCTCGGGATCCAGAACTGGCACCTGCAGCACTTGTTGCCCAGCAATCCCCGTCCGTGGTCGACCCGGCGATAATGCCGGGATGGCACCTGTCGATCCCCTGACCCCGACAGAGATCCCGAGCACCGATACGGTCGTCAGCGAGACCGAGCCCCGAGCGCCCGACGCTCCGGCCGGTCCGCGTGGTGCGACGGTCTACCAGCTCGGTGAGGTGATCGGTCGCGGCGGGATGGGCGAGGTCCTGCTGGCGCACGACCAGACGATCGGCCGCGATGTCGCACTGAAGCGCCTGCGGGCGGCGGCGCCGAGCCAGGAGCTGATCGACCGGTTCCTCCGCGAGGCGAAGATCCAGGCGCGTCTCGATCACCCTGCGATCGCGCCGGTCCACGAGCTCGGCCACGACTCCGAGGGCCGGCCCTACTTCACGATGAAGCGGGTCGCGGGGACCACGATGGCGGCGCTCCTCGACGCGCACACCGAGACCCCGCAGCGGCTCCTCCGTGGCCTCGTCGATGTGGCGCTCGCCGTCGAGCTGGCCCACAGCCGACGCGTGGTGCACCGAGATCTCAAGCCCTCGAACATCATGCTCGGGGACTATGGCGAGGTCTACGTGCTCGACTGGGGCGTGGCGCGCGTGCTCGCGGAGCCCGAGCACGATGCCGTGGGCGGGTTTCCCGATGTCCAGTCGCTCGACGGCGAGACCAAGGTCGGTGCGTTGCTCGGTACGCCTGGCTACATGGCGCCGGAGCAGGCGCGTGGCGAATCGGTGGGGACGGCGGCCGATGTCTACGCGCTCGGAGCGATGCTGTTCGAGATCCTCGCGGGTGAGTCGCTGCATCCGCGGGGGCCAGGAGCGCTCGCGAGCACGCTCGACGGCATGGATCCATCGCCCGATCGCCGCACACCGTCGCGTGGGATCGCGCCCGAGCTCGATAACATCTGTCGTAGCGCGCTCGCGGCGGAGCCGCACGCACGGCCCACGGCGCGCGGGTTCGCGAACGCGATCCAGGCCTACCTCGATGGGGATCGCGATCAGGAGCGCCGTCGCGCCCTCGCGACCGAGCTGGTCGCCGAGTCGCGCCGCGCGCTCGCTGCCGGGGATCAGGCGCTCGCACTCAACGCGGCGGGGCGCGCCGCGAGCTTCGATCCGAGCTCTCGCGAGGCGTCCAGCTGGATCATGGAGTTGTTGGTCGACGACCAGCGCCCGGCGCCGCCGGAGCTTCAGAGAGCGTTGCTCGCCGCCGAGGACGAGGTGACGCGGGAGCGGAGCCGGCGGGCGCTCCGGCCCTACCTGGGCCTGTTCATGCTGGCGCCGCTCGTGCCGTTCATGGACGTCAGGTCGTGGTCGGGTTTGATCGCTCTGTACGCCGCGATCTCGTTCGGCGTGCTGATGGTCTGGCTCAACGCGAACCGGTACGTCCCCGCCGCGCTCACGCTCGCGTCGCACCTGCTCGTCGCGGTGCTGTTCACCCGGCTGTCGGGGCCGTTCCTGTTCACGCCCGTGTTCGTGTGCGCGACCCTGCTGTCGTCGACCACGCTCCCCGCGCTCGTCGATCGGCCATCCTTGGTGATCGCGTGGACGGCGCTCGCGGCGGGGTTACCGCTCCTTCTCGAGTGGGTCGGGGTGCTCGCTCCATCGTGGGCCTTCACCGACCGTGGCCTGCTCTCGTTCGGCACCATCTTTGCCACCGATCAAGATCTCGCGCACGTCGTGCTGGTCGTCGCCAACGTCGCCGCCATCCTGATCGTCGGGTTGTTCGCACGGGTGATCGGGCGCGATGGCCGCGATGCGCAGCGCCGGGTCGGCATCCAGCTGTGGCGGTTCCAGCAGCTGTTGCCGCGTGCCGACCGCGCGGCTCCCATGGGAGCGTGATAAGTTCCGGTCATGGCACCCCCTCCGAAGAAGCAGATGCGTTGGGGCCGCGTGATCGGTGCGCTGATCGTCCTCGGCGGCATCATCGCCGGCATCATCGTCCTCGTGACGAAGTAGCCACTCGCCTTCCGCCCGACGTCAGTCTGGCGGAAGCGGATCGTCCTTGTCGCGGAACAGGCGCATCCGCACGCGCTCGTGCTGGCGCGCCTTGTACGCCTCGTGGCTGGACGCGCCGGATTCGTTGCGCTGTGCGGTCGCCTTGTCACAGATCTGGAACTCGGTCAGCACGAACACGACGTGCCCGATGTCCGGAGGCGTCTCCGCGCGCGGCAGCAGGCGCTCGATCCGCAGCGGCAGGTCGGCGACGAAGTTGACGATCCGGTACTCGGGGCCCGAGAACTCGTTGTACGGCACGGCGGTCGCCGCACGGACCTTGCCCGAGTCCGAGCCCTCGGAGCGCTGCTCCTGGGCACGCACCAGGGCGGCCAGATCGACGAGCTGGTTCACGGACTCGCCGGGCACCACGTAGTTGAACGGGATCAACTGGCGCGTCAGCGTGGCGATCATCGGGACCAGGTCCTCGGCGTTCGGGACGATCAGCCGGAACCGCAGCTTGTCGTAGATGTTGGCGGCCAGCGTCGAGCGCTTGGCGAGGAGCTTCGTGATCTGCGAATCGAGAGGCTTTCGGCTCCACTCCCACTCGGCGAGCGGGGCGCCGGCGGCGCGCAGCTGCTCGACCACCTGCATGACCTTCAGCTCGATCTCGCGAAAGATGATCTCGTCCGAGACCGACATCTTCAGCAGCGCCTGGCGACCGTTGATGTGGTGGATGATGTGCATGACCTTGAGCACGACGCACGCCCACTTCTGGTGCGGGCCGTGGCTCGAGGCGACCAGGAACAGATCCCGGGCGGGCAGGTCGGCGGCGACCTCATCGGGGATCGCCATCGCGAACGCACGCGACAGGTACTCCACGGTCTCGCTGCGGATGTCTTCGAGCCGCTCGAGCTCGTCATCCGACTCGGGGTCGAACTCGTTGAGCCGGAGGAACCGATCGACCTCGGCGTGGTCGACGAAGCTCAGGCGGTGCCAGTCGATGACGGACTCGCCTCGAAGCAGGAGGCGCACCGCTTCGACATCCGCGAGCGTTAGCTCCTCGGCGCCGGGGGGCCGCGCCATGCGCGGCAGGACGGTGCTGACCACCCGTCCAGTCTATGCTTGCCGGCCGGGCTTTGTCAGGCGCAACGTCGCCGTGAACAGGCTAACCACCCCAAGTCCGGCGATCATATTTCCGATGACGGCGAGCATGTACGACCTCACTGGAATCAACGCGGCCCCGTGCCGCCTTGTTCCGGATCAATGATCGCCGTGTGACCTTGCGTAGTCCAATTTGCTGCCGACTCCGGATCGCCGGGCGTCCTGACGCTTCGGCTGCCGGACTCCTGTCGGGGACCTGGGACCCGAGCGCGAGAACGGCTTAGGCTCGCGGTGATGCGCTACGAGTGTGGGCAATGCGGCGCGGCGCTCGCGTTCGCTGGCGTTCGCACCGAGACCTGCCCGTACTGTGCGAGCGGAAACGTGCTCGAGCGCCCGGCAGCGTCGGAGGGGCCGGATCCGGCGTTCGTGCTGCCGTTCGCGGGCGATGCGGCATGGGCGCGTGCGCAGCTCGGCCGGTGGATCGGGCGACGCGTCCTGATCGCCGATCCGGCGCTGGCGCGGGCGCGCATTGCGGAGCTGCGCGGGGTGTACCTCCCCGCGTATCTGTACTCGGCGGTCGCTCGGACCGACTACACCGCCTCCGTCGGTGAGCACTACACGGAGACCGAGACCTACACCAAGACCGCCGAGGATGGCACCAAGCGGGAGGAGACCCGCACCGTGACGCGCACGGAGTACCGCCCGATCGCCGGCGAGCACCTCGGCTACATCACCGATGTCCTGGTCTCGGCGTCGGTCGGCCTTGACCACGGCACGTTCTCGCGGCTCGAGCCGTTCGAGCTGGGCCTGCTCCGCCGCTATCGCCCCGCGCTGGTGGCGGGCTTCGTCCAGGAGGAGTTCTCGCGAGACGCTGACGCCTGCCGCCGGGTGTCGCGCGGCCATGCCGTCGATGCCGTCGGAGATCAGCTGCGCGCGTTCGTGCCCGGAGACAGCCACGCCGATCTCGCGTGGCAGACCCGGGTGGAGTGGGAATCGCTCGATCCGGTCCTGGTGCCGGTGTGGGTGTTCGGTGTGCGCTACCGCCCCGACAAGCCACCCGTGCGCGTCGTGATCAACGGCCAGACCGGGAAGGTCACGGGCAAGGTCCCGCTGTCGTGGTGGAAGCTCACCCTGATCGCCCTGGTGACCGCGGCGGTGGTCGCCGCGATCGTCCTCCTCGTGATCCACAGCCAGAGGCCCGGCGCATGACGACGCCGTGTACGCGGTGCCACGGCCAGCTCGAACACGGTGATCTGCGCTGTGCGGTGTGCGCCTTGCCGGTGCCGATCCCAGCCAGCACCAGCGATCACGAGCACGCCGCTCGCGCGCAGGTCCTCCGCTGCACCGAGTGCAACGCCGCCGTCGCGTTCTCGCCTCGGGTGCAGGCGCCGCACTGTGCGTTTTGCGGCGCGATCATGGCGATCGAGCAGCTCGAGGATCCTCTGGAGGTCGCCGAGGTGCGGATCCCGTTCGAGGTCGATCACGACGCCACGCTCGCAGCGCTACGGGGCTGGCTCGGAGGGCGAGGGTGGTTCGCGCCGAAGGCGCTGCGCGACGAGGCCATCCTCGAGACCGTGACGCCGCTGTGCTGGGCGGGGTGGGTGGTCAGCGCGCAGGCGACCGTGGCGTGGGCCGCGGACTCCGATGAAGGCGCGCGCCGGTCGGCCTGGGCGCCGCACGCGGGGCAGATCCCGATGCGGTTCGAGGCGATCGTCGTCCCCGCGTCGCGTGGCCTCACCAGCGATGAGTGCCGGCGGCTGGTCCCGTACTACGATCTTCGACGCGCGGTCCCGATCGAGACGGCGGCGATGCCCGGCCCGCTCCCCGTGGTGATCGAGAGCTTCGACATGCAACGCTCGGCGGCGCGCCGGCAGGTCCAGCGGGCGATCGAGGCGACGGCAAAGACGCGCGTGGAGCCGCAGATCCCAGGACGCCGGTACCGCAACGTCCATGTCGCGTGTCTGCTCCAGGGGCAGACCACCGAGCGCATCGCCCTCCCCGCCTGGGTGCTCGCGTATCGGTACCGCGGTCGTCCGTACCGCGCGATCGTCCACGGCCAGCGCCCGGGCGTCGTGTTCGGCGGCTCGCCCACCGACTGGGGCAAGGTCGTCAGGCTCGTGCTCGGCGTGCTCGGCGTCGCCGCGGTGATCGCGGCAGCGGTCGCCGTCTATCGCGGGTAGTGCGCGAACCCCGTCCACGGAGCGGCCGTCACATCGCCTCGACCGACTCCGGCATCATCTACTTCTTCTTCAGCAAGTTCCGCGAGGACCACCAGCTCCACACGAGAAGCGCGCCCGCGATGCGAGCTGTCCACCAGCCCCACACCGCGCGCTGATCCTCACCTCGGCCCTCGAGGATCACCGCGAGGGCGGCCCCGGCGATGCCCACGCCGGCGAAGATGAACTGGTGACCGAGGCGGTACATCAGCTGGGTAGGCGCCTCGATGTTCTTGAACTTGAGCGAGAGCTCGCCGGAGTGCGCGGCGCGCATGAACTTCCGGATCTCGGCCGGCAGCGCGGTCACCGACATCACGAGATCCTTCGAGGTCTCGACCAGGAGCTGGGACCAATCGCCCTCCTCGCCGAGGACGAACTTCTCGAGGTACGGCCGGATCACCGTCATCGGGTTGAGCGTGGGATCGAGCTCGGTACACAGGCCCATCAGCAGCAGCAGGGTGCGCTCGAGGACGATGATCTCCTTCGGCACGTGGAAGTTCTCGCTGAGCTCGCGCAGCGAGATGTCCATCTTGCGGAGATCGGCCACGCTTTCGAGGCCCTTCTGCGGATCGAACTTGATGTCCTTCAGGTTCAGCGAATCGAGCGAGATGTTCTCCTGGAACTTCTCGTGGAAGTACTCGATCACCTGCTCGAACATCTGCTCGTTGGCGCCGCGCGCGACGAAGCCCATCTGCTTCATCGCGCCGACGATCTTGTGGGTGTCGCGCGTCAGCGCGCCCTGGATCAGCTCGATGATGCCCTGGCGGATGTTCGCGGGGATCTCGGCCACGGCGCCGAAATCGAGGAACACGATCGTCGGTGTGGCATCGCCGGTGCTCGACGGCCGGACCAGGAGATTCCCGGGGTGCGGATCGGCGTGGTAGACGCCGTCGGTGAAGATCTGCTGGCAGTAGATCTCGACGACCTGACGGGCGAGCTGGCCACGTTCGATTCCGAGCTGCTTGACCGCCTTCTTGTCGGTGATCTTGCAGCCTGGTTCGAAGTGCGTGACCAGCACGCGCGCGGTGGACAGCTCGTCGACCACCTTGGGGAACGCGACGTCGGTGCGGCCCTCGAAGTTCGCCGCGATCGTCCGTGTGTTGTCGGCTTCGGCGCGGTAGTCGAGCTCCTCGAGGATGATCGAGCGGATCTCGCGATACAGCTCGTCGAGCCCCTGATAAGGGATGAACCAGCCGATGATCCGGAAGATCCGGCGGAGCGTGTTGAGATCGCGCCGCACGACCTCCTCGATGTCGGGGTACTGGACCTTGACCGCCACCTTCTGGCCGTTCTCGAGGCGGGCGATGTGGACCTGCCCGATCGAGGCCGAGGCGATCGGCCGGGTCTCGAACTGGGCGAACAGCTCGGCGGGCTTGCGTCCGAGCTCCTCGCGGAGCCGGGCCTCGATGTCGGCATACGGCCGCGGCGGCACCGCATCCTGGAGCCCCTCGAGCTCGCGGCGGAACTCCTCCGGGAGGAAGTTCGTCATGATGCTGATCAGCTGCCCGACCTTGATGAACAGGCCCTGGAGCTCGATGATCGTGCGCTCGATCCGGCGCGCGTTGCGGAGATGAACGGTGCGCAGCGCGTGCTCGGCCCATTGCGGCGAGTGAAAGCGCGCGCGGAACCGCAGCCACAGGTAGCTCCAGATCACGCGCCACGTGGTCCAGTACGCTCGCCAGCTGCGGATCCGAAGCGGCGGCCGGCGAGCCACCTCCTCGTTGGAGTAGCGGCGTGACTCGTGGGCGAGGGCGGTCACCGAATCGCCCGCCGAGATCACCGCGATCGGCTGCGACTCCGTGACGGGCGGTGGACGGTCGGCGTCCGCCTCTCCCTTCCGCGCAGGTTCCGCCATATGGGGAGGATACCTTGATCCCGCGACAGATCGGGGGTACCCCAGATGTATGGCCACCGACGACGAGGACGACGCGCCCGCCCCGCGATCCGAGCGCGAGCGAGCGCAGTCCCCGCGCGAGGAGCCGGATTCGCTGCCCGAGACCATCCGCCAGCGGCTCGAGGCGCTGGTCCCCGAGCTGGTGAAGAAGACGTTCGCGGCGGGCATGGGAGCCGTGTTCTCCACCGAGGAGGGGATCCGCCGCCTCGCGCGCGAGAACCTCCCGGACGCTGTCGGCTACATCGCGTCCTCGGCGGACGGGGCCAAGGACAAGGTGTTCGAGGTGATCGCGCGGGAGACCCGCGAGTTCCTGTCCAACCTGAACCTGACCGACGAGATCGCGAAGATCCTCACCACGCTGTCGTTCGAGATCAAGACCGAGATCCGATTCATCCCGAACAGCGAGCGGCTGACCGGCGCGGAGCCCGACGTGAAGGCCTCGGTCCGGCTCAAGCGCAACGACAAGCCGATGGAAGACAAGGACAAGGACAAAGACAAGACCAAGGACCCGGACGACAAGGACCCGGCCGGTCGCGACAGCCGGTCCCGCTTGCGGTTCTGGCGCCGGGACGACGGCGAGAATGACGGGAACGACACCGGCGACAAATAAGGCGCGCGCGGACACTCGCAGGGGGTGTTAGAATTTTCCGTGATGGGCCGCATGCCACCCGTCTGCCTGGGCCTCGTGCTCGGCGGACTCGCCAGCTGCGCGCAGCTCGCGGGGATCGATGACACGAGCGGCCTGGTTCCGCCGGAGCGCGTGAGCCTCCAGATGGAGGGGATGTACATCGGCGCCACGGTGACCCGACAACCGCTGGACCTGACCGGGCTCGGCGCGAAGTTCTATGTTGCCGATGACAACGAGGCGGACGGTATCCTCCGCGTCGATGGCGAGCTCCTGACCCCCGACACGTGGTCGGCCGAGGTCAAAGTGGGGACGCCGCCGGTGTTCTTCGATCTGCCGGACTACCCGGTCCCGATCCGCCGACAGTTCGAGTTTCCGCTGCGTAACCTGATCGGCCTCTATCCGCAGCTGTCGCATCCGACCCCGCAGCCGGCGCCCGCCGGAGCGACGCTGTCGGTGCGCGCCACGCTACCTGCCGCGTACGCGGCCACCGAATCGTTCCAGCTCTACACGCTGGGATCGTGGAACGTCCGTGGCTTCACCGGCCTCGAGATCCCGGCGGTCGGCGCGACGGTGTTCGGACCCGTGATGTTTCCGTTCACGTCGATGTCGAGCATCACGGGGCGGCCGCACGAGAAGATCACCACGGCGGATGCGGTGATGTTCCTCCGCTACATCGGGAACCGGCTGACCGGCGTGATGGAAGCGGCCCCGTTCGATCAGACGGGCACGGATGCGGTGATGGGCACGATGACGGCGGTCGGCGCGGACCAGGCGCTCGCGATCACGGTGGGACCCCCAGCGGCCGTCGCCGCGCGCTTCGCACCGGCCCGCCCCGGGGTGCCGACGCTCTCGATGACGTGGGCGCTCCACGCGGCGCCCGGCTACGAGGTCGCCAACGACAACGGCCCATTGCTCCACTCCGCTGGTGTGGCGATGGCCGACACCGGGATGATCAACGTGATGTACGGCAACCCGTTCGTGGCGAAGGGCTGGCGATCGACGCTGACCTGGTCGACCTCGGCGACGCGCTCGTACATGCCCATGGGATCCACGCTCCCCGCGACCCTCGCGGCGGGCCTCTACCAGGTGGTCGAGCCGTCGCCGAACCTGGTGCTCGATCTGCCGGCCGGGTTGCCCGAGGTGATCACGATCGATGGCAAGCCGCTGTCGACCGATGGCCTGACGATCTCGACGCCGACCAAGGGCGTGTCGGTGACGTTCGTGTCGGGCATCACCACGAACACGCTGTATCAGATCCAGCTCTACGAGCTGGTGCCCAACACGGCGAACACGGCCCTCGTGCAGAAGTACGTGCTGTCGTCGACGGGGATCAAGGCCGAGTTCACGATTCCGCCGGAGTTCCTGGTGCCGGGCAAGATCTACAACCTGCGCGCGATCTGCATCCAGGGTGGCTACCCCGGCGTGGCCGACGGCGATCTGCGCAAGCGCGAGCTGCCGTATGCGGTCGGCTACCTCGACGGTGGCGTGTTCACGGTGACGCCATGAGAGTGCTTGGCGCCGCGGTCGCGGTCGTGTCGCTGGTCTCGGTCGCCTCGCTCGAGAGGACTGCCGCTGCCGACAAGGCCGACACGCTGTTCAAGAAGGCCAAGAAGCTGCTCGGCGAGAAGAAGTACGCGGAGGCGTGCCCGACGTTCGAGCAGGTCGACAAGCTCGATCCGCAGGTTGGCGCCAAGCTCAACGTCGGCAAGTGCTACGAGGAGTGGGGCCGGCTCGCGATCGCGTATCGCTGGTACACGGACGCCGAGGCGATGGCGACGTCGACGAAGGACGAGCGCGCTTCGAAGATCCACGAGGTCGCGGAGGAGCTCGATACCAACGTCCCCCGGATCACGCTCAAGCTTCCGGAGGGTGCCGATCCGGACGTCGTCGAGACCCTGACGCTCGACGGTCGGCCCGTGGATCGCGCGACCTTCGGGATCGAGCAGCGCGTCGACCCGGGGCCGCACGTCATCGAGTTCGTGGTCGACGGTCAGAAGAGGAAGAAGATGGCGCCCGTCGAGCGCGGCGGGAGCTCGGAGATCTTGCTCGACATCCCGAAGGGCAAAGGCAAGGGCAAGGGCGATGGCTGGAAGGGCAAGAAGCTCCCGCCGAAGCTCGACAAGGATCCGAAGGATCCGGGGACTGATCCCGACAAGGATCCGGTCCTGAGTGGGACCGCCGCACCCGGGCGAGGACAGCGGATCGCGGGCATCGTCGTCGGCGCGAGTGGCGTCGTGGCGGTCGGCATCGCGGGTGGCATCACGCTCTCGGCGCGCAGCAAGTACAAGTCCGCGGTCTCCGATCACTGCATGGGGTCGACGTCGATGTGCGATGCCGCGGGCCTCAAGACCACGCACGACGCTCGCCACACGGCGAACATCGCTACGGTGGTGACGATCGTCGGCGGCGCCGCGGTGATCGGCGGTGTGGTGCTCTATCTGACCGCGCCGCGTGGCGGGCACGCCGAAGAGCACGCGCTCTACCTGACGCCGGTGGTCGGCACCGACGACGCCTCGGTGTTCCTCGGCGGCTCGTTCTGAGCGACGCCAAAGCTCAGTGACGCGAGTCGAACAGGTCGCCCTTCCTGGAGGGCACCTTCTTCGGTTCGACCTTCGGCGTGGTCTTGGCGACGGCCTTGGGCTCGGGCTTCGGCGTGGTCTTGACGACGGCCTTGGGCTCGGGCTTCGGCGTGGTCTTGGCGACAGCCTTGGGCTCGGGCGTCGGCGTGGTCTTGGCGACGGCGGTCTTCGCGTTCGGGGCGGTGGGCACCGTGGGCGTCGCGACCGTCGATGTCGCGGCCGTCGGTGTCGCGACCGTCGGTGTCGCGACCGTCGGTGTCGCGACGGTGGGCTTGGCGACCGTGGGCGTCGCGACCGGTGGCGTCACCGGCATCTGGACCACCGCTCCACTCGACGGCGGCGGAGGCTGAGCGGCCGGCTTGCTCTTCATCAGCTCGTTGGCGATGTAGCCGCCCGCGCCGGCGAGGATCACCAGCGAGAGCGCACCTGCGATCAGCCAGCCCTTGCTGCTCTTGGTCTGCAGCGTGACCTGACCGCGGCCTTGCGACAGGCTCGTCGACGGCGGCCAGCTCCGAGGGGTGAGCTGCGCCGGGGAGATCGGGACGGGCGTCGCGAGTCCACCCCCTGCGGAGATCGGGAGCCCCTGCTGCCCTCCGAAGCCGTGGGCGGAATGTCGCTGCTGGAGGATGCGCGTGGTCCGTGCCGCGATCTGTGCGGCGGTGACCGGATCGCTCGCGAACGGAGCCAGTGATCGCGCGAGCTCGCCCACGTTCTGTGGACGCTGCCGCGGATCCTTCTCGAGACAGCGGAAGATCACCTCGCCGAGGCCCGGCGGCAGCGGGACATGAAACGGCGTGGGCGGCTCGGCGCCGACCTTGAGCACGAGCTCCGCATAGCTCTCGCCCGAGAATGGCGGCCGCCCCTGTAGCAGCTGATACATCACCACGCCCATCGACCAGATGTCGCTCCGCGCATCGGCCTGCTTGCCGCTCTTCATCTGCTCGGGCGCCATGTAGCTGGGCGTGCCCATCACGGTCTGCGTCCCGGTCAGGTCGTCGAAGCCGACTGGGGTCTTCGAGATCCCGAAGTCGAGGATCTTGAGGAGCATCGAACCGTCGGGCCGCTGGGTGATGAAGTAGTTCGAGGGCTTGATGTCCCGGTGGACGACGCCCATCGCGTGCGCCTCCGACATCCCCTCGCAGGCCTGGAGCATCAGGTCGCAGACGATCGCGGCGGTCTGCGGACCGTGGTGCCGGAGGATCTGGTTGAGGTCGTTCCCCTCCAGGTACTCCATGACCATGAACGGCGTGCCATCCGGCATCGTCCCGACATCGATCACCCGCGCGACGTGTTCGCTCTTGAGCTGAACGGTCGCCTGCGCTTCGCGGAGGAACCGCGCGACGGTCGACGGACTCTCGACGAACTGCGGGAGCAGGACCTTGATCGCGACCGACTGCGCCAGATACTGGTGCGACGCCCGCACGACCCGCCCCATACCACCGGTCCCCAGGACCTCTTCGACCCGGTACTTGCCCAGCAGGACCGTGCCTGGGGTCAGCTCCACACCTGCGATTCTAGCAGGTTACTTCATGCATTCAGGCATGAGTTTCGTGTACTGCTCGACGACCGTCTTGTTCTGGGTCTTGCAGGTGTCCCGCAGCTGCTTGACCAGATCATCCGGTGCATCGCCCACGCCGCCCGCATCGTCGATCAGCTTGAGCGCGTCCTTGATGGTCTTCGCGCTCTCCTGAACCGACTTGCGCGACTCCTCGGGGAGCTTCGGGCACTTCGCGATCTTGTCGATCGTCGCCACGAACTCGTCGCACTCGGCGACGCGCTTCTTGGAACATGCCCCGAGACCCCCGAGACCGACGACGCTCGCGACCATCACGGAGACCAGCATTGGCTTGTTCATAGATAGCTCAACCAGTGGTCGTGCTTGGCGTCGCTGCCCTTGACGACCGAGAAGAAGGACTCTTGAAGGCGACGGGTTACTGGCCCGGCCTCCCCGCGTCCAATCTTACGATGATCGATCTCGCGAACGGGAGTGATCTCGGCGGCCGTTCCGGTCAGGAACACCTCGTCGGCCGTGTACAGCTCGTCGCGGGAGATCATCTCCTCGCGGACCTCCACACCCTGCTCGCGCAGCAGCGTGATCGTGGTGTCCCGCGTGATGCCGGCGAGGATCGCGGCGGAGGTCGGCGGCGTGCGCACGTAGTCCTTCTTGACCACGAAGATGTTCTCGCCCGTGCCCTCGGCCACGTAGCCCTGCGGATCCATCATCAGCGCTTCCTCGAAGCCGCTCTTGAGCGCCATTCGCTTCGCGAGCACCGACGAGACGTACTGACCGCAGATCTTGCCCTTGTTCATCACCGAGTTCGAGTTCGATCGGGTGAACGCGGAGATCATGCACTTGATGCCCTTCTTCAGGCCATCGTCTCCGAGGTACGCGCCCCACTCGTAGCAGGCGACCATCGTGCGGACCGGCGGCTCGAGCGAGCCCAGGCCGAGCGCGCCGTAGCCGAGATAGATCAACGGCCGCAGGTAGCACGCGGCCATCTTGTTCGAGCGCACGACCTCGTGGCAGGCGGCCATCAGCTGGTCACGCGTATACGGCACGTCCATGGTGCAGATCGCCGCGGAATCGAGCAGCCGCTCGATGTGCTCGCGCAGCCGGAAGATCGCCGTGCGTCCATCGGTGCGCTGATACGCCCGGATCCCTTCGAACGCACCCACGCCGTAGTGCATGGTGTGCGCGAGCAGGTGATCGGTGGCGTTGTCCCAGGGGACGAGGCCACCGTCGATCCAGATCGTGTCGAGCTTTTTAATGCCCATGTAGGCTTCGTACCAATGCACGAGTGGGATCACAAGGCACAGCGCGCCAGCGATCTCGTGGGTACACAAAGCGTGACGCAGCACGCCGTGTGTAGTGCCCTACGCACCAAGCAGGCGTAGGTACGCACCGCGGATGTCGTGCTGCCACCTCTCCACGTGCTCGAGCAGCACGCCGCCATCGGGATAGCCGGATCGTCGCGCGAGCTTGTCGAGCTCGTCACGGGCTTCGGGCAAGCGATGGATCGGCTGATCGTGAACCACGCGCATCCGGTGTTCGACCTTGCGCAGAAACCGGTATCCCTGATCGAGGAGCTCGAGGTCACGCGGCGCGGCAATGCCAAGGGTTGCCGCGGCACGGAGCGCGCCCTCGGTCCCCGTGGTCCGTAGCTCCGCGTGGGCGTGGCCGTGGACCAGCTGCAGGTACTGCGCAGCGAACTCGATGTCCATCACGCCGCCCGCGCCGGTCTTGAGATCGCCCGTCGCACCGAGCTCACGCTCGATCTTGTCGCGCATCCTCCTGATCTCGTCCGCGATCATCCGCGGATCGCTCGGCGGCGCGCCATACACGGTGTCCGCGGCGATCTGCTCGACCTCGAGCCCGAGCGCGCGATCGCCCGCGACGGCGCGCAGCTTCGTCAGCGCCTGCCGCTCCCACAGCCGCGCGTCCTGGCTGTGATAGCGGCGCCAGCCCGCCAGCGAGGTCACGAGCAGGCCCTGGCTCCCGGCGGGCCGCAGCCGCGTATCCACCTCGTAGAGCCGTCCGCGCGGCGTGCGCTGACGAAGCGCGCCGAGGAGCCGCTGCGCCCAGCGCGAGAACCACTCGATCGTGGACAGCGGCCGTGGCCCATCCGATTCGTCCTCGTCGTGGCCCAGGGTGTCCGTCGAGCCGCGGCGCTCGTACACGAACACCACGTCGAGATCGGCCGCGTAGCCGAGCTCGCGCCCGCCCAGCTTCCCGAGGGCCAGCACCGCGAGCCGCGCCTCACCGCGGGGCCGTCCATGGTGGGCCACGAGCGGCGCCTCGACGAGCGACAGCGCTCGCTCCAGGCACGCCTCCGCGATCGTCGTCAGCTCGGCGCACACCGCCAGCGGATCGAGTGCACCGGCGATGTCCGCGAGGCCGACGCGCAGCACGTGACCGTTCTTGACCTCGGCGACGGCGCCCCACAGCGCCTCCGGATCCGCGTGATCCACGGTGGCGAGTCGCACGTCGAGCTCGGTCGCGAGCTGCGCCACCGAGCGCGTCGCCGGCGTCAGCCCGAACTGGACGAGGAGATCGATCAGCTCGGGCGTGTCGAGCAGGGTCCGCGCGAGGTACGCGCTCGCGCCGAACAGCGAGCCGAGGAGCCGGACGATCGCCGGGGTCTCGTCGAGCAGCCGCCACACGCTCCACGCGCCACCGCGCCGCGCGATCAGCTCGCCGAGGAACCGCAGCGCCTGATCGGGATCCGCCGAGGTCGCGATCTCCGCGAGCAGCGCTCCGCCGAGCCGCGCGGTGCGATCGGTGGCGCTCGGCGACAGCGGCGAACCCGGGTTGCGGCGCGCACGCGCGAGCTCCGCGCTGGCCGCACTGACGTCCCCGAACCCGAGCCGCGTGAGGGCGGCGGCCTCCTCGTCGGCCGTCAGCTCTCCGCCGAGGATCGCCGTGACCTCCGGGCTCTCGTCCGCTGGATCGCCGAGCGTGACGAACAGCCGCGACACGGCGGCGGTGTGCTTGACCAGGTCGATCGCGAACGCGACGTCGGAGGGATAGCCGAGCCGGCGCGCGAGGCGCATCCGCGCGATATCGTCCTCGGGCACCGTCTGGGTCTGCAGCCCGGCCTCGAGCTGCAGCACGTGCTCGGCGTGGCGCATCCAGCGATACGCGCGCCACAGCGCCTGGTGCTCGTCGTCGGTGACCAGCCCTGCGAACTGCAACGCGTCGAGCGCGGCGAGCGTGCCGCGCTGGCGCAGCTGCGCTTGCTTGCCGGCGTGGATCAGCTGGAGCGCCTGCACGAAGAACTCGATCTCGCGAATGCCACCCTCGCCATTCTTGAGGTCGAAGCCGGCTGGCTCTCCCGCGATCGCGCCACGGCGCGGGCGGACCAGCTCGCGCTTGATCCGTCGGTTGAGGTCGCGGACATCGTCGAGCACGGTCGGCGAGATCAGCCGTGGAAACACGAACGGGCGCAGCATCGCGAGGCACTCGGCGCCGAGTCGCGGATCCCCCGCACACGGTCGCGCCTTGATCCAGGCCTGGCGCTCCCACGGGCGGCCGAACGTCTCGTAGTAGCGCTCCATCTGCCCGAGCGAGTTCGCGATCGCACCACGCGCGCCCTCGGGCCGCAGCCGCAGATCGACGCGGAACACGAGGTCGTCCTCGGTGACCTCCGACAGCGCCGAGGTCACCTGCGTGCACAGCTTCGCGAAGTACTCGTGGAGCGAGAGCCCACCGGCCTCGCCCTGATCCGAGGTGTAGACGTAGATCACGTCGACGTCGGAGGCGAAGTTGAGCTCCTCGCCACCGAGCTTGCCCATCCCGATCACGCCGAGAGCGGCCTCGCGCTTCACGCCCTCGTCATCGGTGTACAGCGGCGGACCATAGCGAGCGCGCAGCTCCGCCCGGTGGAACCCGATCGCCGCATCGAAGCAGACGTCCGCGAGCCGGGCGAGCTCCCGGCCGACCTCGGTGTCGAGGCCGAGCTCGAGCTCGCGCGCCCCGAGCCGCACCAGCTCGTCCCCGCGGAGACGGCGCAGCGCGGCGCGGAGCTCCGTGCTGGTGGTCACGCTGGCCATCGCCACGGAGACCTCCTCGATCAGGACCTCGCGGGGCTTCTCCCGGTGCAGGTACCGATCGGTCGCGACCCTGACCAGACGGTGAGGGTCCCGGGTCAACAGCGTCGCCAGGTAGGGGGCCGCCTGGCAGGCCAGGGTGGCGACCTGGCGCCCGGCCGCGTCCAACCCGTCGAGATCCAGGCTGGTTTGCGCGGCGGCCTCGAACAGCCGCTCGGCGCGGCGCAGCGCGTCCCCCGGATCCGGCGCACCCCGCGCGAGATCGTCGGGGACCCACACGCCCGACAGCATAGCTTGACAGACTCCCGGGCCCGTCTTACCCAAGGTGCTGATTCTTCACGCCATGCGAGATCTGTACGAAGTCCTTGGAGTCGAGAAGCAGGCGAGCGCCGGCGATCTCAAGAAGGCCTATTACAAGCTGGCCAAGCAGTACCACCCCGATCACAACCCCGACGACAAAGCAGCCGAAGACAAGTTCAAGGAAGCCGCGAGCGCGTACCAGATCCTGTGCGACGAGGATCAGCGCGCGCGCTACGACCGGTTCGGCTTCGACGGCATCCG
Organism: Myxococcales bacterium; assembly: GCA_043776275.1. GTDB lineage: Bacteria > Myxococcota_A > Polyangia > Haliangiales > Haliangiaceae > JABFXX01. The sequence goes on along the minus strand of JAYVRN010000336.1, from coordinate 3,820 downwards.
CGGCGCGGGCGGCAACGCGAACGGCGCGGCGGGCTTCGGCAACGTCGAGGACATCTTCTCGGCGTTCGGCGATCTGTTCGGTGACTTCTTCGGCGGGCGCGGCGGTCAGCGCGGTCGTCAGGTGCCGCGCGGCGCGGACCTCCGCATCGATCTCAACCTGCCGTTCCCCGAGGCCGTCTGGGGCACCACGAAGGACGTCAAGGTCAGCCGCCAGGTCGGATGCGGCTCGTGCAACGCCACCGGTGCCAAGCCGGGCAGCAAGGCCGAGACCTGCGCCACGTGCGCCGGCAAGGGACAGGTCGTCCACTCGCAGGGCTTCTTCATGGTGCAGACCACGTGTCCGCACTGCCGCGGCGCCGGCAAGGCGATCAAGGATCCGTGCGACGACTGCCGCGGTCGCGGTACCAAGGGCGAGACCGTGACGTTGACGGTCACCGTGCCTGCGGGTGTGGATGACGGCCAGACCTTGCGCCTCGCCAACAAGGGCGAGACCGCGCCGGGCGGCACCACCGGCCATCTCTATGTCGTGCTGCACGTGCAGGGCGACGAGCGGTTCCGCCGCGAGGGTGACGACATCCTCACCGAGATGCCGGTCAGCTTCATCAAGGCGGCGCTCGGCGGCGAGCTCGACGTCCACACGCTCGAGGACGGCTGCAATGGCACCGCGACGATCGAGCTCAAGCCGGGGACCCAGCCCGGGGACGTGTTCGTGCGGCGCGGGCAGGGCGTGCCACGGGTCGGCGAGTCGGGCCGCGGCGATCAGGTGATCCAGTTCAAGGTCGAGATCCCGAAGAAGCTATCGGGCAAGCAAGAAGCGCTGCTGCGCGAGCTCGCCACCGAGCTCGGCGAGGACGTCGCGGGCAAGCGCGGCCTCCTCGGTCGTAAGAAGTAGCGACGCGGGGCTACCGCGGCGGAACGAACAACCGGATCTCGACGCGGCGGTTCGCGAGCCGGCCCTTGGGCTTGTCGTTGTCGGAGACCGCCTCTTCGGCGCCGTGACCTTCGACGTTGACTCGCGGTGCGGCGACGCCGAGCCCGACCAGCGCCTGCTTCACGGCCTCGGCGCGGGCGCGCGATAGATCCGCGGCGAGCGCCTCGAGATCCGGCGGCGGTGCGCCGGCCGTGGTGTCGGCGAACTGCTTGGCCTCGACGCTATCGGTGTGGCCGATCAGCACGACCTTGATCGACGGATGGTCGGCCATGATCTTCGCGATCTTTCGGAGGTTGCCCATCGCGGAGTCGCGGACCGCGGTCTCGCCCTCGGCGTAGAGCAGGCCCTCGACGGTGCCACGCAGGTTGTCGACCTCGAGCGGCACCGTGTCGGGGCAGCCGTCGTCATCCTCGTAGCCGTTGTAGGTCTCGGGCACGCTCGGGCAGCGGTCCGCGATGTCGAGGACCTTGTCGAGATCGTTGTCGATGTCGGGGCAGCCGTCGAGATCGTCGAAGCCGTCGGCGTCCTCCTCGCGATCCGGGCACGCGTCCTTGGCGTCGGGGATCCCATCCTGATCGCGATCGGAGATCAGACCATCGGGGAGCTGCTCCGTGGTGCGCTTCGCGGGCTCGCCGATGTGGAGCTCGAGGCCGAACGAGAAGTCGAGCTCGGCGGCGATGTACCGATCGATCCCGGGGAGCATCGAGACGCGCGCGTCGAACCGCACCGTGAATCGCTTGCCGGTGTCGAACCGAACGCCGCCACCGACGTAGCCGTCGCCGAGGATGTCGCTATCGAACGTCTTGCGCGCGGACGACAGCGCGATCGGTGCGCCGCCGCCGACCACGAGGAATGGCTGGATCCGACGGCCGGGCAGCAGCTCGAACCGCAGCTGCGCGCGGGGGTTCATCCAGAACACATCGGTCGCCGCGGCGGTCGGGCCGGTGTTGCCGGCGCCTGCACGGATCGGCTTGGTGCCGGTGGGGGCCAGGCCGAGCTCGAGCTCGGGGACCAGCCACGGGAAGAACGGGCGGGCCACGCGGAGGCCAAACTCGATGCCGTTGTCGAGAGATGGGTGTGCGGGGTTGTCCTTGACGTACCCGAGCTTGGAGTCGTCCGCGAACACGCGAGGCCCGAAGAACAGGCCGAGCTGGGTCGGGTCGGCCGCGGCGGGGGCGGCGCCAATGACCGTCACTGCCAGCGTTAACGCGATCACGGCGGCTCGGTGCATCGCGCGCGAGTATACCCGACCGGGAGGGGCGCGGGCCTTACGTCCCCCTTACACGGTGCCGTGGCACGATGTACCTGTGCGCATCCTCGTGGTCGAAGACGAAGCCAGCCTCCGCGAAGGCATCGTCGACCTGTTGACCGGCGATGGGCACGAGGTCACCGCGGTCGGGGATGGGGTCCTGGGCGTGGAGGCCGGCCTCCGCGATCCGTTCGATGTTGTCCTCCTCGATCTGATGCTGCCCCGGCTCGATGGCATGGAGGTCTGTCGCCGCCTGCGCGCCGCGCGCCCCGGCACCCCGATCATGATGCTGACCGCGCGCGGCTCGGAGGACGACAAGGTCCGCGGGCTCATGGAGGGCGCCGATGACTACGTGACCAAGCCGTTCTCGGCGCGCGAGCTCCTGGCGCGGGTGCGGGTGCTCGGCCGCCGCACACCGGTGGGCGAGTCTCTCGACGAGGTCCAGGTCGATGGCGCGGTGATCGATCTCGCGCGCATGGTCGTGGTGCGCGGGGAGCTGCGCACCACGCTGACACCGCGCGAGGTCGGCATCGTGCGCTGGCTGTTCCGCCATCAGGACCGCGTGGTCACGCGCGCCGAGCTGCTCGAGCAAGTGTTCGGGCAGCGCGGTGATCTGCAGACGCGCGCTGTCGACATGGCGATCGCCGTGCTGCGCAAGAAGGTCGAGACGGATCCGGCGAAGCCGACCCTCATCATCTCGGTCAAGGGCGCGGGCTATGCGTGGAGGCACGCGAGGTGAAGGTTGGACGCACCTGGTACGCCGCGGGCCTCCTCGTCGCGGCGCTCGCCGTGCTGCTGATCGGCTGGTTCGCCTCTGGCTGGGCCGATGTCCGCGCGCGCCAGCACACCGAGGAGACCGGGCCGGTGCGCGAGGCCGCCGCGCGTGGTGCGCAGCTCGCCCACGAGCTCCGCGCCGAGCTCGGACAGCTGATGACCCGCGAGGTCGAGCGGCCGTACTTCCACTACCAGAACCTGTTCCACGATCCGCGCGCGACCGGCACCGTCGGGGTCACGCCCTCGCCACTGGCAACGGGGCCGGCCGACGCGCTGGTCCTTGGCTACTTTCAGCTCGATGCCGCGGGGCGCGCGACCACGCCCACGATCAACGACGATGTCCCCGAGCTGTCGGAGCCGAGGCGCCTCGCCGACAACCAGCGGTTTCGCGCGGAGGTCCGAAGCAGCCTCGGCCGGGAGCTCGCGCCGCCCGCGCGCGCTCCCGGCGATGCCGTGGTCGCAGACGCTGCCGAGCGGACCGCCGAGGGGACAACCGAGGGGACAACGGTGGCGGAGCTCGGCCGACCCGGTGCTCCGCGCGTGCCGCCACGTGAGGTTCAAACGGCGCAACAGGTCCAGATCGATCCCAACAGCTACGTCCAGAACTGGAACTCGAACACGATCTACCAGCAGTACCGCAACGATCCTGGTCTCGAGAGCGCCGAGGCACCACACACCGTCCCCGACGTCGCGACGCCGGTGGTCAAGCCAGTCGCGAAGCCGCCCGTCAGGCTGGGCGCGCCCACGCGGGTCGTGCCGTCGGCCAAGCCGATCACGATCACCGTGGACCCGCTCGAGTGGCGGACCCTGCCGTTCGGAGGCGTCCCGACCCTGGTCGCGGTCCGTCGCGTCGACACCCCCGATGG
>JAYVRN010000335.1:0-5692 GCA_043776275.1 Myxococcales bacterium | reverse complement strand
GGCAAGACCGATGCGCCCACGAACCCGGGCATCTTCCGTCCGAAGCTCACACCGGCGAAGGCCGGTCCGTGCACGATGTCGATGAGCGTGGCTGGCCCGCAGGTCACGCACACGTTCGACGTGGGCCCGTGCACGGTCTTCGCCGACGAGGCCGCTGCCCGGAAGGCGCTACCCGAGGAACCCGAGCCGCCCGGTCGGATCGCGTTCCTCAAGGAGCAGCAGTGGAAGACGGACTTCGCGACCGTCGCGGTCGCGGAGCGCGATCTGCAGGACGGCGTGCGCGCGAGTGCGGAGATCCGGCCCGTCGCGGGTCGCGAGGCTCGGCTCGGTGCGCCGTCGGCGGGACGCGTATCCCTCGCCGAGCCGGCGCCGCTGCTCGGCATGCCGGTGACCAAGGGTCAGGTGCTCGCGACGATCTCACCGCGGGTCGGCGCGCTGGGCGACCGCTCGACGATGGCTGCCGATGTCACTGCCGCACAGGCGGAGCTGGACGCCGCGCGGAGTGGGCTCGCGCGTGCCGAGCGGCTCGTGGCGGATCAAGCGGCCCCGGCGAAATCCGTCGAAGAGGCGCGCACGCGCGTGCAAGTCGCCGAGGCACGAGTCACGGGAACCAAGGGACGACTCGGACAGTTCGATGCCGGCGCCGCCGGGACGGGCGGCGGACGAGTGTTCCAGGTGCGCTCGCCGATCGACGGGACGCTGGTCTCTGTCGATGTCGGGTCGGGCGAGAGCGTCGAGGAGGGGCAATCGATCTTCCGGGTGGTCGACCTCGCTCGGGTCTGGCTCGTCGCGAACGTGTTCGAGCCTGACCTGCCGCGCATCGAGGGCGCACACGCCGCGTGGTTCACGATCGATGGGTACGCGCAGGCGTTCACGATCGACGATAGCAACGGCAAGCTCGTGACCATCGGACGAGTGATCGATCCGAAGACGCGGACGACTCCGGTGATCTTCGAGGTCGACAATACCGCCGCGCACCTTCGGATCGGTAACTTCGCGAAAGCGGTGATCGCGACGGGCGCGCCGAAGAAGGGGCTCGCTGTTCCCGAGTCCGCGATCGTCGACGATGCCGGAAAATCGGTCGTGTTCGTGATGATCGAGGGCGAGGCCTTCGAACGCCGCCCGGTGCGGCTCGGGATTCGCACGAACGGATGGGTCGAGGTGCTCGAAGGCATCGCCGCCGCCGATCACGTCGTTACCAAAGGTGCGTACGAGATCAAGCTGCAGTCCTCTGCTGGCTCGGTTCCCGCACACGGGCACGTGCACTAGCCATGCATCTGATGGATCGGATCATCCGATGGTCGATCTCGAATCGGCTCGCCGTCGTGATCGTGGCGGTCGTACTCGTCGGTTACGGGACGTGGACGGCGATCAAGATGCCGGTCGACGTATTCCCAGATCTCACGGCGCCTACGGTCACGGTGGTCAGCGAGGCGCACGGTCTCGCACCGCAGGAGGTCGAGTCGCTCGTCACGATCCCGATCGAGTCCTCGGTCAATGGAGCGACCGGCGTACGTCGTGTGCGGTCCTCCTCGGGCATCGGCATCTCGATCGTCTGGGTCGAGTTCGATTGGGGCACCGATATCTACGTAGCCCGGCAGATCGTGAACGAGAAGCTCCAGCTCGTGGCTGGGCACCTACCGCCTGACGTTCCCGCGCCGACGCTCGCGCCGATCTCGTCCGTGATGGGCGAGGTGCTGTTCATCGCCCTGAGCGGCGAGGGTATCGATCCACTCGAGCTACGCGAGGCTGCCGACTGGACGCTGCGCCGCCGCTTGCTGGCCATCCCTGGTGTCGCGCAGGTCGTGCCGATCGGCGGCTCGGTCCGGCAGTACCAGGTCAAGGTAGATCCAGAGCGCTTGCGCGCGTTCGACGTGAAGCTCGAGGACGTCACGACGGCGCTCGAAGAGTCCAACCAGAACTCGACGGGCGGCTTCTACGTCCACGGCGCACAGGAGTCGCTGATTCGCGCCGTCGGTCGCGTCGGGTCGCTGGACCATCTCCGCAACGTGGTCGTGAGCGCCCGCAACGGTGTGCCGATCCTCGTGGGGCAAGTCGCCGACGTGAGCGTCGGACCTGCAACGAAGCGAGGCGAAGGGTCATCCGACGGGAAGCCCGCGGTCGTCCTCGGCATCACGAAGCAGCCTGCCGTCAACACGCTGGACCTGACCGAGCGCATCGACAAGGAGCTCGATTCGATCCAGTCGACGCTGCCGAAGGGGATGATCATCGAGCGCAACAAGGCGAGGCAGGCCGACTTCATCGAGTCGGCCGTGCACAACGTGTCGACCGCCCTTCGCGACGGCGCCATTCTGGTCGCGATCATCCTCTTCATCTTCCTGTTCAACGTCCGCACGACGCTGATCTCGCTCGCGTCGGTGCCGCTGTCGCTGCTCGTCGCCGTGCTGGCGATGAATGCCTTCGGCGTGACCATCAACACGATGACGCTCGGAGGTATGACGATCGCGATCGGCGCGCTCGTCGATGACGCGATCATCGACGTCGAGAACGTGTTCCGGCGGCTGCGCGAGAACGGCGCGCGGCCGGAAGCGGAGCGGCTCAAGCCTGACGATGTGATCTACGAGGCGTCCCGCGAGGTCCGCGGCTCCATCGTGTTCGCGACGTTGATCGTGATGCTCGTGTTCATCCCGATCTTCTTCCTGTCGGGCGTCGAGGGCCGGCTGCTCCGGCCGCTCGGTTTCTCGTACCTCGTGGCCATCGGCGCATCGCTCGTGGTCGCGCTCACCCTCACCCCGGCCCTGTGCTCCTACGTGCTGCAGCGCGCGGGCGAGAAGGTCCATGGCGATGCGTTCGTCGTGCGGCACCTGAAGCGCGCTTACGAGCCGGTGCTGCGCTTCGCGATCCGCCGCCCGGGTGCGGTGGGTATCGGGGCAGTTGCCCTCCTTGCCGGCACCATCGCGCTCGTCCCCTTCCTGGGCCGCACGTTCCTGCCCGAGTTCAACGAAGGCGCCCTGACGGTCAGCGCGATTACTCTTCCGGGTACCTCACTCGAGGAGTCCGACAAGCTCGGCCGCCGGGTCGAGGAAGTGCTGCGAACGTTTCCCGAGGTGGTCTCGACGGCGCGCCGCACGGGTCGCGCGGAGCTGGACGAGCACGCGCAGGACGTCAACGCGGCCGAGATTGATGTACGGCTGAAGCTCGACAAGCGCTCGAAGGAGGTGTTCCTCGCCGAGCTGCGTCGGCAGCTCACGACCGTCCCCGGCGTGGTGTGCACGATCGGTGGTCCGATCGCGCATCGCATCGACCACATGCTCTCGGGGACGCGCGCGAGTATCGCGATCAAGATCTTCGGTGATGACCTCAGCGAGCTGCGCACGAGCGCGGAGCGCATCAAGCAGGTGATGACCGCGATCCCTGGCGTCGTCGACCTGGCGATCGAGCAGCAAGTGGACGTGCCGCAGCTCGCGATCTCGTTCGACCGGGAGGCGATCGCGCGGTACGGGCTGCGGAGCGGTGCGCTCGCCGAGGTCATCGAGACCGCGTATGCCGGCAAGGTCGTCACGCAGATCCTGGAGCATCAGCGCACCTACGACGTCCTGGTGCGCTACCGCGACGATCAAAGGGCAGACATCGACGCGATCCGGAACACGATCATCGATACGCCGTCCGGCGTGCGCGTGCCGCTCAAGATGCTCGCCGTGATCCGCGAGGACGTCGGGCCGAACACGATCTCGCGCGAGAACGTGCAGCGGAAGGTCGTCGTCTCCGCGAACGTCGGAGAGCGCGACCTTCGCAGCGTGGTCGACGATATCCGCGCGGGCATCGAGGCGAAGGTCACGCTGCCCACCGGCTACTACGTGGTCTACGGCGGTCAGTTCGAGAGCGAGCAGGCGGCATCGCGCACGCTGTCGCTGCTCGGGATCGTCGTGATCGCCGGCATCTTCGCGTTGTTGTTCTTCTCGTTCGGCTCGCTGCGCAACGCGCTGCTAATCATGATCAACCTGCCGCTCGCGCTGATCGGCGGCGTGGTGGCGATCTACTTCGGCAGCGGAATCGTGAGTGTTGCTTCGCTCGTCGGGTTCGTGACGCTGTTCGGTATCGCGACGCGCAATGGCATCATGATGGTCTCGCACTACGACCACTTGCGGACCGTGGAGAAGGCCCCGTTCGACGAGGCCGTGCATCGCGGGTCTATGGAGCGACTGTCACCGGTGCTCATGACGGCACTCTGCGCGGGACTGGGCCTCGTGCCGCTCGTGCTCGCCGGTGGTCAGCCCGGAAACGAGCTACAGGCGCCGATGGCGGTCGTGATCCTCGGTGGCCTGGTGTCGTCGACGGCGCTCAACATGGTCGTGATCCCGGCGCTCTACGGGCGATTTGCGCGGCCCCGCGCCGCGAAGGTCCCCGATTGAGGGTCCGTTGCGCACTCCTACTCCCGCTCTTCGTCGGATGCACGGCGGGAGACGACATCCACGATCCGGTGATCGCCTCGATCGTGCCGGAACGTGCGGGTCCGGGAACAAGCATCGTGATCAGTGGGAGCTACTTCTGCGGACAACCGGAGCCGCATGACCCGGAGGAAGCGGACCCGAACGATTGCGAGAACACCGGCACGGTTTCCTTCGGCGCGGTGCCTGCGATCGCGGCGCAGTACATCGATACGATGATCGTGGTCGAGGTGCCGATGCTGTCGCCGGGGCCGTTCGATATCCAGGTCTCCGTGATTGGCAGGCACTCCAACCTCGTCGGGTTCACGCTCGAGTGATGGCCGCCCGCCATGGGATGTCGGGGTAGGCTCAGATAGTGGAGGCCGCGATCCTTGCCGAGCTGCTGCGGATGCAGAAACGACAACGTTACTTGTATCGCCGCTTCGTGCTGGCGATGGTGACGACGATCATCGGGTTCTCGTGCTGCCTGATCCGCCACGTTGCCGCTGATGACTTGGGCGCCTACGGACTTATCACGATGGTTCTCGCGGGGAGCGCGATGCTCCTTGGTATGCGAGAGGCGCGCGAGCTGCGGTCGCTTCAGGATCAGATGGCTTCGTTGCGGACCGTCTTTCGCAGCATCCGCTGAGGTGCTCGCGAACGCCGAGCGGCCGGGGTCAGAGGCATTTCACCGCGATGAGAATCCCCGCGACCGCGACCACGTGGATGACGAACAGGATCGTTCCCGCGCGCTCGGAGCGAGTTGGTGGCTCCGTCTCTCGATCGTTCACGCGTTTGTTCTGCGACAACTTCCCAAGTCTACCGCGCTCCGACACTTTGATTTGACAAATAAGTAATCGACCGCTTATTTATGGTTCATGGTTGGTGCTGCGCTAAATCTGGAAAACGTAGAACGCAGTTACCCAGGTCCCGACGGGCGTGCGTTCCTGGCGCTGCGCGACGTGTCCTTCGACGTCCCCAGCGGGGAGCTTGTCGCCGTCTTGGGCAGGTCTGGCAGCGGCAAGTCGACACTGCTGCACCTGATCGCAGGTCTCGACCGGCCAACGGCCGGAACGATAACGACCGCAGGCACTCCGTTGCAGGGCCTATCAGAAGGAGATCTTGCAGCGTGGCGAGGGCGCACCGTGGGAGTGGTGTTCCAGTTCTTCCAGTTGCTGCCGACGCTCACGGTGCTGGAGAACATCTTGTTCGCGATGGAGCTCGTGGGCGCGATCACCAGCGAGCGTCGAGTTGCTCGGGCAAGAGAACTGCTGGACCTCGTCGGGATCACTGACCAAGCGGAC
>JAYVRN010000334.1:0-21623 GCA_043776275.1 Myxococcales bacterium | reverse complement strand
CATAGGGGTTGCGGCGGTCATACGTGTAGCCCGGCTCGCCCGGCCGCGTGACCGCCCAGCAATCCGAGAAGTACACGCTCGTTCCACCGAGCGCGGTGAGCCCGCGCAGGAACCGCATCTCGTCGGAGTCCGGATCGGCGTTGAGATCCCCGAGCACCACCGCGGGTGGACCACTGGTGGGCGCGAGTGCATCGACGTGCTCGGTCAGCCGCCGCACCTGCTCGCAGCGCGCGTGCCCGAGGTGCGCCTGAAACGTGAGGTGCGTGGCGAACACCGGCATCGGCCCGTGCGGCAGCTCGATCCGCGCGAACGCCACGGTGCGGGTATCGAGCTCCGGGGGCGAGGGCAGCTCGAGCGACTGCAGATCGGTCATCGGATGCGGCGAGAGCAGCGCGTTGCCAAACGTCAGCCCGCCGCCGACGTTCCACGCCGGCACGTGGTGGACGTTCCAGCCCGTCCCCGCGGCGATCTCGTGCGCCTGGCTCGGCAGGCCGGTGAACCCGAGCACCTCCTGCAGCGCGATCACGTCCGCGTCGAGCGCGAGGAGCGCCGCGCGGATCAGCGGCAGGCGCTCCGCCCACGGCCCCTGGCGGTTCCAGATGTTCAACGTCGCGACCCGCCAGACGTCAGAACGATCGCGCTCATTCATCCGCGGAGCTTACGCCACGCACGGAACAGCCCGTGACCGGATCGAGCCCTGACCTCCTACGCCCCACGGTGCCCTCGTTCGTTGTCATGTCCGAACCTAACGGGACCGAAGGGCCGCGGAGAGGCGTTAGGGTTGCGCGATGAAGCGCGCCGTCGTCGTACCGTCCCGGGGCTCGAGGGGGCGACCGGCCTCGTGATGGGGGAGACCGCGACCTGCGCCCGCATGACCTCCGGACCGATGCGCTGCCTCGGCCAGCTCGACGAGGTCGGCACGTTCCGCGAACCCGGGGCGCTGCAGCTGCTGCCCGACGCGGCGGAGCTGCACACGTCCACGCTCTTCGGCTGCGCCCGCCGGACCACCGGAACCATCGCGTGCTGGGGCGCGAACCTCGTCGGCCAGCTCGGCAACGGCGCCGCGCCCGACCCGAAGCTGCGCGTTCCGATCAAGGTCGACAACGCCAGCGGCGAGGTCACCGCCCCGCCGATCGCGGGTGGCCATTCCGCGTCGCTGGTCGACGTGACCGGTGTCGACGACGCCGTGCAACTCGCGGTCGGTGGTGGCCACGCGTGCGCGCTCCGTCGAACCGGCACGGTGGTGTGCTGGGGCAAGGACATGGACGGGCAGCTCGGAGATCGCCGTGCCGGGAATGGTGTCTCGAGCGATCACCCGGTCGAGGTCGCCGGCCTCGGCGACGTCACCGCGATCGCGGCCGGCACCAACGCGACCTGCGCGGTGTCCAAGGGCAGCGTCTGGTGCTGGGGCTCGCTCGCAGAGTTCCACGCCAGCCCGAAGCCCATGTGGGCGGAACCCGCGCAGATCGCGGGGATCGATGGAGCCGTCGAGGTCACGGTGGCCGAAACCGAGGCCTGTGCGCGCTCCGGCACGGGGACGGTGCAGTGCTGGACGGCGACGACGAAGCCGTTCGGCCGCGACCACGGAAAGGCGGTGCAGCTGGTGAGCGGCTTCCGGCATCATTGCGCGCGGATGGAGTCAGGCGCCGTGAGGTGCTGGGGCGACAACCTCAACGGGCAGCTCGGGACCAACGAGGGCGGCGACGTCCCGGGCTCGATCACGTCGTCGAGCTCGCCGCCGGTGGCTCGCACACGTGCGTACGACGCAGTCTGTGACCCGCACCTTGACCCCACCCACCTCCAGCCCCATAGTGCAGAGGTTCTTTGACATGGGGGCGTACCGGTTTCGACGAGGATGAAGACGCTCGGATTGCGCGTCGTGGCGCCCAAGGCCACGTAAAAATGGGCAAACCATGCAACTGCGAACGATAACGCTGTTGCCCTCGCTGCCTGATAAAACCAGGTAACGACAGTGCTCGCAGCTTCCGTCTGTAGCTACGAAGTACTGACACAATCAGACTGGGCCTCCTGACCCGTCAGCGCATGGAGGTCGAGACAAAGCTGGCTTGTTGTGCTCGAAGGTCGGCCGCAATCGACGAGCACGAGACTTCAAATAGCGGACCTACACGCGTAGACGTACGAGTAGAAGCATTCTCGGACGCGGGTTCGACTCCCGCCGCCTCCACTACTATTTCGCGGAGCTAGCCCAATTTCGTGGCTGCTCTGCCCAAACTCTGCCCAACGCCATCGAGCAGGCGCACGGTGTCGCGTGCCACCTCGGGGCCGAGATGCGCATAGCGCATCGTCATCAGGATCGTCGAGTGGCCGAGCAGCTCCTGCACGGCCCTCATGGTCCCGCCCCGCATCACGAGGTGACTCGCGAATGTGTGGCGTGCGACGTGCCACGTGATCGGGCGCAGTCCCGCGCGCTTGCAGGCACGCCACAGCGGCCCGCGCGTTTCGCCCTCGGTCAGCACCCGCCCGGCGAGATCGCAGAACACGAGCGGCCCACGGAGATGACGGTGCGCCTTGAGCGCGGCCTTCACCTCATCGCCGAGCGGGATCTCGCGCGGCTTGCCCGACTTCGGCGTACCGACGTGACCCCAGACGATGTTCTGCCTCACCGTGATCCGCCCTGCGACGAGATCGACGTCCTGCCAGCGCAACCCGATGAGCTCGCCGTGCCGCATCCCGGTGCGAAGCGCGACGAGGATCATCGTGCGCCACTCACCATCTGCAGCCTTGACCAGCCGCTCGGCCTCGTCGAAGTCGAGGAAGTCGAAGTCGGGTCGCTCGTTCTTGAGCCACTCGACATCCGGCACGCTCTCGAGGTAACCGCGCTTGCGCGCGACCACCAACATCCGCCGGAGCACGGTCAACACGTTATTGATCGTCTTCGCCGACAGTAGCCGCGACGGCTTCTCGTCGACGAGCTTGCCCTTCGCGGCCCGCAGTTTCGCGCCGTACCTCTTCTCGACGTTGTGGATCGGCGTCTTCGAGAGCGCGACTTTGAAGTCTTCGATCACGGCATACGTCACCGCATCGATCCTCAGGTCACCGAGCCGCGGCAGGATATGCACGCGCAAGATCATCTCCTTCGACTCGACCGACGACGGTTTGTTCTTGATCCGCGATGCCTCGAGAAACACCTCGTGGAACTCGCGAACCGTGGGCACCTCTTTCGTGATGGGCAGTTCCTTGCGGACCTTGCCCGTTTCGAGGACGCGCGCGATTGCTCGGCGCTCCGCTTCCTCCGCACCTGCCGGGTCTCGGGCAGGCCTTCGGTCTTCGGAGTTCCGAAGATCCGCACCTTGCGTCCATCCGAGGTGCGAACCCACTTCCGGTAGAACCACGTCCGATACTTCTTCTCTCGTCGAACACTCATGCTGAGCTGCTTTCCGACGAGCCCTTGCTGCACGAGGCCAACCATGACACGAGCCCGGCGCGCGAAAACAGCATCCGCTTACCGAGTCGCTGACATGGGATCTCTCCGCGACCCGCGTAGTCGTAGACCGTCTTGCGATCGAGCCGGAGGAAGTCGGCGACCTCGTCGGCGGTCATTACGTCCCCGATCGGGGCGGGCTCGAACACAGGCGGCTGAAGTCGCCCGCCGCGCATGCACTGAATGACGTGCATCCCGCCCGCGACGATGCCGAGCGTGATCAGCTTCACCAGCTGCTGCGGGTCGGCCGGGAGCTCGATCATGGTGCGATCGTCGATATCGTTCGCCGGGATCTTCAAGAGTGGTGCCTTCACGACGCGAACCTCGCCTCGAGCTCGTCGAGGTTGGCGCGGATCCATTTGGCTGCCGCCTCGGGCACCTGCCGGGCCAAGGTATTCACGAGCTCGATCGCATCGGGCGAGGACATCAGCTTCGGCCCCAGCTTCATCAACCTTGCACGCTTCTCGGGTTCGAGCAGCGTCGCGATCGCCGTGAGCTTCTGCATCGTGGCAGCGTCGATCCGTGGCGCGGCCTGCGGCGACGGCGAAACGTCCTGCGTGCGCGTCCCGGCGGCTCCGCGCCGGAGCGTCGCGACCGCGTCGACGACGCTTCGCGCGGCGAGGTCTCGCGTGATCGCTTCGGCGTCGTCATCGAGGAGCAACGCGTCCAGGAACTGCCGTTCGGTGGATGTCAGTTGCGCCTGGATTCGAGCGAGATGCGCCATCGGGTTCACGACTGCACGCTGATCGACATTCGCCGCCGCCGGCTTCCCCCGCCAGCTCTCGAGCATCTCCGGGAGGTACGGGGCAACCATGGTCAGCGCCGCTTCGAGGCCGCTCTTCGGCGGCGCGGCGGTTGCGACGGGGCCATCGTCGTCGCTCTCATCTTCAACGTCATCGTCGTTGTCGTGGTCGACGGCGCGCGGCAGCATCGCGACGTTGCGCGGTGTCGGAACTGGCCGCCGAGGTTGGCGTCAGCGAGCGCACCGTTCGCCGCGACCTGTCCGAGCTGCGCGATGCGAGCTTCGACATCGACGCACTCGTGATCGACGGCCGCGCCGCCGCTCGGCTGGTGGAGAAGAGCCATTCGTCCGTGCCGATCACCCGGCGTGAGCGCTACACACTGCTGGCGGTGCGGAGCGTATTCGAAGTCCTGCGCGGCACGCCACTTCTCACCGACGTCCGCAGCGTACTCGCGAAGCTCGAACAGCGACTCAGCTCCGAGGAGCGCGCCGAGCAGGCGACCTTCCCCGATCGGTTCGCGTACGTTCCCGACGGTGGAACCAAGGCATACGACGACAAGGACGACATCATCGACGCACTCCAGACCGGGATCCTGTCGCGCAAGCTCGTCCGCTTCTCCTACAAGGACTCGCGTGGACGCACCCAGCGCGGCCACCTCGCACCGTTCGCGATGCTGCTCTATCGACACGGGCTCTACGTCGTCGGCTGTCGAGTTCGTGATCCCGGTCAGGTTACCGATCTCGGCGAGTGGCGGCGAACACTCGGGGTGTTCGCGGTGGAGCGGTTCACCGACGCCGACCACGTGCGCGAGCGATCGTTCGAGGTCCCTCCCGACTTCGCGATCGCGAACGTGCTCCACGGCGCGTTCGGCGTGCACGTCGGGGATCCGGGGCAGGAACAGCGTGTGGTGGTCGAATTCAGCCGCGACAAGGCAGCTCTCGTCTCCGCGCGCCGGTGGCATCCCACTCAGGTGATCGAGCGCGGCGCGGATGGGAGCATCATGCTCGCGTTCTCGGTCACCAACCTCACGCCGGTCGTGTCGTGGGTCCTCGAATGGGGCCCGCACGCTCGCGCCATCGAGCCGCCCGAGCTGGTCGAGCGTGTCATTGCCGAGCTCGACCAAGCACGCGCTCGCTACGCGTAGGGGAGTTCGATCAGAACAGCGATCACGAGCAAGGCGATGAAGCCAGCGCTACTCGGGCGGCAAGAGCACGGTGTCGATCACGTGGATGACGCCGTTCGTGGTGAGGATGTCGGCCTTCACCACCTTCGCACCGTTGATCCGGACGCCGGTCGAGGCATCGATGGCCACCTTCCCGCCCTGCACCGTGGTCGCCTCCGTCATCCCTGCGACCTGCGCGGAGGTGACGTTGCCGGCAACGACATGATAGGTGAGCACGGCCGTCAGCTTTGCCTTGTCGGCGAGCAGCGCATCGAGCGTCCCCGGCGGAAGCTTCGCGAATGCGGCGTCGGTGGGCGCGAACACGGTGAACGGCCCGGGGCCCTTGAGGGTGTCGACCAGGCCCGCGGCCTTGATCGCGGTGACCAGGGTGGTGAACGACCCCGCACCGACGGCGGTGTCGACGATGTCAGAGGTTGCCGGAGCCGTGGCGACGGTGGTGTCGGTGGTCTTGGGAGAGCCGCCACACGCGGCCACGCCGAGAACTGCTGCAAACAGGAGATGCTTCATCTGGGTTCCTTTCGAGAACGACGGTTGGAGGCCGGCTCCGCTCTCGGGGTTACGCCACGGGCGCGCGAACACAGCGCCGATTGCCAGCGCGTTCCCGCCATGGTCCAACGTCCTCATGGCAGTCGCGGAGCCCCCGTTCACGCTCGAGATCCACGACGACGCATTCGACGTGCGGAGGTACCCAGCGCGTGTCGTCGCAGAGACGCGTGTCACGGGCAGCTCGTCCGACGCGGCCGGCAACGAGGGATTCCGGAGGCTCGCGGGCTACATCTTTGGTGGCAACCGCATCCGCAAGAAGATCGCCATGACCGCGCCCGTCGGGGAGCGCCGGGACAGCCGGAAGCTCGCGATGACGGCGCCCGTGGGTGAGCGGTCCGTGGATGGCGCATGGGTGGTCACGTTCACGATGCCGCGAGGAGAGATGCTCGAGAGCCTACCGGTGCCGGACGATGCTCGCGTGACTCTGCACGAGGCCCCTGCGGCCCGAGTCGCGGTGCACCGGTTCTCGGGCAGGTGGACGGACGGGAAGTACGCGGAGAAGACGGCGGCGCTACGTGCGTGGATCGGTGCGCGAGGCCTCGTCGCGGTCGGAGAGCCCGAGGTCAACCGCTACGATCCTCCGTGGACGCCGTGGTTCCTGCGCCGGAACGAGATCTGGCTGAACGTGGGTGAATGAGGTGTCCCATTCGCTGATCAGGCCGTTCACTCGATCGTGAGCGGGATCGAGATCACGCTCATGCCGCCGGTCTCGTCGGCGGCGACGACGAACAACCAGGTCGTTCCAGGTGGGCCGGCGGTGTACGTGTTGGGCGTGGTCTCGGGCACGAGCGCGTCGGGATCTTCGACGGAGACCTCGGCTTCGCCGAGCTCGCCGGTCGGGCTGTAGAAGTTGCAGACCACCTTCTCGAGCGCACCGGACGGTTCGGCATCTGGGCCTTCGTCGAGGCTCGTGGGGTCGATCGTCGCGGTCAGCACGTAGCGCTCACCAGCGCGCAACGTCCGGGTCGAGATCCCGTCGAACCGGATCTCGGCGAGCCGTGGGTTTTGGCGCTGGACCGTGGTCTCCACCACGTCGATATCTCGTCGCGCGACCAGGGTCTGCCCGTCGACCTCGACCTCCGCGATGATCGGGACCCGGAGCTTCAGGCCCACGGCGAGTGCCGCACGCCACGAATCGGGCGGCGCGGGTACGCCAGGCGGCGACGGGAAGGCCGTCGCGAGCTCCGCTGCGAACGTGACGACACGACCGGCCGCGTCGGGCTCGAGAGGCAACGCGTCGTCACCGACGCAGTCTCGCGCGGGATCGGTGATGAACTTCCATGGCGCACACGCCCGCATGCGCATGCCGTCGACCGGCCGCCCAT
Source organism: Myxococcales bacterium (assembly GCA_043776275.1). Lineage (GTDB taxonomy): Bacteria > Myxococcota_A > Polyangia > Haliangiales > Haliangiaceae > JABFXX01. The sequence continues at coordinate 14,384 of JAYVRN010000334.1, read as the reverse complement.
CGATCCGTGGCCCATCGGGATCGACCGTCAGGACAGCCAGCGCGAGCTCACCGTCGAGCGGCAGCGCCGACGGCTCTGTGGTGATCGCGAGCACGCGCGGGCCGGTGATCCTCGTGATCGGGTCGATGCTTCCGTCGTCGCACGCGGCGAGCGCAAGGAGGACCGCGAGCAGTGCGAGGCGGAGGAAGCTCGTCATGGCTCGTACTCCAGGCCCAGCGACGGGAACAGCGGCAACCCGCGCGTGTATTGCTTCGAGCTGTAGTCGAAGTTGTACGAGACGCCTTCGGGATTCACCCGGTTCGTCACGTTCTGAACGTCGAGGAACAACTTGAGCGTGCCCCATGGCCGCTTCCACGATCGGTCGATGCGGACGTCGAGCTGTACGAACGCCGGGAGGCGCTCCGACAGCGCGGGCCCCGAGAGTGGGACGTACTTCTGGAGGCCGGTGTCCACGTACGAGCCGAGTGTCGGTGTGATCGGGTTGCCGCTCGCATAGCGGAACCGCGCGCCGATCCTCCACCGCGGCCCGATGGGAGCTGTCACGAGAGCGGTCAGCACGTGCGGTTGGTCGAGGACGTAGGGCGCGTAGGACTCGAGAGCCCACGGATCACCCTGACGGTACGAACGCGCGAAGGTGTACGCGACCCAGCCCTGGAGCTGCCCGACCCGACGCCGGATCATCGTCTCGACACCATAGGTGCGGCCGCGACCGCGGTTGGCCCGGTAGCTGTAGCTCCCGAATTGCTCCTCGGTGAGCTGGCGGCTGGCCGCGGCCGCGCCACCGGCCGCCGCGCTGCCTGGCGATGCGTACGGAGTCGCGCCCGAAACCACGTCGACGGGGAGATCGGAGAGCGTCGCGCCAAACGCGTTCGCGGTGATGTCACCACCGAGCATCCTCGAGACGACGTTGATCCCCGCGCTCGCCTGCCACGCACTCGACGCGCGGAACCGCTCGCCCGGGAGCTGGTAGTCGATCGAGGTGGCCAGTGCGGGTTGGTGATAGCGACCGATCGACTGGGTAAAGGCGACGTTCGCGGTTGCCTGCTGGCGGAGCGTGATCCTCGGATCGAGCACCCACTCGTCGGTCAGCCCGAAGCGCTCGCCGCGCAGGCCGGGCTGGATCGCCAGCTTGTCGCCGGCGAAGCGATGCAAGGCCTCGGTCCACACACCGAAGTCGGCGGCCCACCGTGCGCCCTCGACGCCCGGAGAGAGCGGCATCATCCCCGTCGGTAGTGCAGGCGCGTCTGCGGCGAGCTTGTAGCCGTACCGATTGCCCTGGACGTCGAGGCCTGCGGCGACGAAGCCGTGCTGCAGGTCGCGCTGAACGGTCGCGCGTGTCGCAGCCGTCACGTTGCTGCGGATCACCTGGTTCTCGTTCGCGATGATCGCATTGCGATCGAAGCCGAGCCACGGCACCAGCGAGAGCCGGAGGTCGCCGCGTCGCTCCTCGTAGCGCAGGCCGGCGCGCACGAACGACTGGCGCGCGTCGAGGCTGTCGCTCGACGTGCCCAGGCTGATGCCGTCGTCCGCGCCAAACACGAGCGCGGTGAGCTTGCCGGAGCGCGACTGCCAGCGGAGCTGCGCGTCGAGGTAGCGCGGTGCGAGGGTGAGATCGCCGGTCGGCGCGGCGGCGAGCACGGCATCGACGAAGCTGCGCCGGATGCCCAGCGACACGTTGCCACCACGGGCGGGCCCCTCCGCGCGAACGCTCGCGTCAAGCAGACTCACCTCGCTGCCCACCGCCCACCGATCGGTGCGGCCCGGGCGCGAACGGATGTCGACGATTCCTCCCTGGCCGCGGCCATAGCGCGACCCATAGCCACTCGACACGAGCTCCATCGACTCGATCATCGTGCTCGGGAAGAACGAGGCGAGGCCGCCGAAGTGGTAGAGGATCGGAACCTCGATCCCGTCGAGGAAGACGTTGGTGTCACGCGGCGCGAACCCGCGGAGCACGAGGCCGCCGAGCCCGAAGGGCACCCGTGCGGTGCCTGGGAGACTCTGCAGGCTCTTGAGCGCGTCGTTCCCCGAGCCAGGAAGCGTGCGGACCATCTCGCGGCCGACGTCATAACTCGCGGGTTGGCCTTCGAGCTTCCGCTTTTCCTCGATGGTGATCAGCTCCGAACCACCGAGCTCGCCGCTCGGGATCACCAGCAGGCGGAGGGGCACACCACGACGCGCACGCTCGACGAGCGGCTCGTAGCCGTCGGCGACGACGACCAGATCGATCCAGCCGCTCGGCGCACCGGCGAGCTCGAACCGTCCATCGTCTGCGGTGGTGGTCTCGAGGCTGCCGGTCGCGACGATGGCGCCCGGGACAGGCTCGCCGGTGGTCTGGTCGACGACGCTACCGCTCAGCGAGCTGCGGTCACGCTCCACGACGGGCTCGTCGGTCGTTGACGGCTGGGCCCGAGCGACGCCGACCGTCGCCAGCAGCAACGAGGTCAACAGGGCACGTGGGACGATCGGCGGCACTTTGGTTGGAGGGTGGTCACTGGGAATCGTTACGCCGTCGACGCTTCCAAAATGCGGCATCGATGCTGCCAAACGTCTGGAAGGACACGAGCCCGGCGACGCCTTACCAAGATGGCAAGGAGAACCGATGAAGCTCACCATCCGCGCCCGCCACCTCGATCTCAGCCCCGAGCTCCGCGACCAGCTGCAGCGCCGCCTGGACTTCGCGCTCGGACGTCTGGCCACCGCGATCCGCGCGGTCGACGTGACGATCGTCGACATCAACGGCCCCAAGGGCGGCGCCGACAAGCGGTGTCGGATCCACGTCCGCGGGCCGTCGCTGGGAACGATCACGATCGATCACGTCGGCGCCGACGTGCTGTCGACGGCCTCCCTCGCCGCCGACCGCGCCGGGCGTGCGGTCGCGCGGTCGTTGGCCCGACGACGGACGTTCGCCCCGGTGCGCGAGACCTGATCGCGGCCTGCACCAACGCCATCGCTCCAGATCTTGCCCGGAGGTCCCATGGAAGTTCTCTACGTCGGCTTCGTCCTGTTCATCCTGATCTTGCTCGCGCTCGACCTCGGCGTGTTCCACCGCACGGCGCACGTCGTCAAGGTGAAGGAGGCGCTCGGCTGGTCGGCAGTCTGGATCAGCCTCGGCCTGCTGTTCACCGTGTTCATCTACTTCGGCTACGAGCACCGCTGGTTCGGGCTCGGCACCGGGGTCGATGCGATGACCTTGGCACCTGCCACGAGTGATGGAGGGGCGATCTACAACGACGGTGGGTCGGCGGCGATCAAGTACCTGACCGGGTTCGTCGTCGAGAAGTCGCTCGCCGTCGACAACATCTTCGTGATCGCGATGATCTTCGGGTTCCTCGGCGTGCCCGCGATGTACCAGCATCGCGTCCTGTTCTGGGGGATCGTCGGGGCGCTGCTCTTGCGCGGGCTGATGATCGCCGTCGGCGCCGTCCTGATCACGAAGTTCAGCTGGATCATCTACGTGTTCGGCGGCTTCTTGATCATCACCGGCATCAAGATGCTGCTGGTCCCGAGCGGAGAGGCGAACAGCCTCGACCGGAACCCCCTCGTCCGCGCCACCCGGCGGCTGTTCTCGGTGACCGAGCGCTACCACGGCGAACGCTTCGTGGTCCGCGCCGGTTCGCCCGCGAGTCACGCGCCAGCGACGCCCGGGGCTCCGATCGAGACCGATCGGGTGGTCGATCGAGCCAAGCGCGGCGCGCTCCTGGTCACGCCGCTCTTTCTCGCGCTGGTCCTGGTCGAGTTCACGGATGTGATCTTCGCGGTCGACTCGATCCCCGCGATCTTCGCGATCACCACCGACCCGTTCCTGGTGTTCACCAGCAACGTGTTCGCCATCCTCGGCCTGCGGAGCCTGTACTTCGCGCTCGCCGGGATGATCGACCGGTTCCGCTACCTCAAGGTCTCGCTGTCGGTCGTGCTGATGGTGATCGGCGTCAAGATGATGACGCACACCTATCTGAAAGCGTGGCTCGGCGAGCACTTCAACTTCTACATGCTCGGCGTGATCGCACTGATCATCGCGGCCGGCGTGATCGCGTCGTTGATCACCACCCGCCCCACGCATGTGGCGAGCCCCCCGTCCTCGCCAAGCCCAGCCCGGACCGTGGCGTGACGCGCCTGACGTCTCTGCGTGTTCCCGCGTAACCACTCTCCGCCTCCAGCCGTCGAACCCACTCAACTCCATTCACAAGGACTAGCTCATGCGCCTCACGTCCCTCTCGATCCTCGCCCTTGCATCGCTCGTGTCTGGCTGTGGCGACGATGATGAACCGACCGTCAACGAGCCGGGCTCGATCGTCGAGACCGCGCAAGCGACGCCAGCGCTGTCGACCCTGGTCGCCGCCGTGCAGTTCGCCAGCGACAACGACGACCTCGTCAACCTTCTCGCCAGCCCAGGCACCCTCACGGTCTTCGCACCGACCAACGAGGCATTCGACGCGCTCGCGGTCGAGCTCACCAAGACGCCGGGCGCGACAGGCGCGGATCTGCTCACCGCGGCCAACAAGCCGCTGCTGCGCGGCGTGCTCCAGTACCACGTGCTGACGAGCACCGTGAACGCTGCCGCGATTCCCTTCGGCAAGCCGATCACCAGCGCGGAAGGCAGCGTGTTCAAGATCGACACCGGGTCACCGCCGACGATCACCGATGGCCGCAACCGCCTCTCCAAGATCACCGCCACCGACATCGAGGCGAGCAACGGCGTCGTCCACGTGATCGACAAAGTGATCTTGCCCGCCGACAAGAACATCGTCCAGACCGCCCAGGCGCTGGCCGCAGGCAACCCCGGCGAGTTCGGCATCCTGGTCGAGGCGGTCGTCGCCGCGGATCTCGCAACCACCCTCAGCGGCCCGGGACCGTTCACGGTGTTCGCCCCGACCGATGCCGCATTCGCTGCGCTCCTCGCGGAGCTCGGGGTGAGCAAGGCGGCGCTGCTCGCCGACAAGCCGCTGCTCACCAAGGTGCTGACCTACCACGTCGTCTCCGGCCGCGTATTCAAGGCGGACGTTCCGGTCGGTGCTCCGATCGGGACCGTGCAGAACGGTACGTTCACCATCAGTGCGATGCTGAACATCACCGATGCTCGTAACCGGACGTCGAAGATCGTCGGGACCGACACGCTGACGTCCAACGGCGTCATCCACGTCATCGACAAGGTGCTCCTGCCCGCGCAGTAGCGGTGCTCTACTCCCCAACCATGCAACAACGGCTGATCATCGCGACCGTGCTGGCTCTCGGACCACACGTCGCGTCCGCAGAGCCGAGGCCCACGATCCAGGCGACCGTCCAGTACGAGACGGGACCGGCATACATCGCCCAGAACGATGGCGAGTACGGCGCGATGGGAACCCGCTACGATGCCGATGACGTCGGACAGCGAGACAATCTCTTGTTGTCTTCGCGGACGAGCCTCGAGCTGTCCCGCGGGCGTCACCGAGCGGTCCTTCTCTATGCTCCATTCGAGTCGTCGACCCAGGTCACGTTGGCCCGTGACCTGCAGTTCCGCGACACGAGATTCCTCGCCGGGACCGTGGTGGAGCATCGCTACCTGTTCGATGGGTACCGCGCGTCGTACCTCTATCGGTTGGTGGAGCGAGGACCGATCACGGTCGAGGCCGGCGGTTCGCTTCAGGTCCGGAACGCGGAGGTGGCGTTCGCTTCGCTCGGTGGTGCGCAGCGTGCCGCGGAGAACGACATCGGTCTGGTCTTCGCGGCGAAGGCTCGACTTTGGTATCGACCATCCCTCAACACCTGGTGGGCTGCGCTGGAGGCTGACGCCTTCTCGACGTTCGGGCTCGTGCCGGGCGTGCGCGGCGCGATCTACGATGTCCAGCTGGCTGCCGGCCACCCCGTCGCGAACGGGATCGACGTGGTGTTCGGCGCTCGTCTGCTCGGTGGCGGCGCGAAGGTGGAGGACCGCGACATCTACAACTGGGCCAACTTCGTCGCGTTGACCGCTGGCGTACGTGTGTCGCTCGACCGGTCGCTCGACCGGTTGATCGGCGCCGCCGTCCTTATCGCACGCTGAAACACCCGATCAGCAGACGCCGCTGGCCGTGTGTCAACGATCTCTCGGATGCGGACCACGATCTCCGTCACGAAGCTGATCCACGGCGAGTCAGCTCGATCCCGACGAGCCGCAGCTTGCGCCAGGCCTACCCTTTGGTCTCCGATAGTTCGCAACGAACACTTCGATCTTCTCGAAGTGGCAACGCGGTTCACCAGTCAGCGTCGAAGCCGCCTGCTTCCGCATCACCCCCAGCGTCGAAGCCGCCTGCTTCCGCATCACCGCCGTCACCGCCGGTCGACGACTGCGTCTCCGGAGACGGAGCGCTCGTCTCGACCGGCGTGTTCGAGGCATCGACGGTCTGAACGCCGGGCATCATCATGAAGGATCCGAGCATCGCCATGCTCATCATCCCCAGCATCGGGCTCGGATAGTAGGCGTCGTGCGGATCGTAGTTCCGGTCCGTCGGCCGCTGTTCGGGCCGGCGGTCGCGCTTCTGGTCGGGGACCACGACCCGCGCATCCGACGCGGTGACGGTTGCGCGGGCCTCGGGCATCGCCCGGGCAATCGCATCCCGTGTGCGGGCCACGAAGCTGTCGAACGAGAGCTGTGCGAGCTCGACGAGCCGTGGGTCGCGAGCGAGCGGCTCGACGCGCGCACGATACGCGTCTGCGTCCTCTCCGACCCGTGGCTCGAACGCCTGGATTCGACCCGACACCACGACGCGAACGGCCGGCTCGTGCTTGAGATGCTCGGTCTGCGCCTGCACCTCCAGCACGATATGGAGGCCCGCCTCGACGTGCTCCACCGCGAGCCGGAGCAAGCCGAACTCGCCGATCGCCGCTCCGACGTCGTGGAAGGCCAGGAACAGATCACCGAGGTCCTCGGGCCGTCGCTCACGATCCTGGAATACGACGAGGTCGTCGATCACGAGCGAGACTGCGTTGGTCGCATGCAGCTCGGTCAAAGCTTGTCTGACCGCGTCCACCACCGCGGCAGCTTCGAGCGCAGCACGCACGCGACCGGTGCCCAGGTCGGGCTGCCCGCCGAAGGCTGCGTGAATGCGTGCCAACAGCCCAGGGCGCTTCAGGATCTCCTCGCCCGCCACATCGACCGTGATCGTTCCATACAGCTTCATGGTTCAGCCTTTCTCGAGCTTGGGTGCTCGAAGCCCTGGTGTAGTCACGGACGGCAGCGCGCGCCGCCGACAAATTTCGTACTGTCCGCATCACTTTCTTGGAGTCTCGTCGCGCGGTCCACCGCGACCACGATCGCGGCCGCGAGGCTGGTGGGCGACGCTGTCTCGTCCTCGTCGCCTTCGATCGTGACGATGGCAGCGGTGTCGAGCCAGGCACGTACACGCACGCGAGGTCCCCGACGTGAGCACGTCACGAACTGGACGACCACGCCGCGGACCCGTTCACGACCGGCCAACGCTGCGAATACCCGCTCGCGGATCGCATCCGCGAGCGGACCACGACCCGCTTCCCTGCTGGCGCGACCCGTCCCCTCGAGCGCCCACGTTGATCGCCGCGAGGATCCTCGCGTGCCGGAGGGACGCCTCCTGCGGCGAGCCTCGCGCGAACCACTCGTCGCCTTCCTGGCCGTCGCCCTCGTCGCCGACGAGAGCAACAGCGACCGCGTGCGCGTTCAGGATCTCGAGGTCTCCGCGATCCGGCCAGACGGCGCGGCGCCCCCCGCGGGTCACGACACCACCACGGCGAAGGCGGGGCCAACCGCGAGGGATTCGCGTCTCCGGCGGGGCCGCTCCAGCGAGCGTTCGCACAGCTCGAGCGCCCGCTCGACGCCAACAAAGAATTCGGCATCGAGGGTCTGGACCACGCTTGTCCCGAACGATCCACGCATCGAGATCGAGCAGCGCTTGTCGACGCCGCCCTTGGGGCCATTCACATCCTCGAAGCGAATGGTCACGTTCTCGACGCGATGCGCGGCGAGCCCTGCAACGCGCTGGCGGACGTACTCGATCAACGACGGAGAACGGTCGGTTGTCTTGAATCGAATGGCGAGCTTCACGAGTCACCTCCACGGCTCGTTGTAGCCATCAAACCCGGACACGACCGCGACCGAATTTGGCGCTCATCCATCGATCTTTTGGAAGTGTGCTACGACGTTCGGCAGGCGGACCGCATGGAATGGTTGAACTATCACCACCTCCTGTATTTCTGGATGGTCGCCCGCGAAGGCGGGCTCGCGCCGGCGGGAAAGGTCTTGCGGCTCTCGCAGTCCGCGTTGAGCGGTCAGATCAAGAGGCTCGAGGAGACCCTCGGCCAACCGTTGTTCGAGCGCCGCGGCCGCAAGCTCGAGATGACGGAGAATGGACGCGTCGTCTACAAATACGCTGACGAGATCTTCGGTCTGGGTCGGGAGATGCTCGACACGATCCGCGAACGGCCAACCTCCCGCGCGTTGCGCTTGACCGTGGGCATCTCCGACGTCGTTCCGAAGTTGCTCGTCCGCACGCTGCTCGAGCCGGCCTTTCGACACGAGGGTGGCCTCGCGTTGACCTGCAAGGAAGATCGCTTCGATCGGCTCCTCGCCGAGCTCGCCCTCGATGCCGTCGATGTAGTGATCGCGGATGCACCCGTGCCGCCCGACGCGAGCGTCCGCGCCTACAACCATCTTCTCGGAGAATCGACGGTCACGCTGCTCGCCCCCGCCGCGCTCGCGCCGGCGATGCGCCGATCGTTCCCGGCCGGACTCGACGGAGCGCGGCTCCTGTTACCGACCCCTGGATGCACGTTGCGACGGAACCTGGACGCCTGGTTCGCGGAGACGGAGGTCCGGCCCCTGGTGGTGGCTGAAGCCGAGGACAGCGCGCTCCTCAAGGCGTTCGCGGCCGATGGGATGGGCGCCCTGTTCGTCCCCACGGTGATCGCGAAGATCGTCGCAGCCCGCTACGGGCTCGTCGAGGTCTCCGAAGTGAAGAGCGTCCGCGAGCGCTTCTATGCGATCTCCGCCGAGCGGCGGTTGGTCCACCCCGCCGTGCTGGCGATCCGGACCGCTGCGCGCAACGACCTGTTCGCGTGAGCGCGCTCATGTGGGTCACGACCGCAGCGGCGGCGGACGGCGATTCCGGAACACGAACGGAACGACCCACCACACCAGCACCACGACCGCACCTACACACGCTGCCACGAGCGCCGCGTGCCACTCGCCGAGCACCTCCGAGATCGCCAGCTGCGTCGCGAGCACGAGCGCGACGGAGAGCGGCGCCGTGCCGGCGATCATCATCCGGCTCGCCAGGTTCTTGAACTGGATGCGGTTGACCAGCGGACGTTGAAGACGGTGGTGGATCGCCGGCGTGCTGAACAAGATCAGACTGATCATCGTGCACAGGAACGTGGCGAGATAGACCGACTTCTCCGCTTGCACGATGGTGGAGAACCGCTCGCTGAACGGCAGCACGATCAGGAAGCCAGCAAGGAGTTGCGTGCCCTGCAGCAGGCTCCGGAGCTCCTGCAGGAGCTCCGCAAAGCTGTTCGGGTCATCGTTCGAAACGACCGTCGGATCGTCTTCACGTGGGTCATCGGCCATGCGTCGCTACCGTAGTCATTCTCGTCAGCTCCACAAGGAGACGCACGTGAGCGCCTCGTACCTTCCAGATTCTCGAAGCATGACCACCAACTTCTGTCGGTGTTCACCGACGGCGGACGACCTATGCATGGAGCAAGGAGAGTTATCACCCATGCTGATCACACTGCTGCTCCGTCTTCGTCAGGCGAACGACGCTCGCCGTCGCGTCGCCCGAACCCGCGGTGACACCGAGCGACGACCGCTCCGGCAAGTCAAGGCCGATCGCGTATCTACACCTCGGCCCCAGAACGAGGAGCCCGGCTGTGGCGACTGAAACCATCACGAGTGCTCCGGATCTCGCGCCGAGCCTCGTCGACACGGGCGCGGTCGACTTGACCGAGCTGCGCAAGCAGCTGCGTGTGCTGGCCACGCTCGGCACGTCCGACGCGCTGATGGTGAGTTGCTACCTCTCGGTCGAGCACGGACTGGCGCGGCGCGACGTCATCGAACGCCGCGTCCGTGCCATCCGGGCGACGCTGCCTACCAGGCAACGCGGCGAGCTCGACGGCACGATGTCTCGGATCTACGCGCAGCTCGAGCAACGGTCTGCGCGGACGCGCGGCGTGGCGGTGTTCGCGCGCGGCGGGGAGGCGCCATACTTTCAGGCGCTGGAGTTTCGGGTGCCCCTGCCGGAGCTCGTGATCCTCGATCGCGCGCCGGTGATCTATCCGCTGGTCGAGCTCAAGGATACGTTCCATCGCTTCGTCGTGTTGATCTCCACCGAGGGGTCGGCTCGGATCCTGGAGGTCAGCCTCGGCGCCGTGACGAGGGAGATCTGGAAGACGGGCCCCGCCCTTCCCGAGGACGTACGCCGAAGCTGGAGTCGCGACCACTACCAGAACCATCGCAAGGACCGGGCGGATCGCTTCCTCCAGGAAAAGCTCGACCTCCTCGATCGGTTGATGTCGGCGAACGGGCACACGCACTTGATCCTCGCAGGGAATCCGCGGCTCACGGCGCGCATCCGTGACCGCCTACCGGATCGACTGCGCGCCAAGCTTGTCGACGTCGTCCCGGCAGCCGCGCGCTCCGACCACGGAGACGTCGTGCAGGCCGCGCTCGCGAGCTTCATCGAGCAGGAGCAACAGGAGTCGTTCGACGCGGCGGACATGGTGTGTCGTGAGGTCCGACGGGGTGCGATGGCCGAGATCGGGACGTTGTCGTCGATCGAAGTTCTCCAGCGGGGGCAGGCCGACCTGCTCGTGATGACCGGCTCGTACGATCCCGGACGAGGTTGGCTCTGCACGGTCTGCGAGACCGTCACCAACGGACCGGAACACCTCTTGGACACCTGTTCCCACTGTGGAGGCCAGCTCGCCGGCGTCGACCTGCGCGAGCACCTCGTTCAGCTCGCCGAACGTACGGGGTGTGGCTTCGAACGCGTGAGCCATCACGATCAACTCTCGGAGCTCGGCGGGGTGGGCTGCCTGCTTCGCTACGCCCGGCCGGGCCGCTGACGTCTGGAGGTCAACGCGCGATCAGGCAGCGGTCGACGTCAGAGATCCAGCGCCCGACGGGGTCGGCGAGGACCGCCGATAACCCGAGCGCCGCGGCGGCGGTCACGTTCTTCTCCTGATCGTCGACGAACAGCACCGCGGCCGGGTCGCGCACGTGCGCGAGCAACGGTACGAACACGGACGTCTTGGGCTTGAGAGCGCCGAGCGCGTCGGACACCAGGACGCGAGCGAACCAGGGACGCAACCCGAAGCGCTCGATTCGCTGCTCGATCCACGCCGTCCGATGATTGGTGAGCAGCCAAACCGGGCTGTGCGCAGCCCACGCCGGTAACCGCGGCGCCGCCGGACCGGGCGCATAGGCTGCTTCGAGGCGTGCGCCCCAGTTGCCGTGGTCGTCGCCGACCAAGGCGCGCCATATCGCCTGATCATCGATCTCGCCACGCCAGGCGCGCTCGCGCACGTCGTCGCGCCAGCGCGCCTGGACCGCGCCTCGGTCCTGGCCGGTCGCATCGGCGAGCTGGTCGAAAAACGCGGCGAGTGGATCGTTGAACACGACGCCCTGTCCGTCGAGGACCAGCAGCTCGATCACAGGTCTGCTCACGACGTCGGCGCCGCCCGCGCGTGTACGAGCTCGAGCAGACGCTCGGTCAGCTGGCGGGGTTCCCCCAGATCGAGCGCCTCGACCCCGGCGCTCCGAGCCCGCGCGGCGAGCAAATCATGGAGCGTGCGAATCGTCTGGAACTGGTCGAGCGATCGCTGGCCGCCGCGCTCGGGCTCGCCGGCGCGACGGGCAGCGAGCTGGGCGCGGTGCGCCACCGCGTCCTCGAGCAGCAACATGAGCTCGACGATGACGGGACGGCTCGGGTGTTCGCCGAGCTGGCTCACCAGCTCGCCCGGCAGCAGGTGCACACCTTCGACGATCACGCTGCGCCGCTCGGTCAGGAGCCGCCGCACCACCGACACCAGAGCGCCACCGACCACGCGCGCCTGACGTACGTAGAGCTCGGCCGGGTCGGCTCCGGAACCCACCGACTCGTACGTCGAGACGTGGAGCTCGGGCAGCACCGTCGCCGGGATCACGGTGCGCAGCACCTCGCGGATCGTGTCGGTCGTGACGATCCGCGTGATCCCGAGGCGTACGGCGAGCCGCGTCGAGATCGTCGACTTGCCGACCCCGGGCGCGCCGCCGAGCACGAGCAACAGCGGCCGACCCTCGCGGCGCAAGCGGCGCCAGGTCTGGTAGCGCGCGGCGACCTCCGCACCGGCCCGCGATTCGATCATTGTCGCCGCGAGCGTCGCCAGCTCGTGAGCATCGATGTTCGAACCGGCCCGAGCGGTCAGCTCGCGCTGGATCTCGGCAGCGATCGCGTAGGCCTGGTCGGTCTCCGCGCCGGTGGCGAGGATGCTGGTCGCCATCAGGCCCTTCGAGAACGGCAAGCCAAGGCCCGCCGAATCGCGAACGATCACCAGCCGACCGGCGGCCGCCAGGTCGCTGGGCACCTCAGCTCGCCTCGGGAGGGTGAACGAACGGGCCGTGAAGAGTGAGCGGGATGACGGTGACGCGGATCGTGTTCCTCATGGTTCGTCACGGTAAGTCGCGTCTGCACCACCGTCGATCACATGATTCGGGACGCTCGCTGCGAGAATCGCGAAGTCAGGGCCCCGCGCTACTCGGGGATGTCTGCCACGTGCGGAACCTGGTTGAGCGCGACCGGCCGGGTCTTGCGCGTGGTGCGGATGTTGAGCAACTCGACGAACACGCTGAACCCCATCGCGCCGTAGATGTAGCCCTTCGGGATGTGCGCGCCGAACCCTTCAGCGACCAGCACGAGGCCGATCATGAGGAGGAACGACAGCGCGAGCACCTTGACCGACGGATGGCGCTCGACGAACGAGCTGATCCCCTTGCCGAGCACCAGCATCACGACGAGCGCGATCACGTTCGCGGCCACCATCACGCTGACAAACTCGGTCATACCCACGGCGGTGATCACGCTATCGATCGAGAACACCATGTCGAGCACGACGATCTGCACGATCACCGCGGCGAACGTGATCCCGGCCTTCGCGGGCGCGCCGTCGCCCTCGGCCGCCTCCAGCTTGTGGTGGATCTCCTTGGTCGCCTTGTTGAGCAGAAACAGCCCGCCTCCGAGCAGGATCAGCGCCTTGCCCGAGAAGCCCCGGCCCGCAACCTCGAACAGCGGCTGATCGAGCTTCACGATCCACGAGATCGTTGCGAGCAGGCCGAGTCGTGACACGAACGCACCGGCGAGTCCCAGCTTGCGCGCGCGCTCGCGCTGCGCCACGGGCAGTCGCCCCGAGAGGATCGCGATGAAGATGACGTTGTCGACGCCGAGGACGATCTCGAGGGCTGTCAGCGTCGCGAGGCTCAGCCAGGCCTCGGGAGAGGAGAGCAACTCGACCATGCCGCATTGTGCGCGATCGCGTGAGCGTTGGTTCGAACCGACCGCAGCGATCGTTCCAGATTCGGTGAGGGTCGGGCGCTTGCCCGACGAGGTCGTGCGCCCCACGGTGTGCATCGCAAGGAGGTCACGATGCGCTCAGCCACTACTCGACCGATCTTCGCCGCGGTTGCGACCGCTGGTGTCAGCGATCGGATCTCGTTCCTGCGGAAGGCCTACGCTCACCTCGGCATCGCGCTGGTTGCGTTCGCGCTGCTCGCGGGCGGCATGCTCCATCTGTGGCCGGAGACCAGTCTCGGGTTCTCCAGGTGGGCGTTGACCGGCACGTGGAACTGGCTGGTGGTCCTCGGCGCGTTCATGCTGGTCGGCTATCTCGCCGAGCGGCTCGCGTGGTCGGAGTCCTCGCGTGCGTTGCAATACGTCGGACTCGGGGTCGCGGTGGTTGCCCAGGCGCTCCTCCTACAGCCGCTCCTGTGGGTAGCGATCGCCAAGCTCGGCGGCAGCGGTGCACTCGCGGTGGTCGCGCAGGCGACCACGATCACGATCGCGATCTTCGTCGGGCTGACGCTCACTGTGTTCGTGACGAAGAAGGACTTCTCGTTCCTGCGCGGCATGCTCGTGATCGGAAGCTTCGCGGCGCTCGGCGTGATCGTTGCCTCGATCGCGTTCGGCTTCAGCCTCGGCGCCGTGTTCTGCGGCGTGATGATCGTGCTCCTGGCCGGCTACATCTTGTTCCAGACCAGCCTGGTGATGAGCCAGTTTCCGCCGACGGCGCACGTCGCGGCATCCCTCATGCTGTTCTCGACGGTCGCCACCCTGTTCTGGTACGTGCTCCAGCTGCTCCTGTCACTTCGCCGCCAGTAGCGAGCGATGGCACGTGGCGGTCGATGAGAGGCTCTGGTAGGC
>JAYVRN010000333.1:0-1783 GCA_043776275.1 Myxococcales bacterium | reverse complement strand
GTCACGACCTCGGTCCCGAACTTGAGCTCGCCGCCACCCTCACCGTTGCTCTTGATGATCTGCACGCGCAGCCCGGCGATCTGAACCTCCCAATCCTCGTCGCGGGCGCCCGGGCAGTACCGGCGCAACAGCGCCACGCGCTCCTCGGTCGACAGCATCGCCTGGCCGACGAGATATCGCGTGAGGTCGAGGTTGTTCAGGCCTGCGGCGGCGACCGCGCGGAAGTTGTGGATGCCGATCGAGCCGAGGAAATCGAGCCAGGATCCCTCCTTGAGGAACTTCGTCGTGAAGCCGGCGTACGGGCCGAACAGCAGCTCTTGCTTCCCGTCGATCCACCGGGTGTCGAGGTGCGGGACAGACATCGGCGGCGCGCCGACCTCGGCGAGGCCATAGACCTTGGCGTGGTGCCGCGCGATCACGTCGCGGTTCACGCACCGCAACCACTGTCCGCTCACGGGGAACGCGCCGTAGACCTTCGCCTCGGGGATCCCGGTCTTCTCGAGGAGCTTGAGCGAATAGCCACCCGCGCCGATGAACACGAACTTCGCGTGCACCGTTCGCTCCTCGCCGGTGAGGAGGTTCTTGATCTCGAGGACCCATCCATCGTCGGCGCGACGGATGTCGCGCACCTCACGGCTCAGCTCGATCGCGAAGCCTGAGACCTCGTCGATCCACGTGACGAGCGAGCGCGTGAGCGCGCCGAAGTTGACGTCGGTGCCGCGCATCATCCGCGTCGCCGCGACGGGCGTGCCGGGGTCGCGGCCCTCCATCACGAGGGGCATCCATTCGGCGATCTGCGCGCGGTCTTCCGTATACTCGATGTCGTGAAACAGCGGCGAGCGGGCGAGGCTCGCGGCGCGCGTGCGCAGGAACGGAACGTCGTCGCCGGTGACGAACGAGGCGTGCGGGACCCGGCGGAGGAACGTGGCCTCGTCAGGGAGCTCGCCGGCCGCGACGAGCGAGCGCCAGAGCTCGAGGCTCTGCTGGTATTGCGAGGCGATCTTCACCGCCTTGCTGCAATCGACCGTGCCGTCGGGGGCCGCGGGCGTGTAGTTGAGCTCGCAGAACCCGGCGTGCCCGGTGCCCGCGTTGTTCCACGCATCGGAGCTCTCGGCGGCCGCGCGATCGAGGCGCTCGTACGCGACCATGCGCAGGCTCGGATCGAGCTTGCGGAGGAGGGTGGCGAGCGTGGCGCTCATGATGCCACCGCCGATCAAGGCAACATCGATCCGTGCGTCTGCGGTGGCCATGCCGGCACGAGCCTACGACGAAGCCGCTCGCGGCGGCGTGCCTGGCGTCAGGTCGCCGTGGATCCGGACGTTCTGGCAGTGATCGCCAGATCGCGCGACCTCGATCTTCTAAGATCGCGGGGAAGCGCGTGACCACCGTCATCCACTTGATCCGTCACGGCGAGGTCCACAACGTGGACAACATTCGCTACGGGCAGCTACCGGGCTTCGGCCTGTCTCGCCGCGGCGAAGCCCAGGCGCGAGAGGCAGGCCGTCACCTGCGCGCGCTGGGGAGCTCCGTCGACACGATCATCTCGAGCCCACTCGAACGCGCGATCCAGACCGCGACGCTGCTCGAGCTCGAGCTCGGCATGCGCGGGTTCGACCGAGACGATCGGCTGATCGAGCCCCCGAACCAGTTCGATGGCCGGGCTCGCAACGCTCAGCTCTATCCGTGGAACTGGCCCAAGCTCCACGATCCGTTCACGCCCTCGTGGGGCGAGCCGTTCGCGGACATCGCGAGGCGGATGCTAGACGCGATCGCCGACCACGCC
>JAYVRN010000332.1:0-5704 GCA_043776275.1 Myxococcales bacterium | reverse complement strand
GCCGCGCCACATCACCGACCGTGATCGCCGTGCCCTCGCGGCTCGCGAGCACCACATCCTGGAGATCGCGCGGGGTCTTCAGGTAGCCCACGCCGCGTACCACCATCTCCTGGTCACCGTGCGAGAGGAACCCGCCGCCGACGTTGCGATTGGACTTCGCGAGGGCATCGCGCACCTCGGCGAGCGTCAGCCCGTAGGCCCGGAGGCGCGCCGAATCGACCTCGACGTGGATCTCGGGGATGAAGCCACCGAACCCCACGACGTCGCCCACGCCGGGGACCTGCCGGAACTGGGTCTGGATCGTCCAGTCCTGCTCGGCGCGCAGCTGCTGCAGCGTGTGCCGATCGCTCGACAGCCGGTACTGGAAGATCTCGCCGAGCGGCGTGGCCTCGGGCGCGAGCTCCGCGGTGATGCCCTCGGGCAGCTCGGCCGTGGTGAGGCGCTCGGTGACCATCGTGCGCGCCTTGAAGGCATCCACGTCGTCATCGAACGTCTGGTAGATCAGCGACAGTCCGAACAGGCTCTCGGAGCGCATCGAGATCATGCCCGGCGTGCCGTTGAGCTCGCGCTCGAGCGGCAACGTGATCTGCTTCTCCACCTCCTCGGGGGCGAGCCCGGGAGCCTTCGTGATCACGTTGATCTGGTAGTTGGTGACGTCGGGAAACGCCTCGATCGGCGTCTCGGTATAGGCGTGATAGCCGTAGATCGCGATGCCGGCCGTGAAGGCGAGCACGGCGAACCGGCGCGACACGCACACATCGATCAACTTCTTCAACATCGGATGTCCTCGAGATCAACGCGGGTCAGAGCAGCTGCTCGGCGGCGCCGTCCAGCAACAGCGCACCCCTGGTGACCACCTCGTCGCCCTCCACCAGGCCCGACAGCACCTGCACCTTGCCGCCGATCGACGGCCCGACCTCGATCGGCCGCGCGACGTACTGGCCCTCGCCCTTCTTGACGTACGCGATCGTCGTCTTGCCATCCTTGATCAGCACGGCTTCCGACGGCAGCACGATGCTGTGCGCTGCCGGCAGCGAGATCACCGCGCGCGCGAACATCCCCGCGCGGACGCCCGGCTCGTCGGCATCGAGCGTGATGTACACCGGCGCCGTGCGCAGGCTCCCCGTCAGCGCCTGACCGACCGAGACGACCTTGCCTGGCACCGGGGTGGTGCGGGTGGACAGCTCCACCGCGACCGCCGCGCCCTCGTGCACGTCGCCGAGATCGCGTTCGAACACATCGGCGATCACCCACAGCGAGCTCGGGTTGCCGAGCTCGAGCAGCGGCTCCCCACCGGGTTGCGCGACGCTCCCCACGGTGGCGCGTCGCGAGATCACGATGCCATCGATCGGCGAGGTCAGCACCACCGTCGAACCGCCACCCCCTCCGAGGATCGCCGCGGTGGACTGCGCCCGTGAGAGCTCGACCTCGGTCTGGCGCACGCGCGCCGCGACGGCCGCTCGCTCGCTCTCCACCCCGACCCCGCCCACCGCCATCCGATCCTGGCGCGCGAGCTCGGCGATGGCGACGTCGTGCTCCGCGCGGGCACCGGCGAGTGACGCGCGGGTCGCCGCGGCCTCGGGCGAGGACACCGTGAGCAGCGGCGTCCCGATCGAGACCTTGTCCCCGGTCTTGACGTGGACCACGGTCACCCGACCGGCGACCGGCATGTTGATCTGCGCGACCGCGCCATCGCGAAACGCGAGGCGGGCCGGCGCCCGAACCACGGGGGTCTCGGCGCCGAGGACGACGCGCGTGCTGGTGACATAGCTCCGAGAGCTGGGCTCGAGGCGCACCGTGCCATCGGGCTGGGGGCTGGCGATCGCCGGCGCATGGTCGGGCGGCGGCGAGGCCGCGGTGGACGAGCAGCCGGCGGCCAGCGCCAAGAGGACGGCACGGAAGTGGAATGGAGGCACGGGCACCTCCTGTTCCATGCGGCGTGCCACGGCTAACTACGCGGCGCTTCGCGAGGCAGCCCCCCGGTCCCTTCGCATTTCTGCCTCACCTGAGGCAGCCCTCCCGAATGTCCATCCGACTCCGCTTCACGGTCGCTCTCACGTTGATCGGCGTGGTGCTGTTCGGCACCTACGCGATCCTGGCGTATCGCGGTGAGCGGGCGGACCTGCGCACGGCCACGGAGCGCGAGATCCGGATCATCGGCCGCTCGCTGGAGACCTCGATCGGTAACGCCCTCCGCGATCGTCAGAACGGCGACGTCGACGAGACGCTCGCCACCCTCGAGCAGCTCGAGCCGACCGTGGACATCCACGTCCACGGGGTCGATGGCGGGCCGATCGCGCACTCCGCTGGCGCCGCGAACGATCTCCGGGTGGAGCAGCTGGTGGCGCGCGCCCAGACCCAGCGGCGCGAGCTGGTGGAGCTCGAGGACGATCGATCGCGCTTCGTGTTCGCCGCCCCGATCACCGACGACAACGGTGCGCTCCTTGGCGCGATGGCCCTGGTGCGCCCGACCACGGATCTCGAGGCCGACCTCGGACGCACGCGCTGGCGGTTGATCGCCGTGGTGGTCGCGTTCGTCGCCGTGACGATGGTCGCCGGGCTCGTGCTCGGCACGCTCTATGTCTCCCGACCGGTCGCGTCGATGCTCGGTGGCATCCGCGACGTTCGCCGCGACAACTTCCGCGCCCCGGTGCAGGTCCGCCGGCACGACGAGATCGGCGACGTGATCGACGAGTTCAATGCGATGGTCGCGGCGATCTCCACGGCGCGTGGTCGTGCGGACGCCGAGACCGAGGCGCGCCTGCGGCTCGAGCGCGGCCTCCAGGGCGCGGACAAGATGATCACCATCGGTCAGCTGTCGGCCGGGCTCGCGCACGAGATCGGGTCGCCACTCCAGGTGCTGATCGGCCGAGCCTCGACCCTCGCGGAGCATGGGGACCCGGAGGTCCGACGTCAGGGGACGATCCTCCTGACGCAGAGCGAGCGCATCGCGCGGATCGTCGAGCAGCTGCTGTCATTCGGCCGCCGCAAGGCGGCGACGATCACGACCTGCAACCTCGTGGAGCCGGTCCGCCACGTGATCGAGCTGCTCGCGGGCGAGGCGCGGCGCCGCGGCATCGTGATGACGGTGGAGCACGACGATGGGGACCATCGGATCGAGGCCGACAGCGACCAGCTCCAGCAGGTGGTGCTGAACCTCGTCAACAACGCCCTCGCGGCGACCCGCACCGGCGGGACGATCACCGTCCGCGTCACGACCGTCGGGGACCACGTGCAGCTGGCCGTCAAGGACACCGGCAGCGGGATCCCCGCCGACGTCCAGCCGCGGCTGTTCGAGCCATTCTTCACCACCCGCGCGCATGCCGGCGGGACCGGCCTCGGCCTCGCGGTGGTCCGGGCGATCACCGACGAGCACGGGGGATCGATCGAGGTGACGTCGATCGCCGGCGAGGGTGCCGAGTTCCGGGCGAGCTTCCCGCGCCACCAGAGGCACGCGTGACCGGCCGGATCCTGATCGTCGACGACGATCGCGCGGTCGTCGACCTGCTGTGCGAGGTGCTCGGGCCGCAGCACACGATGGTGGGCGAGACCGATCCGAAGGTCGCGATCGCCCGGGTCCTCGCGGAGGACTTCGACATCGTGATCACGGACGTCGAGATGCCCGGGCTCCGCGGCCCCGAGCTGCTCGCGCAGGTGCTCGCGGGGAAGCCGAACCAGCTCGTCCTCATGATCACCGCGTTCGGCAGCATCGAGCTCGCGGTCGCCGCGGTCCGCGCCGGCGCCACGGACTTCATCACCAAGCCGTTCAAGACCGACGTGCTCCTGATCGCGATCGAACGTGCGCTCCGCGAGCGCACGATGCGTCGCGAGATCGTGCGGTTGCGGCGGCGCCTGCGGGACGAGGACTCGAGCGACCTGGTCGCCCGCAGCCCCGCGATGCAGCGGGTGCTCGCCCTCGCCGAGCGCGCCGCACGTTCGGAGGCCACCGTGCTCATCACCGGCGAGAGCGGTGCGGGCAAGGGAGCGCTCGCGCGCTGGATCCACGCGCACAGTCCACGGAGCCGCGGCCCGCTCGTCGAGGTCAACTGCGCCGCGCTCCCCGCCGCCCTGGTCGAGGCGGAGCTGTTTGGTGTGCGGCGCGGGGCGTTCACCGATGCCCACGAGTCCCGCGACGGGCTGTTCGTCGAGGCCGCCGGAGGCTCGCTGTTTCTCGACGAGATCGGCGAGATGCCGCTCGAGGTGCAGCCCAAGCTGCTGCGCGTGCTCGAGGCGGGGCGCGCTCGTCCCGTCGGGGCGACGACGGAGATCGAGCTCGACGTTCGTCTGATCGCCGCCACCAACATGGCGATCGACGAGGCCGTCGCCGCCGGCAAGTTCCGCGCGGATCTGTTCTATCGCCTCGACGTGGTCCGCATCGAGGTCCCGCCGCTCCGGGAGCGTCCGGAGGATGTGCCGGAGCTGGCGCAGGTCCTCCTCGCACGCGCGACGCGGGGTGCGCCGACGCCGACGGGCATCACCGAGGAGGCCGTACGCTGGCTCGCACGCCAGAGCTGGCCCGGGAACGTCCGCGAGCTCGCGAACGTGATCGAGCGCGGCGTCGCACTCGGGGAGCACGAGGTGCTGGTGCTCGAGGATGTGCGCGATCAGGTCAAGGAGCCGCCGAGCACCGACCTGCTCGCCGACGCCGCGGCGCGACATCTGTCACTCGATCAGGTGGAGCGCGGCTATATCCGGAAGGTGCTCGACGCGTGCGGCGGCAACGTGTCACGCGCGGCGCGGGTCCTCGGCATCGATCGACGGACCATGTATCGCAAGCTCGACTGAGTGGATCTGCTAGGCTCCTCCGGGTGCGTCTGGATTCGCCGATCGTGCTCGCCGCTGCCGGCACGATCGCGATCCACCTGATCCTGATCGTCGCGGGTGATGCATGGGTGGTCTACAACCCGCCCAGGCGGATCCCCCCGGCGCCGCACGTCGAGCTCGTCGACATCGAGCCGCTGCCCGTGCTCCAGCCCCCTCCCCCACCGGCGCCCGCGCTAAAAGTTCCCGAGCCGATCGTTCCGGAGGAGGTGAGAGAGGTCAGGAAGGCCGTGGTGCGTACCCAGGTCCGCCCGCAGACCCGCACCACAGAGCCACCGCCGACCACGAACCTGCCTCCTCCCACGACGGACCAACCCACCGGCGGTGAGCAGGTCGTGGTCATGGACAACGTCGGCCCGTCGGCCACGGGGGTGGGCGTCGCGGTCGGCAAGCGGACCTCGGAGAAGGTTGGCCGTGGGGGCGCCGGCGGCGGCACCGGCGCTGGGTCGGGCTCTGGCAGCGAGACCGCACCGCCGATCCCGACCTCGGTCGCCACGATCAAGAAGCGCGCGATGCCCAAGGGCGAGTACGGCTACTGGAAGGCCGGCAAGGACTATCCGCCGGAGGCGCGGCAGCTCGGGATCGAAGGCAAGATCCTGGTGCGCCTGGTGGTCGACGACACCGGCAAGGTCCGCTCGACGACCCTGGTCTCGAAGCTCGGGCACGGGCTGGACGAGCTCGCCCTGGTCCGCGCCAAGGAGCTGGTGTTCGACCCTGCGATCGACACCGACAACCGCCCCGTGTCGTCGGTCGTGGTCTGGACCTTCGACATGACCTTACCGAAGTAGATCGCTATCCAACCGCTACCCCAGGGGGTTTCGGTCCTGGCGGCAACCGGCGTACAATGTCAGGCAATGCGCAATCCATGGGGGATGGGCGCTGT
>JAYVRN010000331.1:0-5709 GCA_043776275.1 Myxococcales bacterium | reverse complement strand
GCTACATCAAGAAGGCCGCGCTCCGCGCCGCGCTGATCGCGGTGGAGGCACGGCGCGCGATCACCACGGCGGACCTGCTCGAGGCCGCGCGTCAGGAGTATCGCGAGATGGGCCGCATCATCTGATTTTGGGTGGCTCGGGCTGCCGGTCCGGTTGCCGGGCCACGAACCACGCCAGCACGAGGCCGGGGATCGCGAGCGCCGAGGTCACGGCGAAGAACCCGGACCAGTCGACGGCCTCGACGACGTTCGCGGCGACGGGCCCGAACACGCGCTGCCCGACCGACGACAGCGAGGTCAGGAGCGCGAACTGCGTGGCGCTGACCCCGGGCGAGCACACCGACATCAAGAACGCGACGAACGCCGCGGTGCCCATCATGTTCGCCAGGTTGTCGACGAGGACGGCGGTGCAGAAGATCGGAAAGCTCTTGCCCGACACCGCGAGCAACGCATAGAGGAGGTTGGTCGAGGCCTGAAGCAGCCCGAATGCGATCAACATCCGGCGCAGGCCAAACCGCGCGACCAGCGACCCGGCGACGAGCCCGCCGAGCGCCGTCCCGACGAACCCGAGCAGCTGGTAGATCGCACCGATCTCCGAGAGCTCGAAGCGCGCTCCGCGGACCAGGAACGTGATCACGAGCGCCTGCGCGAAGTAGTCGCCGGCCTTGTACAGCACCGTGAAGGCGAGCACGAGGGCCAGCCGGCGTGGACCGAGGCGGCTCCACAGCTCGATGAACGGCAGCGAGATCGCCTGGGCCAGGCTGCGCGGCGCCTCGGCGGGCGTGGCGGGCTCCTCGGCCGCGAGCGTACCGGCGACCCCGATCAGCATGAGCGCGGCCATCCCGCCGTAGATCAGGCGCCATGACACGTGACTCGCGAGGAGGAGCGCCACCGTGCCCGTGACCACCATGGCCACGCGATAGCCGAGCACGTAGACCGCCGCACCCGCCGCGCGCTCGACCGGGGCGAGCAGATCCGCGTTGTAGGCATCGAGCACCACATCCTGCGACGCCGAGAGGAACGCCACGCCGACGGCGAACACCACCAGGAGCTCCGGATCGGTCACTGGATCGACGCAGCCCATCGCCCCGATCGTCCCCACCAGCCCGACCTGGAGCGCGATCATCCAGCCGCGTCGCCTCCCGAGGAATGGCAGCCGGTAGCGATCGAGCAGGGGCGCCCAGGCGACCTTGAGGGTGTAGGCGAGCCCCACCAGCGAGAGCATCGAGATCCGCTCGTTGGACACCCCGGCGGTGGTCAGCCACGCCTGGAGGGTCTGGCTGGTCAGAAACAGCGGCAGCCCGGACGCAAACCCGAGCACGAACAGCACGGCCATCCGGCGCGATCGGAAGACGGCGAGAGCTGTCACCCCACCAGGTTGGTCCGAGCGTGGGGGCGCAGTACAATTTTCGCGGTCTTCGTGTCCGAATCAGTGCCCAGGAGGTCGCGGCTCGCGCGCGCAGTGCGCTGGCTCGTGCCCACCGCGGTCGCGGCCGCCGCAGGCGCCCTCGCGGCGGGCGTGTTCGAGGCGGTCGGCCTCGGCGATCCCGTCGCGATGGTCGCCACGGCTGGGTTGTTCTCGATCCTCGCGGTGCCGATCCTGGGCGTGCTCGGGATCGTGATCCGAGGCCTGTATGCCGCATGGGCCCCGGGGGAGCTCGCCGTCGCGCTGACCGAGGACGGCGGTGGGATGCCGCGGCTGGTGGGTTGGGTGCTCGTGATCCTGCTCGGGATCCTCGTGCTCGCGTGGGTGACGTTCCAGGGCACGTGGCAGCTCGCGACCTGGACCGCGTTCAAGCCGCTGACGGTCGGGTTCCTGGAGCCCGTGATCGCCGTCGGAGGCGTGGTGCTCGTGCTCGTGGTCTCTCGCCCCGCGTCGCGGCTGTTCGCGGCGATCGCGCGCCGGCTCGATGGGCGATGGCGACGCAAGCAGAGCGCGCGTCGCTCGCTGCTGCGGCCCGCCCCGATCCTCGGCGTCGCGGCGGCGCTGGCGCTGGCGACGATCTACGTGCTGTGGCGGATCGTGGTGAAGCCACGGGTCGGCCCCGTCGACACCAGCGTCGGCTACGCGCCGGCGATCGCGATCCTCGTGGCGATCGTCATGCACGCCGTGTGGCCGCGGATCCCCCGCGCGCGGCCGTTCGTCGGCACGGCGGTGGGCGCGCTGGTCGCCGCGACCATCGTCCTGGCGATCGTGACCGTCAAGACGCGGCCGTCGCTCACGCTCGAGATCTGGGGCGATCGTCCTCTCGCGGGGATCGCGATCGAGCGCCTGTTCGATCTCGACCAGATCCGCGCCGACATCTCGCTCTCCGAGTTTCGCCCGCTCGATCGCGCGGGCTCGCCGCACCCCGACATCGTCCTCGTCACGATCGACACCGTGCGCGCAGATCACACCCCGCCCTACGGAGGGGCCGCGGAGATGCCGGTCCTGAAGGCCCTCGGCGAGCGCGGTGCGGTGTTCTCGTGGGCGTTCTCCCCGAGCAACGTGACCCGGCGATCGATCCCCTCGATGGTGATCGGCGCGGCAGCCCCCCGGATCAAGGGCCGCGTGATCGGCTGGGCGCTGCGCGTGGATCCGCGGCACGTGATGGTGGCAGAGCGCCTCGCCGCGGGCGGCTACGAGACCGCCGGCTTCATGTGCTGCCGCGGGTTCTACGATCCGGAGGTCCGCACCGGCCTCCAGCGCGGACTCGAGCATCTCGACATCGAGCCCAACGGGCGCGTGCTCGGCCGCGCGGCTCACGACTGGATCGAGGCGCGCGAGAAGCGGATCGGCAACCGACCGCTGTTCCTGTGGGTCCACATCCTCGAGCCCCACAACTGGGAGGTCGGGATCGGCACGCCGCAGAACGAGTTCGAGCGCGCGAAGCTGTACGACCGCTCGCTCACGATCGCCGACCAGATCGTCGCAGATGTCCTCTCCGGGTTCTCCGATCGTGAGCCCGCCAAGGCGCCGATCGTGATCGTCACCGCCGATCACGGCGAGGCGCTCGGCGAGCATGGCCAGCCGAACCACTCCACCGATCTCTACAACTCGCAGATCCGCGTCCCGTTCGTCGTCGCCGGCCCCGGGATCAAGCCCGGGCACGTGCAGGAGACCGTCAGCCTGACGGACCTGGTCCCCACCCTGCTCGAGCTCGCCGGCTTCGAGCCTGCGCGCGGCCCGAGCATCGATGGCCGATCGATCGCACCGCTGCTCACCGGCAAGCGGATCGACTCCCCCGATGCGGGGATCGCGTTCGCGGCGATGATCAAGGATCGATCGAACCCCGGCGGCGTCACCGCGATCGT
The DNA here is from genome assembly GCA_043776275.1 of Myxococcales bacterium. GTDB lineage: Bacteria > Myxococcota_A > Polyangia > Haliangiales > Haliangiaceae > JABFXX01. Next base: position 2,416 of record JAYVRN010000331.1, on the reverse strand, counting down.
GTCGGGGCGCTGGAAGCTGATCGACAACGGCGGCGTGTTCGAGCTCTACGACCTGCACTCCGATCCGAACGAGCAGGCGAACTTGCTGTCGGTGCGCACCGAGATCGCGAGCCAGATGCGCAAGCTGCTCGAGCAGACCGTCGAGCGCCACGCCGCGTCGCCGTTCGAGTGAGCTCCCGGCGCAGGCCGGTGCCTACGACGTCGCGGCGGCCGCGATCGCGTCGAGCTCTTGCCAGCGCGCGAACAGCTGCTCGACGGTGGCCCGGGCCGCATCGAGCTTGCCGATCAGCGCCTGCACCTCGGCCCCGCGATCCTTGAACACCGACGGATCGGACAGCGTGGCCTCGAGCTCGGTGACCTGCTTCTCGGCGGCGGCGATCGCCTCCTCGATGCCCGCGAGCTCGTGGCGCTCCTTGAACGTCAGCTTGCGCGGACCCGCACCCTTGAGCGGCGGGGGCCGGGTGTCACGCGTGTCGCCGCGCGGGCGGGCGAGCGGATCGCTCGAGCCCTTGGGCCGGCGCTCGGCGTAGAACGCATAGCTGCCCTCGTAGAGCGTCACCTTGCCGTGGCCCTCGAACGCGAGGATCGACGTGGCCACGCGATCGAGGAACCACCGATCGTGCGAGACGATCAGCGCGCAGCCCGGGAACCGGGTCAGGCCATCCTCGAGCGCGCCGAGCGTGGGCAGGTCGAGATCGTTGGTGGGCTCGTCGAGCACGAGCAGGTTCCCGCCCTTGCGGAGCAGGCGCGCGAGCTGCACCCGGTTGCGCTCGCCGCCCGAGAGCTTGCCGACGTGCGTGTCCGCGACCGAGTCCGGAAACGCCATCATCCGCAGGAAGCTCCGGACGTGGATCTTGCCGTCGGGGAGATCGACGTAGTCGTAGCCATCGCCGACCTCGTCGAGCACGGTCAGGTCATCGCGCAGCTCGGTGCGGCCTTGCTCGAGGTAGGCCGGCTTGGTGTTCGCGCCGACCACGACCTTGCCCGTATCGGGCGGCAGCATCCCGAGGATGGTCTTGATCAGCGTGGTCTTGCCCACGCCATTCGGCCCGACGATCCCGATCCGATCGCCCGGCTTCATCACGAGCGTCAGGTCAGAGAACAACAGCTTGCCGCCGAGCGACTTCCCGACCTTGGACAGCTCGACGATCGTGCTGCCCAGCCGCGGACCGTTCGGGAGCGTGAGCTGCAGCGTGGCGTTGCGGACCTCATCGGTCTTGGGCGCCGAGCCGACGGCCGCGTCGAACCGGTCGATGCGCGCCTTCGCCTTGGTGCTGCGCGCCGGCGCGCCGCGACGGATCCACTCGATCTCGCGCCGGATGAACGACACCCGCTGGTACTCAGCCTCGGTCTCGGTCGACAGCCGCTCGGCCTGCTTCATCAGGAACTCGGCGTAGTCACCCTCGTAGGAGTAGACCTTGCCGCGATCGACCTCGAGGATCCGCGTGGCCACGCGATCGAGGAAGTAGCGATCGTGGGTGACCACGATCAGCGCACCGGGCCAGCTCCCGAGCCGGCCTTCGAGCCACTCCACCGTGGGCGTATCGAGGTGGTTGGTCGGCTCGTCGAGGACCAGCACCTCGGAGCGGCCCAACAAGGCGTGCCCGAGCGCCACGCGCCGCCGCTCGCCGTTCGACAGGTTCCCGATCAGCGCCTCCATCGGAGGCAGCCCGAGGGAAGCCGCGATCGTCGCGATCTCGTAGTCGGGTACGCCGTCGCGCTCGAGCGAGCTCGCGACCGTGGCGTCGGCGACGAGGCGCGGCTCCTGCGCCACGTACTCGAGCGACAGATCGCGCTTCCAGGTGATCAGCCCCTGGTCGGGGACGAGCGCGGTGTCATCGCCGCCCATCGCGCGCTGGATCAGCATCTTCAGCAGCGTCGATTTGCCGGCGCCGTTCGCGCCGATCATGCCCACGCGATCGCGGCTGTGCAGTGCGAACGACGCGCCGGCGAGCACGTTGCGCGAGCCGAACCGCTTCTCCAGCCCCTGAACCGTGAGGATCGCGCTCACGAGAGCCGGGCGGATTCGGTCTGCACGAGCAGGTACGTGAGCCGCAACAGATTGAGCCGTGCCTCCGGCGACCGGACCTTCCCCGCCAGCTCTCCGAGCCGCGTGCGCCCATCGAGAAGGCTGTACACGCGGAGGAGTGCATCACCGAGTCCGAACTGCGCGAGCTCGCCCTCAGGCGTGGGCTCGGCGACCACGAACGTCTTGGTGTTCGCCGCGAGCCACTCCTCGATCGTCGCCTCGGCCAGCTGCGCCGCGCCCGCGCCGATCACGCGGAAGGCATCGAGGTGCAGCGAGCGCGCCTTCCAGGGGTTCGGGTGACGCGGGGTCCACGTGTAGCGGCCCTTGGGCCACGAGAACGCCTCCATCAGCTTCGCGGCGACCTGCTTCGCGAGCATCCGGTACGCC
>JAYVRN010000330.1:0-5715 GCA_043776275.1 Myxococcales bacterium | reverse complement strand
CCGTGATCAGGATCGTCGGGACCCGGTGATCGAGGTCTCCCCATGCGTCGAGCACGTCGAGGCCGTCGTAGGCCGGCATGTAGAGGTCGGTGATGATGACGAGGTCGCGCTGGTCGAGATGGTCCGGCCCCTGGTCGGCAAACTGGGCCCGGAGCAGCGTCCAGAACAGCTCGCGGCCGTCCGCGGCCTCGACGACCTCTCGAAACTCCCGCCCGATCGCGGACCGCACGAACCAGCGCATCTCCGCGGAGTCGTCGGCGATCACCAGGCGCCGCTGTGGGGGGCTCGTCATTGCTCTCCTGCACGAGCACACAGCGAGCCAGATCGAACCGGAGCCAACCGCGCGAAACTCAGGGAAGCAGCGAGAAGGACCGAGAAGCCAGTGAGTCCAAACGACACATCGCGGCGTCCAGACTCGCTCCGCAATCGCGCCGGGCTCTGCGCGGGAAGGCGGTCACTTCGCGCGGGTCGTCATGCGCGTGGCATGTGCCGTGCTGGATCCATCCCCATGCCCATGCTCGGTCGCTACATCGTCGGTGAGCAGCTCGGGGAGGGTGGGATGGGGATCGTCTACGCAGGCGTCGGCCTCGGTGGCGAGCGCGTCGCCATCAAGGTGCTACGCCGGGAGCGGAGCCGCGATCCGCGCGCGATCCGTCGCTTCCATGACGAGGCGGTCGCGGGCCGGATCGTCTCTCACCCGCACCTGGTCTCCGTCCTCGAGGAGAGCGAAGCCAATGGCATCACGTACCTCGTGATGAGCCCGGTCCCTGGAGAGCCGCTCGGGATCTCGATCCGTCGCGACGGCGTGCCTTCGCTCGCCGTCACGATCTCGCTGGTCTCGCAGATCCTCGATGCGGTGATCGCGATCCACGCCGCGGGCATCGTGCATGGCGACGTCAAGAGCGACAACATCCTCGTCGCGAGCGGGGAGGACGGCTGCCCATCCGCGACGCTGATCGATCTAGGGCTCGCGCACGTGGACCTCGGGCTGGGCGACCCACTGCTCGTCGACCCCACGGTGGAGGTGGTCTCGGGAACGCCCGACTACATGGCGCCCGAGATCGCGCGCGGGTGCGCGCCTTCGACGCACAGCGACGTCTACGCCGTGGGGGTGATCCTCTACGAGCTCCTCACGGGGACCACCCCCTTCGCCGGCGGCACGTCCTCGGAGATCATGCGGCGGCACCTCCACGATATGGTGGTGCCACCGTCGCTGCGGTGCCCGGAGCGCGAGATCCCGGCGATCCTCGAGAGGATCACCATGCATGCTCTCGAGAAGCAGCCGAGCCGTCGCGTCGCGAGCGCTCGGACGTTTCTCTCGGCGCTCTCGATCGCCGCGAGGGGCTGCACCGATGATCGGCCCGGGCTGCGGCTTCCGGCGTTCTCGACCGTGTCGACCACGCTCGATGGCCGGATCTCCGTCGCGATCTAGCCCAGCGAGGCGGAACGACACGCTCAGCAAACGATCCAGACGAGGATCGCCGCGAAGAGGAGCGCGATCGAGCGAAGGCTCGATGGAACGCCCGATGCACCAGACCAGGTCACCCATCCAAGGAGCGTCCCATGCGTCATCCATTGCTCGCCGTCGTCGTTCCGTTCGCGTTGCTCTCCGCGTCGTCCGCAGGGGCGGCGCCGAGCACTCCCACGAAGCCGTCGATCACTCCACTCACTCCACTCGCTCCACTCGCTCCTCTTCTCCCTGCCGACCTTCCCGCGCAGTGCCGCGAGCTCGCGAGGACCCCCGCGTCCGCCGAGACACCCCCCCCCGAGCTCGCAGCACATCTCTCGGTGGCGAACTGCCTCGCCGAGGATGAGATGGCGCATGTCGCGCTCGCGCCGGATGACGCGTCGAGGCTGGCCCTCGATGCGGCCGTGCGCCCGTCGCTCGCGATGTTCGATGACGTCATCGCGCACGGCGATGCCCACGCGCGCTTCCTCGCGGAGGCCGCGAAGGCCGATCTCTATCTCGGGCTGGTGATCCGGGTGCGCAGCGTCGCGACCACCCCCGAGGTCCACGCGAAGCTCGAGCCGAGCCTTACGCCGTGGCTCGAGCAGGCGGCTCGCGCCAATCGCGAGGCACTCAAGGTCGCGCATCGTGCGCTCATGCAGACTGATCGCGTGACGCGAGCGGTGGCGGCCACGGTGATCGCGGTCCCTCCGGCACGCGACCTGCGCCTCGGCGTGTACGTTCCGGACCCCGCCGTGCTCGATCAGATCCGCGCGATGCTGACGGTCGAGGATCGGATCGCGGTCGATCGGCAGCGTCGCGAGGCCGCGCTCGTCCAGGTCGAGCGCGAAGCGAAGCTGCTCTCGATCGACCAGGCCCGTGTGAAGGCGTTCCGCGTGGCGTGGGATCGCGCGGTCGCCGGCGGCCACGCACCGGCGGCCGGCACGCTGGCCAGGGAGCACTTCGAGGCGCTCCACGAGGAGGCGGTGACTCAGGCCGCCGTCGCACGCGCGCGGCTCGCCCTGGCGCGAACGGCGCGCGTGGTCGTGCGGGACCGGGAGGCGCTCCGCGATACCGCCGCGCCCGTGCTCGCGCTGTGAGCTCGCGGGCTCAGCTCTCGTGAGGGGTGCGTTCGCCCCAGCGCTCGAGCATCCGGTACAGCGTCTTGCGCTCGATCCCGAGGATGCGCGCTGCGGCGGCCTTGTTCCCGGTCACGCTCTCGAGTACGCGTGCCACATAGCGTTGCTCCAGCTCCTCGAGCGTCACCAGCGTACTCGCGTCCTCACTGCTCAGCACCAGCTGACTCGAGCGGAACGCGCGGACCTTCTCCGGGAGATCTCCCACGGCCAGATGATCGAACGAGGCGAGGGCCACGGCGCGCTCGATGCAGTTCTCGAGCTCGCGCACGTTGCCGGGCCAGGCATAGGCCATGATCTTCTGCGCCGCCTCGGGCGAGAACCCGATGATCCGCTTCTGTGCGCGGGCCGCGATGCGATCGAGGAAGTGACGCGCGAGCACGAGCACGTCGCCGCCGCGGTCCCGTAGCGGTGGCAGGTCCACCTGGAGGACGTTGATCCGGAAGTAGAGATCCTCGCGGAACGTGCGCTCCTCCACCATGGTCTCGAGGTTCCGGTTGGTCGCGGCGATCACGCGCGCATCGAACGGGACCTCGCTGGTTCCTCCCACCGGCCGCACCGCGTGCTCCTGGAGGGCGCGCAGCAACTTGGGCTGCATCTCGAGGGGGAGCTCGCCGATCTCGTCGAGAAAGATCGTGCCGTGGCTGGCCGCGATGAACAACCCTGGCTTGGCCGTGCGCGCATCGGTGAACGCGCCCTTCTCGTGGCCGAACAGCTCGCTCTCGAGCAGCTGGGGCGGCATCGCAGCACAGTTGAGGGCGATGAACGGTCCATCCTTGCGCGGACCGGCATCGTGGATCGCGCGTGCGACGAGCTCCTTGCCCGTGCCGCTCTCGCCGGCGATCAGCACGGGGACGAGCGATTCGGCGACCTTGCCGAGCACGGCGTACAGCTCCGTCATCTTGGGACTCTCGCCGATCAGCGTGCCGAACCCGAGCGGGGCGACGGCCCGACGGAGACGCTGCACCTCCTCCTTGAGGCGCGAGAGGGTGGCGCCGCGCTCGATCGCGAGCACGAGCTGATCGATCTCGAACGGCTTGGGCAGGAAGTCATACGCGCCGGCGCGGATCGCCTGGATCGCGAGCTCCATCGACCCGAACGCGGTGATCAGGATCACCGGGAGCTGCGGGCGGTGCTCCAGCACGCGCTTGCAGAGATCCACGCCGTCCATGTTCTTCATGTTGACGTCGCTGACCACGACCTCCACGTCGTCCCGCTGGATCACCTCGATCGCCTCACCACCCGACGCGGCGGCGACCACGCGAAACCCGCGGGTGGTCAACCGGGCCACCAGCATCTCTCGCATGCCCGCATCGTCGTCCACGACCAGTACGCTTGCCTTCATGACCGCGCCTCCTTGAGGAAGACCGAGAACGTGGTGCCTTGGCCGCTCGACTCGACCGTGATCCAGCCGCCGTGATCGACGACGATCCCGTAGACCACCGCGAGGCCGAGCCCGGTGCCATCCCCCGGCTGCTTGGTGGTGAAGAACGGCTCGAAGATGTGCGCTCGGACATCCGCCGGGATCCCGGGCCCGGTGTCGCGGACGTCGATCCGCACGCACGGCGCGGGCGTTGTCGTCGTCTCGGGAGGTGCGGCGCGGACGCTCGTGACCGCGATCCGCAGCTCGCCCCCAGCGGCCATCGCCTGGACCGCGTTGATCAGAAGATTCGTGATCACCTGCTGCAGGCTGTCCTCGTCGATCAGCGCCTCGGGCAACGCTGCTCCCGTGGCGTCGAGCGCGCAGTGCACCTTGCCGCGATCCATCATCGGGGCCAGCAGGCTCATGCACCGCTTCGCGATCTCCTGCGCCTCGCAGGTACTGCCCTCTGGGCCCTTCCGCCGGGCGAAGTCGAGCAGCTGGCGCACGATCCGCCCCATCCGCGTGACCTCGCGGTCGATCGCCTCGGCGCTCTGGAGCGCGGCATCCCCGCAGACCTCGCGGCCCGCGATCATCTGGGCGTGGCCGCCGACGATGCTGAGCGGCGTGCCCAGCTCGTGCGCGATCCCCGCGGCGAGCTTGCCCACCGTGGACAGGCGCTCCGAGTGCCGGAGCTGCTCCACGGCGGCGACGCGGGCCTCGGTCTCGACGGAGATCGTCGCCAGCGCGGCCGAGAGCTCCTGGCTCATCGTGGTCATCTCGGCGGCCAGCTCGGCGAGCTCGTCGGAGCCGCGCACGGGGGTGGGCGCCGTGAAGTCGCGACGGGCGATCTGACGCGCTTGCCTTACCAGCCGGGCGATCGGGCGCCCGACGAGCCAGCGCCCGAGCACGAACGACAGCGCCAGGCCGATCACGACGATCAACCCCATCTCGATCGCCGTGAGGATGATGTCGGCGCGGACCATGCGATCGATCGCGTCGAGAGGCTCTCGCCCGACCACGGCACCGACCACCTGGCCTCGAGCGCGAATCGGGAATCGCGAGACAAAGTCATGGCCCTCGATCCGCTGCGCTTCATCGCCCTGTTGTGCGCCCACGCTCCACTCGAACCGGATCGCGCCATCGTTGTCGTTCGCGCGCTGGACGAGGCCAAGCGTCTGGCGGGTTGCGAGCTCGGGGCTCGGGGCATCGAGCCAGACATCCGCGACCGCGGCGTGCAGGATCCGGCCGACCACGCGGTGATCGACCTCCATGTCATGCACGAACCGCCCGCGATCGTGCTGCACGCGCACCACCGCCAGGAGGGAGAGCGCGACGATCAGCGCTCCGGCGAGGACGAGGGTGTACTTGACGACGACCTTCATCGCGCGGGCAAACCGTAGCAGGGATCCACGGCGAGTCGCCGCGCTACGGGGTGATGGCCAGCGTGACCGCCTGGCGGAGGACGTTGAGGCTGAGCGGCTTGTCGAGCAGCATCGCGCCCAGCTCCGCCGCCTGACTCCGGGTCCAGGCATCGCCGAACGCGGTCATGAAGATGAGTGGGGTCTCGTGGCCGGCCTCGCGCAGGAGGCGCGCCGCCTCGAGCCCGCCCAACGTCGGCATCCGGACGTCGGTAATAATCACCCGGAGCGCCTCACCCTCCTCGATCAGCTGGCGAACCGCCGCGACCAGGTGCTCTCCCGTGGCGACCTGCACCACCCGATAGCCGACGGTCTCCAGCGCCGTGGCGAGGAGCGCTCGCAGCTGAGGGT
>JAYVRN010000329.1:0-21753 GCA_043776275.1 Myxococcales bacterium | reverse complement strand
CGACCACCGCGCGATGCTCTCGAGCAGGCGAGCGCCAGATCACGATCGCGCCGGCCAGTGCGGTGGCGACGCCCAGCCCACCAACCACGGTCGCGACGTCGCCGTACAGCCGCGCCCGGTCGATAGCCGCGAGCCCGACGTCATCGCAGCCCGGTCGACCGTCGATCTCCGGGCGCTCGCCGCCGCAGTGCGCGGGGAACTGTGCGTGGTAGCGATGCCAGGCCCACCCTGCGAGACCGCTCGCTGCCACGACCAACGCCGAGCCACCGACCACGGCGACCTTGCCGTAGAACCGACGCCCGACACCCGGCGGCTTCTCGACAGGCACCAGCGTGATGGCCACGGACTGTGCGTCCCCGCCGAGCAACACGATCTCCATCGTCACGGGCTCGAAGCCTGGCTTGGTGGCGATCACGTGGTGCTTGCCGGTCCCGACGCGTCGCGTCTCGTGGCCTGGGCAGCGGGCGAGTGGCTGCCCATCGAGCGTCATCGCGACGGCTGGCTGGTCGCAGCTGATCGCGAGGTCCCCGACCTGCTTGGCGAGCAGCTTCTGATAGGCGAGCGCTTCGCTGTACACCGCCTCCTCGAGAGGCGCGGCGCCGTACTTCAACGCGATCGAGAGGCTCTCGGCCGCGTCGACCGGGCGATCGAGCTGGATCAGGCATCGAACGATGTTGAACCGGATCGCGGGGTGGTCCCACGCCTCGACGGCGGCGCGGTACTGCACCAGTGCGTCGGCGTACTTGTTCTCGAGGAACAGCGAGTTCCCGTGCTCGAGGAAGGTCTGCGCACGCGCCTTCTGCTGATCCGTCACCCCGGCTGACCACGGCGGGACGTCCGCGTGCGCCACGCGTGCCGCGAGGCAGCACACGGTGATCAGGACGACCGCCTTCACGGCCTGACGCACGAGGCCGGGGTCGGTGACGATCGCGCGCACTGCGGGGGCGCCTGGTCGGGGATCCCGGGCCAGCGCGTACCGCCGCAGCTGTGCGCATCGAACTGGGCGTAGATCAGGCACTCGTGCGGCGTGCCGTTCGCGAGGTTGCCGTCGTCATCATCGACGGCGAGCATCGCCCAGTACCACTCGGCGCGGGTCTGCGCGATCGCGATCGGCCGCAGCAGGAGGCGCTTGAGCGGCTCTCCGCTGAAGCCGGCGCGGAGGAGATCCGCGCGGATGTCCCAGACCACCGCGCCCAGGAGCTGCCCCTTGGCGTGCACGCCGCGCTTGCTGGGATCGAAGCACTCGAACGCCGGATCCTCGAGATCCCGCACCGCGCCGCCGTTGATCAGGAAGTTCGGACCGATCAGCGGGCTCTTGGTCTGCACGAAGCTGACGAGATCGCCGATGAACTCGCCGAGCGCGCCATCGATCGCCGCACCCGGCGCGTTCTGATCGAGGCCGTGCCCCCACTCGTGGGCGACCACATCGAAGATCCGGCCGGAGTTGTTGCAGCCGTTGCCCTCGACGAAGAAGTTGATCGACGTGCCGTTCCAGAACGCGTTGCAGGTGCGCGGCAGGTTGACGTTCGCCGGCAGCGGCGCGGCGATCCACGGCAGATCCGGAAACACCGTCGCGACGAACCGGTTGGTGGTGTTGGCCGCGCGGAACACATCGCGCTCCTCGGGTGTGGATCGCGCGGAGGTCCACTCGAGGGCGTACGGGGACTCGGGCCGCATCATCCCGATGAAGTGCGCCTCCGGCCCTCCGGCGTTGTGCACGCTGATGTACGCGCCCTGAAGGTTGGCGGTCACCATCAGCGGACCGGCCGCACCGCGGATCGCGAACGCGCCCTCGCCGTCCGTGGTCACCGCACCACGGTTCGCATGGAGGCGCAGGTACGCCGCCGGCATCTGCACGATCTCGTCGCCCACGGTGCGCGCATCGACGAGGTTGGTCGCGCGCCCCGCGTAGTCGTAGCGGTTCGCGTCGTATCCGCCGAGGAGGCTGCCGGTGACCGCATCGACGTTGACCACGGCGTGATCGTCGCCGCGCCAGGCGGTGACCTCCCACGCCAGGTGATAGGCGATCGCGCCCACGCCGCGCTCGGGCAGCACCACGAGCCGTGCCGTGTCGTGATCGCCCGCGTGGGCCGCGGCGAGCACCGCACCGACGGCGGTGATCGCCTCGAGCTCGGTGACCACGGGCATGGTCTCGAGATCGCCGACGGGATAGGTCACGCCCTGCACCAGGACGAGCCGCCCCTGCGAGATCGTGAGCCCCAGGTGGCCGCCGATCACGGGCAGCCCATGATGGCGCTGCACCAGCGCGACCGACGTCAGCGCCGGCGCCGGACCTGCTGGGTCGGTCATCGTGCCGTCGATCACCAGCTCGGTCGTGCCGAGCAGATCGGCGTGCGATCGCACGAACGCACGTGCCGCGAGATCCACATCGCGATCGCCGAACGGGATCCCCGCACCGGTCATCGTGCGAACGGTGCCGAGCACCGGATCGAGCTCGAGGTCCCACGCACCCACGTGGCGCACGCTGGCGTGGATCGGATCGATCCACTCCGAAGGTGGCTCGCCGAGGAGCGCGGACGATGGCGAGGTCGACGACGACCCGCAACCGACCACGCCGATCAGCCCGACCACGCCGATCAGCCCGACCATGCCTGTCGCGAGCGCTCCGATCCGCTGCATCCCACGAGCTTGGCCCGGCGCGCGGCCCGCGTCCAGCGCGGCGTCAGCCGAGCTCGGGCCAGTCGTCGTCGTCGAGCCGTGCCGCGAAGGCGCGGCGGTGGCCCGCATCGATGACGGCGGGCTCGCGATGCCCGGCGCACACGCGCGTGAACTCGCGCCGCATCAGCTTGTGCATCGAGGCCCGCGCCGCCACCAGATCGGGCGTCACCGGCTTGGCCATGAACCGCAGCTCGCCATCGATCACAGCCAGCGCATCGCCCGCGAACAGCACGCCCTCCGGCTCGTAGAGGTACGCCGCGTGCCCCTCGGTGTGCCCGGGCGTGGAGATCACCTCGAAGCCCTCCACCACATCGCCATCGCCCACGCAGGCGTCGGGCGGGGCCGCGCGCATCGGAGCGTTGCCGAGCAGCCCCTTGACCAGCACGAACGGCCCGACCTCGGGGACCGCATCCGCGATCCACCCCGCGAGCCCGGTCGCCGCGGTCTCGCGCCGCAGGTACGGCGCCTCGGCCTCGGTGCAGATCACGCGTGCACCGGTGGCCTCGACGATCGCGGCGGCGCCGGCCGCGTGGTCGTTGTGCCAGTGCGTGATCAGGATCGTGGTGACGGCGCCGTGTTCGAGCCGGAGCTGATCGAGGCCCCAGAACACGTCGGAGCCGTCGGACTTCATCCCGGCGTCGACCAGCACCACGCCTCGTGCGGTCTGCACGATGTACGAGCAGGTCACGTACGACGGCCTGCGCACGCAGGCGATCGTGTCGGTGACGCGGATCAACTCGGGGTGCATGAGACCCACACCCACACCCAGCGCGACGGCATCCTCGGACGATACCTGAACCCGTGACGCGGCGCGCGGTGTGGGGTCCCGACCGGCGAGAACCCTCGCTGACCGAGACCTTCCGCAGTACCATGGGGGCCGGAGGGACTCGTGGCCAAGCTCGCGATCATCATGCTGTCATGCGCGGTTCTCGGCGCGTGTGGTCCCAGTGCGAAGAGCGGCGGTGATGGCGGTGCTGACGATGGGGGTCCCGGCGGACCGCACACGTTGACCGCGATCGAGGTCTCGCCGACCAACCCGATCATCGAGCTCGATCTCAACATGGGTGGAACGCAGACGTTCGCCGCGGTGGGTCGGTTCCAGGACGGCAACGACGGCGACATCTCGGACCGCGTGAACTGGTCCGTGGTCAACCCCGCGGTCGGCACGATGACCGCCGCCACGCTCACGATCCCGGGCTTCCCCGTCGTCGCGGTCGAGGTCTCGCGCATCCGCGCCGAGCTCGATGGCGTGGTCGGCGAAGCGCAGATCACCGTGGTCGCGTACCGGCGCTCGGGGACCACGCAGGACTTCTTCTTCGTGCTCCCGTATCAGCCGCCCACCGGCCAGGTCGCCAAGCCGCTCGATTTCGGCACGGCGATCCCGGCGCTCGACGTGTTCTTCCTGATGGACACCACGGGCTCGATGATCGGCGAGATCACGAACCTCCAGAACGCGCTGACGAACACCGTGGTTCCCGGGATCCAGGCCGCGGTGCCCAACACGCAGTTCGGCGTCGGCGCGCTCGAGGACTTCCCGATCAACCCGTTCGGCGGCCCCCGCAGCCTGTGCGGCTTCGCGGGCTCCACGCTCGATCAGCCGCTGACCCTGCTCCAGACGATCACCAACGTCACCTCGCTGGTGCAGACCGCCGTCGGCAAGTACGCCGTCGGCGGGCAACCCAAGGGCTGCGGCAATGATTGGCCCGAGGGCTCGATCGAGGCGATCTATCAGGTCGCCACGGGCGCGGGCCTGACCGGTCCGGCGCCCACCAGCGTGCCCGCGACAAGCGTGGGCTTCCGCACCGGCACGATGCCCGTGATCGTCACCGTCACCGATGCACTCGCGCACGCCGCCGGTGAGAACCGCACGTGCAACAGCTCGGCGCTCGGCGGCACCGTCAACGCCGGCTATGGTTCGGGCATCTCGACGGCGCACACGCGCGTGCAGACCAAGACGGCGCTCGCCGGGATCTGCGCTCGCGCCGTGGGCATCGCGCCCGTGATCGCGAACATCGGCAACTGCTCCGGCGAGGCCGATCTCGAGGACTTCGCCACGGCGACCGGCGCGCGCGTGCCACCGGGCGCGTGGGACGTGGGCACGCGCCCCGCGGGCTGCGCGGCGAACCAGTGCTGCACCGGCAACGGTGGCGCGGGCCGCACGCCCGACGCGAACGGGCTGTGCCCGCTCGTGTTCCGGACCGATAGCTCGGGGGCCGGCCTCAGCACGAACATCGTCACCGGCATCCAGATGCTGACGCGGTTCGCGCAGTTCGACGTCACGAGCCAGCGCCAAGGCGGCACGAGCAGCATCGATGGCGTCGTCCTGCCCGCGCCGCACACCACAGCGGACTTCATCAAGGCCGTGATCCCGGCGGGCTTCACCCTGCCCGCGGCGCCTCCCGTGGTGCCGAACCCGACGTTCGACATGACCTCGTTCTTCGGCGTCACCCCGGGGACGCGCGTCCAGTTCGATGTGCGCGCACTCAACGACTTCCTGCCGCAGACCGCGGACGCGCAGATCTTCCGCGCCACGATCCGCGTGCTCGCCGGTGGCTGCACGGCGCTCGATCAACGCGAGGTGCTGATCCTCGTGCCGCCGAACCCGATCGTCATCCAGTAGCCATGCCGCGGCAGCCGAGGTGGGGGCGCAGCGTCGCGTACGCCGCGGGAGCGCTCGCGCTCGTCGCCACCACGGCCTGCGACGGTGTGTTCGGCTTCCATGATCACGAGATCACCGTCGACGCGGCCCCCGACGCCCCGCTCCCCGTCGACGCGATCGACGCCTCGCCGTGTGTGCCCAACGGTCACGACGAGGACGCCGATGGGATCCCGGACGCGTGCGACGACTGCCCGGTGGATTCCAACGCAGATCAGGCCAATCAAGATGGTGATGGCGTCGGGGACGTGTGCGATCTCGCCCCCGCTTCGATGGGCGACACCATCCTGTTCTTCTCGGCGTTCACCGATCCGACCGGCTACGTATTCACCGGCAACCTCACGCGCACGGCCGATGCGATCCAGCTCCGCGGGACGACGACGGTGACCATCAACGGCGACCTCGCTCCAACCCGCGTCCAGGCAGGGGTCCATTTCGGGGCGCCGTTCGCAGGTGACCTGATCGAGGTCACCGCCGGCCAGGCGGCGGCGCACATCGACCGGTGCATCGTCGACAACGCTGACAACGCGTGCGGCAACGGTGCGCCGTGCGTGGGAGCGGGTGTCGACAACTTCAACCCCGTGGTCCAGCCGTGGATCAACCTCGCTGGCACCGATGCCCTGATTCTCGACGCCGAGGTCGGACGGTTCGCGTGCACCGTCCGCGCGGGTGGTCAGATGGCGCGCGTCGTGTCCACGCCCGCGAGCGTCCTGCCGGGGAAGGTCGGGCTGGTGTCGTTCGTGTCGGGGGGCGATGCGGCGATCGTCGAGTACCTGATCGTCTACGGCCGCTGACCCGCGATCCGCGCGCGTGTCCGCTGTAGGCTGGCCCCGTGAGACGATCTTTGGTCGCAGGTGTCGTGTTCCTGGTCGCATGTGGTGGCCATACCGGAGCTCCCTCGCGTGGCACCGGCGCCTGCCCCGGGACGGTGCTCGAGTCGCTGGCACCCACGCCGAGGTCCCCGTTCATCACGGGCCTGCTGTGGCTCGATCCGGCGACCCTGATCGTCGGCGTCGCCGGCCGCGTGGTCGATGAGGCCTCCCCCGACGGCAGCCACCACCAGGTGCTCGACGTCGATCCACACTCGAGCGGCATGTTCGTGATCGACGTCGTGCAGCAGAAGATCCAGCGCGTGTTCCGCGGCGCCAGCTTCATCGATGCGCAGCCGCGGCGAGGTTCACAGACCGAGCTGCTCGTGCTCGACGGCAACTACACCGACCACGGCTGGCGCAATCAGGTCGGCGTGGTCGATCTCGCGAGCGGCTGCCTGCGCTCGTCGGAGGCGTTCGCCGAGGGCGTGGTGGCGATCGATCCAGGCACCGATAGCTTCGTCGTCAGCCGCGGCCAGGACAACGGCCGCAAGGTCAATGCACTCGAGCGGTGGGAGGCCAAGGCCTTGCGCCCCGATGCCACGCGCTCCCTCCCGCGGATCGATGCGATGAGCTATGACCCGCACACGAACCTGCTCGTCACCACGAGCTTCGCGAACGACACGATCCACCTGCGCGATCCGGTGACCCTCGACGAGCGCAGCGCGAAGACGCTCCCGGTGCGCGTGCGCCAGGGCTTCAGCCTGATCCCGGGCCGTGGTCAGATCGCGATGGCGTTCGAGACCCCATGCACGCCCACGGGCTCGACCGTCGGAGAGCACGTCGAGTGCCGCGAGCCGGTGCAGGAGCACGGCCTCCTCGTCGTCAACCTCGAGTCGTTGACCGAGCTGCATCGCAGCCAGATCGCCCCGGAGCTCGAGGGCCGCCTGACGTGGGTGCCCGATGGCTCGCGCGCCTTCGCCCCGTGCGCGAACGGTCACGAGCTGTGCGCGTGGACGCCCGAGACCGGCGAGGTCCGCCGCGTCCAGGCCGGCATGACGAACGTCGCGGCCAAGCTCGCCTTCGCGGCCGACGGCGACACCTATGCGACCGAGGGCGCCGAGGGCAGCCTCGAGATCCGATCGATGGCCACGGGCGCGCTCCGCTGGCACGTCGCGCTGCACTGAGTGGAACGCGCGCTACGAGCACGAAGCACGCTACGTGGGTGGGGGCGAGAGGGTCGCGTTGCTCGTGACCGGCGGCGTGAAGCCCGTCTGGAGCTGGATCACGCCCACGCCACCACCGCCACCACCGCCGCCACGACCGGCATCGCCACCGCCGACCGCGTTGGTGGTCAAGAATGCGCCCGCGCCGCCATCCTCCCCGGCGCTCTCCTTCGCACCACCAAGCGCGACGGTGTCATTGGGGTGCCCGTCCTGCCCCGGCATCGCGGGATTGCCGTTGCAGCCACCACCGCCACCACCGCCATTCGCGGCGAGCACGCCGGCCACGGTCACGAGGTTGCCCGCGACCCGGATCATGCCGCCGCTGCCACCACCACCGCCCGCCGATCGGCCAGCTGTCGCGGCGCGTCCGCCGGCGCCGCCCGCGAGCACCTTGCCGGTCGCGCTGACCGTCACCTGATCACGCGCCACCAGGTACACCGCGCCACCGCCGCGGCCGCCCAGCCCCGGACCTGCAGCATTGCCGATCGCGCCGGCGCCGCCGTTGCAGCCACCCCGGATCGTCGTGACGGCGCTGACCGGGCCGCCGGCACCGCCCGAGATCCCGTTGCCGTCCTGGCCCGCGACGCAGTTCTGGCCGACGCCACCATACCCGCCGTTGCCTCCGAACGTCCCGAACCCACCACCACCGCCACCCGAACCGCCCTGCGAGCACGGCGCACCGTTGCCGGCGACCGTGGGGAGACAGATCGCCGTGGGGCTCGCGCCGGCACCATCGTTCACCAGCGAGGCCGCGCCGCGGCTGCTCGCGTCGACGGTGCCATCGATCGTGATCATGTTGGTGGCGACGATCACCACCGGCGCCGTCCCGGTCAGCCGAAGCGTCACGCCCGCCTGGACCCGGAGCTGGTGGACCCAGATGATCTTCGCGCCGTTGACGATCGTCGTGGTCAGCGGGATCAGCGCGCCGCTCGGCGGTTGCAGGATCACGGTCCCGCTGTCGAACGCGTAGGTGCCTGCCATCGACAGATCGAGATCCCCGAGGGTCGTGGCCGGGAGACCACCGCACGGATCGATGTGCGCGGGCGTGTACGGCCACGGGCACAGCATCGTGCCGGGGCCATCGATCGGTGCGTCGACGAGCGGCGGCGCGTCGATCCGTGCATCGATGACGGAGCCGTCGACGGACGACGACGAGCCGACCTTGAAGCCGCAGGCCCCGAGCACAGGCCCGAGCAGCACCCAGAGCGTCGTCGACCGCATTCGCTCCATCGTACGGCTTTTCCGCCGCCGGGGTGCTGTGCAAAATTCGCACACTGCTCCGACGACGTTGGCGCCCCAGCTTGACCTTACGGCGTGGTGATCTCGACGAAGCTGTCGACGACCGCCGCGGTGTCGAGCACCTGGAGGTACGTGTATCCCCGCGGCGCCGCGAACGTGCTCGTCGTCGTCACGCGGTAGGGGACGCCACCGATCTCCAGCTCGCAGTACATCCCCTGTGCCGTGTTCCCGAAGCGCATGGTGAACGGTCCGGGTGTCACGGTGGGCACGGGAAGCGAGGGGCTGAGCAGGGTGTAGTTGGGGTTGATGAACCGCGTGATCCGGAACTCCGGGCTGACGCTGCCGTAGAGCTCGCAGTACTCGCCGTCATCGAGCGTATTCGCGGTGCCGTACTGGAGCGAGAGCTGACTGCCGCCGGTCGACCCGACGGCCACCACCCGGCCGCGGGTCGTCAGCTCGGTGAGTGCGGTGTTGCCTGGATACCCGATCGAGGTGGTCCCGGGCTCGAGCGGCATCACGAGCTGGCTGTTGGCGACGGTGGGCGTCCCCGTCGTCATCCAGCGCGCGGCCAGCATCGTCCCGCTGAAGGGATCGAACACCGTCATCCGATCGACACCCGAGGTCGGATCGCACGCGTCACCCACGCCATCCCGGTCCGTGTCGCGCTGCGCGGGATCTGCGAAGGCGGGACAGCCGTCGCAGCTGTCGAGGATCCCATCTGCGTCGTCGTCGTTGACCCCGGTGGGCTGGCAGGCCCGTGCATCGCCGGTCGCGATCGACGCATCGGGCAGCTCGGCGAACTGGAACCGCCCACACGCGGACAGCGCGAACACAGCCACCGCACGGAACATGCCCCAGTCTATCGCAGTCAGCGCGCGGCCCCATGGCAGCCGACATCCGCGCGAATCCTCCCGCGACCTCGGGGCCGAGCGACACCCCGATGACGCGTTGCCAGGTCAGTGCCATGCCCGCATGCCGCCTCGCATCGACGCGACCTTCGAGAACCCGAGGGCGAGCAGTGCGAGCGCGGCCTTCGCCGAGCGGCCTCCGGAGCGGCAAACGAGCACGACCGGGAGGTCGCGCGGAACCTGGGCGAGGCGACCCGGGAACTGGCCCAGCGGAATCGCCTCGGCCGGCTCGATCTTCGCGAGCTCGCCGACCAGCTCGTCAGGCTCGCGGACGTCGATCAGCGTCACATCGCCGGTGTGCGCTCGGACCCACTCCGGCGCGATCTCGGGGATGCCGGCCGCGCTGACCTCGATCGGTGCCCAGCCGCGGTCGGGAGCTGGTGCGAGCGAGATCGGATCGAAGCCGAGCTGCTGGTTGCGCGGGACCGCGCGATCGATCTGCTTCGGGTACGCGAGGTCGAGGCGGCTCATGATCTCGACGAACTCGGCCTCGGTGCGGTCGCCACCGAGGCGTGGATTGCAGCGGCGCTCCTCATCGACGGTGGTCACCGTGCGTCCCTGGTAGTCATGGCCGGGATAGACCAGCGTGCCGGGTGGCAGCGTGAACAGCTTGTCGTGGATCGAGTGATAGAGCTGCGGAGCGCTGCCCTGCTGAAAGTCGGTGCGGCCGCAGCCGCGGATCAGGAGGGCGTCGCCGGTGAACGCCATCGCGTGATCGAGCGTCACGAACGACAGGCAGCCGGCGGTGTGCCCGGGCGTCTCGCGCACCTCCACGCCGTAGCGGCCGAACCGGATCACGTCGCCGTCCTTGACGAGCAGGTCCGCGCGGCCCACCCCGGCGCGCTCGGAGAGCACGGTCCGGAGGCCGAGCCGGTTCCGCAGTGATCCGGTCGCCGTCACGTGATCGGCGTGGACATGCGTGTCGAGCGCGTGGGTGAGGCGGAGGCCGAGCTCGGCGACCAGCTTGGTGTCGCGCTCGATCTGTTCGAGCACGGGATCGATGATGATCGCCTCCCGCGTGTCCTCATCGGCGAGGACGTAGGTGTAGGTCGAGGTCTCGAGATCGAACAGCTGGCGGAACAACATCGTGGTTCTCCTGTTTTGGTCAGAGCCAGGTGCGCGCAGAAGGATTCAGGACGCGATTCTGGAGCGCGCGCGATCAGGTCGAACCGTTCGCATGGATGGTGGCTCTCACCCGAGGTGTCCCGCCCCTTCGCCCCCCAAGCGCCGACGCCGACGCCGCAGCGCTCGCCGGCGTCTCGGTCGGCGACGAGCGATGCCGAAGCCCCACCTCGCCAAGACCTCCTCGAGTCCGGCCTGCTGGTGGACCCGCCCGTGCGCGTTGCTTGGTACCTGAGGCTCGGCCTCTGGTGGGCTCGCAGGGTCGCCGGCAAGGAGCCACTCGCCGGTCGTCTGCTCGCCCACGCTCCGCGCGCGGCCTTGACCGCCGGGATCTTCGAGCTCGGAGCCGCACACGGCCCCCGTGACCTCGGGCGACGCGAGCTCGCGGTCGCGAGGCTGGTCGCGAGCGCGGTCTCGGGATGTGCGTTCTGCATTGACATGAACGCGGCCGGGTATCGCGATGCTGGCCTGACGCGCGACGAGCTCGCCACCCTGATCGGCGTCGACTCGGGGGAGTGGGCCGCGCTCGGCGAGCGCGAGCATGCCGCCGCCTTGTTCGCGGAGCGGTTGTCGTCGACGCCGGTCGAGGTCTCGCCCGAGCTTCAGCTGATCCTGCGCCGGCGGTTCAGCGATCGCGAGATCGTCGTCCTCGCGGCGACGATCGCACAGGTCAACTACTGGGCTCGGCTAAACAACGGCCTCGGCGTTCCATCGGCGGGCTTCTTCGACGAGCGCGCATGTGCGCTTCCGGATGGCCAAGACGACGCGTGACGACACCCGCCGGATGCCCGCATCGTCGAGAGGCTGGGTGCACGGTCGTAGCAAAGGCCGAGGGCATCGCTGGAGGAGAGCGAAGCCTTCTCGGCCACGTAAGTCGTGCGCGAAGGGGGACTCGAACCCCCACGGTGTTACCCACTAGCACCTCAAGCTAGCGCGTCTACCAATTCCGCCATCCGCGCATTCGGTTTTGAAAAAACGGAAGCTGTTGGTAGCCCCCCGCGCCGTCGCTGTCAAGCGGCCTGCGCGGTGGTGCATAGTAGTTGAGGTGCCGTTCCCGCACAGTCAGCCTGGCCCGGCGGCGCCGCTCTCCCGGGCGAGCCTGGTGATCGGCCTGTACAGCGCGATGGCGATCATCGCCCTCCTGATCGCCGCCGGGCGCGGGAACCCGGACCTGTACCGGCTCGGGGACCTGCCCCACTGGCTCCTCCTGGGTGGGCCCGCCATCGGCGCCACCGTCGGGCTGTTCGTCGTGGTGCTGACCCGGCTCGCCGCCCGGCACTTCGAGTGGGCCCGCGAGCTCAACACGAGCTTTCGCCACTTGCTCGGGCCGCTGACCGGCCGGGAGATCCTGATCCTCGCCCTCGCGAGCTCGATCGGCGAGGAGCTGCTGTTCCGGGGCGCCCTGCTGCCCTGGCTCGGGGTGTCGTGGCAGGCGCTGGTGTTCGCCCTGCTCCACGTCGGGCCCAAGAAGCGGTTCCTGCCGTGGACGGCCTCGGCGTTCGTGCTCGGTGCGGCGTTCGGCGAGCTGGCGATCCGTACCGGGAACCTGGGCGGGCCGATCGCGGCGCACTTCATGATCAACTTCTTGAACCTCCGATTCATCGTCGGGCCGCTCGGCGATCCGCTCGGCAGCTCGCGCGAGGGCCCGCTCGGGACGGCCAACCGGGCCGAGCGGCTGTCCGCCGATTAGTTGCCTCCCTCCGAGGGGGGTGCCTAGCCTCGTGGATGCTTCGCACCAGCCTGGTCGCCGCGGTGTCGTTCCTCCTCGCGTTCGTGGTGGGGTTCGCGATCATGAGCGGGGTCGCGCACGCGGACGAGACGTCCGCCACCGACAAGCTACGGATCCTGTACTCGACCCGGTTCACGTTCACCGATGACGGCGTGCCGCTGGTGACCGTGGAGATCATGGGCAACCGCAAGGACGTCAAGCTGCGCGCCAAGGGCGGCGTGCTGGTGCGGCCCGATGGCCAGGGTGGCTCGGCGATCGAGACCGACGGCGGCGAGGCGTGGACGATCACCGCCGAGAACACCAAGCCCGCGGTGATCCAGGACTGGACGATCGTCGAGACCTTGCAGCCCGACGATGCGACCGGCGTCGCGGCGGCGATGACGCGCTGGAAGGAGCGCGGGTTCGATCCGCGCGCGTTCGAGATCGGCACGGTGTTCGGCGTGGATGGCGAGGTGATCGATACCCGCGAGGTCCGGATCGCGATCGATCCCGTCGCGGCCGGCAAGGGTGGTGCCCGCTCCGCCGAGCACGCGAAGCGGTTCGGCATCCAGACCGCGATCCACCAGGAGCTCGTGCGCCGGCCCTCGGGGACGATCGTGGCGCGGAGCGGGGGCACCACGATCCGCAACCCCTCCGTGCTGTGGTTCACGCCGAGGAAGGGCTCCGAGACCTTGACCGTCACCGACGTGCCGACCAACACGGGCGGCTCGCAGCTCGAGACCGGCAGCGAGGATCGCCGGTACTGGGGCGCGGTCTACATCACGCTCGATCACGATGGCTCGCTGCTCGCGGCGAACGCGGTCCCCGAGGACAAGCTGCTCGCCGGCCTGGTCCCTGCCGAGATGTACCCCGATGCACCGCAGGCCGCGCTCGAGGCACAGGCGATCGCGGCGCGCACCGAGCTGCTGCAGAAGATCGGGCGCCGCAACCTGACCGATCCGTTCCTCCTGTGCTCCACGCAGCAGTGCCAGGTCTATGCGGGCGCCGGCAAGGAGGACCCACGGACCACCAAGGCCGTCGAGGCCACGCGCGGCCTCGTCATGCTGCGCGACGGCGGTGGGATGATCGACGTGCGCTACAGCGCCTCGTGCGGCGGCCACACCGAGGACAACGAGGCGATCTGGGGCGGTCCCGCCGATCCTTCGCTGCGCGGCCGCACGGATGATCCGAAGGCCGGCATGTCCCGCGTCACCGAGGACAACCTCGATGCGTTCCTCGACGGTGGCAAGGATGCGTGGTGCAACCACGGCAAGATCGGAAAGGGCCGGTTCCGCTGGACCGAGAAGTTCCGGGCCGACGATCTGACCGCGCGCGTCTCGGTGGAGTACCCGGAGATCGGGCGGATCAAGACGATCAGCGCGAAGCAGCGCGGTGTCTCGGGCCGGATCGGCGTGCTCGTGATCAAGGGCGACAAGGCGAGCGTCGAGGTCACCGGTGACCTCCACATCCGCCGGCTGCTCGGCGGCCTCAAGTCGTCGCTGTTCGAGGTCAAGCGCGACGGTGACGAGTTCGTGTTCCGCGGCGCGGGCTTCGGCCACGGCGTGGGCATGTGCCAGCTCGGCGCGATCGGGATGGCCGATGCGGGCAAGAGCCACGACAAGATCCTCGGCCACTATTACCGCGGCACGCACCTCCACCGGCTGTACTGATCAGAAGCCGCCAGAGAGCGTGAGCCCCGCGGCGCCAGCGCCGACGAACGGCGTCACGGTGCGCTCTGCGGCCCGGCCATGCGTGCGCTTGGACAGGTAGATGCCTGTCGGGATCAGCAGCAACGCCCCGACGCCGACGAACGTCGCGCCGAGTGCCGTGAACGTGTTGCGGAGGTGACGGCGGTCGTTGAGCTCCGTGTACGTGTAGTTCTTGCTGTCGTCGAGGATGTTGCCGACCTGGGCGTGCTCGTAGATCGCCGCGAACGTGAACGCGGTCCCGGTGCCGAGGAACATCAGGCACGGGATGCCCCAGCTGTAGAGCGCGGCGGTGTGGAGGTGCGCCGGCCGGCCCGGATCGGGAGGCGGACGCACAGCGGTGGGTGGCTGTGGATCGGGGGGTGGCGGGACCACGGTGATCACGGGCGCGGCCACGTCGAGCTCGGTCAGCGCGTTGCCGTACTCGTCGACGACGATCGCGTGGATCGCGCTCGTGGCCTCGGAGGTCAGCCGCGCACGACGATCGGCGGAGAACGGGACCGTCGCACCACGATCGAGCTTCACGCCGCGCGCCATCGCCAGCGGATCGGAGAGCACCGAGAGCTCGAGCTCGTGGACCGAGATCCGCGACGCCGTCACCTCGAACCGGCCATGAGCCGCGATGTACGCCTTCGCCGCATCGAACGGCGCACGCAGCTTCGGGGACACGTCGGCACCGAGGGCCGCGGTGGGATCGAGTGCGAGCCAGCGCCGGTAGTACTGCTCGCCTGCGTCCGCCTGCCCGAGCACCACGGCGGTGCTCGCCGACAGCTTGTAGAGCTCGCGCAGCGTCGCCGGCGTGTTCGTGCCCTCCGCGATCGCCGCCACCAGGAGGCGCTGCGCGTCGTCGTAGCGCACGGCCTCGAGCGCCTGCCGCGCCTGCTCGAGCTTGCCGCTGTCCGCGCGCGCGGTACACGCGAGCGCGGCGACCACCGCGAGCGCGCGGATCACCATGCGAGCTTGCCCGCGTTGGTGGCCTGCCCGGCCTCGATGGTCACCGAGAGCGTCCGCGCCCGGCCATCCTGGAGCACGGCGCGGATGGTGTGCTTGCCGGCGGGGACCTTGAGGTTGAACAACGGCGTATCGCCGAGCTTCGTGCCGTCGAGATAGATCGTCGCGTACGGGGTCGAGTCGATGCTGTACGAACCAGGCTCGGCGGGAGCCGCCGTCGGCGCACGCTTGGGGTACGGATCGATCATCCCGTCGCCATCCGTGTGGGGCGCCACTGGCGATGCGGGCGACGCTGGCCGCTTGGCCCCGGCCGGCTTCTTCGGAGGCGCGACCGGCGGTGCGCTGCCCTTCCACTCCGAGGCGATCGGATCATTCGCCAGCGCCGTGCGGAGGCGATCGCCGGTGAGCGGCTCGGCGCCGGTCGTCGCGGCGCCCGCCGCCGTGCAACCGCCGCCGGTACACGACGTGGTGCACGCGGCCCCGGCCGGGCAATCGTTGGCGCAGGTGCCACCGAGGCAATCGAACGTGCAGGTCGCCCCCACCGCGCAGCGCTGGGCGCAGTGCCCGCCGACGCAGATCGCCTTGCAGTTGCCCTCACACGCGATCGCGCACGAGCCGGCCTGACAGGTGATCTGGCAGGTCTTCCCCTTCGGGCACACCGTCGGCGTGCTCGCCTCGGCGCTGAGCGTCAGGACGTCGGACGGCTGCGGCCCAGGCACCGGCGTCGTCGGTGCGTGGTCCGTGATCGTCGGTGTCGTGGTGCGCGCGTCGCCACCACCGCGGGTCACCAGGACGACCGCGACGATCGCGCCGACCACGCCGACCACGCCAACCCCGACCAGCAGCGGGCGGCGGGAGCGAGCCGCCGGCGCCGGGCGAGAGATCTTGACGGAGTCCGGACGGAGGCTGACCGTCGAGCCCGCGGTGTCCTCGATCGTGTCCGCCGCGCTCGGCTCGAGCTTGGGCTGCGAGCGACGATTGGTCACCACGCTCGCGACGCTCCGCGCGCGCTCCGCGAGCTGCGTGGCACAGCGCGCCTTCAAGATCTCGGCGATCTCGGCCTGGGAGTACGCACCACCGACGGCCTCGGCGGCGTTGCGCAGCGCCTCGCCGAGGGCGCGCGCCGAGACGAACCGGTGAGTCCGATCGCGATCGAGCGCGCAGCCGATCACGGCATCGATGCCCGAGGGGAACCCGTACGGGACGAGCGGTGGGATCGGCGCCTCGGTGATCGCCTTCCAGATCAGGAAATCGGTATCGCGATCGAACAGCGAGTTCCCGGTCAGCGCCTCCCACACGCACACGCCGAGCGCGAACACATCGCTCCGCGCATCGAGCGGCTCGCCCTGGATCTGCTCGGGCGACATGTACGGCAGCTTGCCCTTGAGCACCCCGGTCCGCGTGCGCGGCCCGTCCTTCTGCATCTTCGACACACCGAAATCGAGGATCTTCGCCACGCCATCGACGGTGACGAACAGGTTCTGCGGCGAGACATCGCGATGGATCACCGGCGTCGGCGTGCCATCGACGTCCTTGAGCTCGTGCGCGTAGTGCAGACCTTCGCAGGCCTGTGCGAACACGCCGGCCACCAGCCGCAGCGTCTCGGGCGTGCGCGGCATCAGCTTGATCAGCGCATCCCACGACACGCCATCGAGGTACTCCATCGCGAGGAACAGCTCGCCCTCGGATTCCCCGAGCTCGTGGACCTGGCAGATGTTCGGGTGCGAGAGGTGCGCCGCGATCCGTCCCTCGTTGAGGAACATGTCGACGAACACCTTGTCCTCCGCGAGGTGCGGCAGGATCCGCTTGATCGCGACCAACCGCGTGAACCCGCCCACGCCGTGGAGGCGACCGAGGTACAGCTCGGCCATGCCGCCCTTCGCGAGCTCGATCAGGAGCTCGTATCGTCCGACGTGCTCCACGGCCAGCGTCCCCACGAGCCCTGACGATACCACTTAGCTCTTCACGACGACGGTGGCGTTCGGCGCCAGGGCCAGCCGGGTGCCACCACCGCCGGGCGCGCGCTCGATCAGGCGGGGACCGGGCAGCCCGGCGTCCAGCAGGTCCCGGCGGCAGCGCGAGATCAGCATGTTGATCTCGGGCCGGCTCACCGACGGGTTCCGCGGCCACACCACGGCGCGCACCGTGTCGTCGGAGATGAACTCCCCGGCCTGGTGGCCCTCGGGTGGGCGCAAGAGGGCCATCATCAGATCGAACCGGCGATCCGCGAGGTAGACCGCGCGCTCGCCGATCGCGAGCGTGAAGATCACGCGCCCGCCGCGCGGCAGCATCTCGATCTCCACGCCCAGCGGCAGCTCGTTGCGGATCGCCACCGCGGTGGTCGCGGCGGCGCCGGCGTACGCGATCGTGAACGTCTCGCCTCGGCACGCCAGCGTGTCCCCGATCGCCACGGGCTCGAGGACGCCGGGCTCGAGCGCCTCGCCACCGTGCTCGGCCTTGCCCGTGCGCAGCTCGACGAACAGCTCGCCCTGCGCCACGTGCAACGCGAGGAGCGCCTCGGGCCACTTCTTGATGATCAGGTCATCGGCCTCGCCGCCGCCGATCATGAACGGCGTGTGCGCCACCCCGAAGCTCCCGCCGCGCTCGCGCTGCAGCACGAAGCCACCGGGGGCCTCCGGATCGGGCCGCGCCGCCTCGACCTTCACGGTCAGCGTGAGCCCAGGGATCCCGAGCGTGTCGCCATCGACCAGGCCGTGCGGCTTGTCGCTCGGCTTGCCATTGATCTCGATCGGCGCACGCCCGAGCGGGACCACCTCGACGCCCTCCGCGGTGATCCGCACCAGGGCATGGCGGCGGCTGACGCTCGGCTCGAGCGTGACGATGTCGCAATCCTTCTGCCGGCCGATGATCACACCGTTGGGCCCCACGCGACGCGACGGCCCGTCGGGCAGCACGAGCACGCAGCGCAGGCGCGGAGGCTCCACGGCCCGATGGTAGTCCGTCGTGGAGTCATCGTGCTAGCGTCTCCACCGTGCGTGGTGTGCTGCTGTCGCTGGTGATCGGGATCGCGGGGTGCTCGCCCGACACCACGAACACCGCGTTCAAGTGTGACGCCAGTCATGGCTGTCCCACGGGGCAGAGCTGCCTCGCAGGACGCTGCCGCCGCGGGGGCGCCTCGGGAGAGGTCGACTGCGGCGTGGAGACCTGCGCGAACCTCCAGATGTGCTGCGCCGATGGCGTCAACGTCCCCCACTGCATCGCCGCCGGCAAGGACTGCAACGGGATCGGGGCCCTGTGCGATGGCGTCGAGGACTGCCAGGCCGGCGACGCCTGCTGCGCGGGCAGCACCACGGCCTGCGGCGTGGACTGCGAGACCACCGTGTGCGTCGACGACGACGACTGCCCGACCACCGAGCCCAACTGCTGCGCCTCCGACACTCCGTTCCGCGAGTGCCGGGTCTCCTGCTGACCTGATCCGGCGCTGTCTCCCTGCTGTCTCTCCCCGCGCTTGCTCGTGATGTCGCCCGTGATGTCGGGGTGATGTCGGCCTTGGGCCGGCCAGCGCGTATCACGGGAGGAACAATTCGGCCGTCCGCCGAGAGGGAGCTGTCTATGAAGATCCTGGTTAGCCTGCTGGTCACCTGTAGCGTCGCGCTTGGATTCACCGCGTGTGCCACCGATGGAGGCGCCGACTGTCAGGGCGACCACTGCGTGTGCACCACCGCAGACAGCTGCGATCACGACTGCGCGAACGGCGCCGCCTCGTGCCACATCCAGGGCTCGACCGGGCCCGTCGATGTCACCTGCTCGAACAACGCCGAGTGCCATGTCGAGTGCGGATCGGCGGCCGGCTGCAACGTCGACTGCGGCGGCAGCGCCGAGTGCCACGTGACCTGCCCCGCCACTGGCTGCACCGTCACGGACTGCGTCGGCGCGGACTGCGTGGTGTCGTGCGGCCTCGGTGGCGTGGCGAGCCGCAGCGGGACCACCGCGACCTGCCCGTAACACTGTCAACGAGGTGTAACGGCGCCCGGAGGGCCAGGCGTAGTATTGCGGGGCCATGACCACCCTGCTCCCGACGACGATGGTCGGCTCGTATCCACGCCCGGCCTGGTTCACGCATCAGCTCGCCGGCAAGGACGTCCTCGAGGCGTTCAAGCTCGCGGGGCACGCCGAGGCGTTCCACGATGCGACGCGCGTCGTGATCAAGGATCAGGAGGATGCTGGCCTCGACATCCTGACCGACGGCCAGATGTGGTTCGACGACTACCACATGGGCATCGGCTCGTTCCTCTGGTACTGGCTCGAGCGCACGCAGGGGTTCGGCAACGAGAAGCTGCCGCACCCTGCGCGCGCGAAGGCCAAGGGCCGCGACGTCTGGGCCCTCGACGAGGCCGGCGGCGTGGCGGTGACCGGCGAGATCAAGCGCGGCCCGGTCCGCATGGAGCTGCTGTATCGGTGGGCGCAGCGCCACACGCAGCGGCCGATCAAGGCGTGCATCGGCGCGGGCCCGGTACAGCTGTCCACGCTCGCACACTTCCAGAGCGGGCCCGTGAAGAACCGCTACGAGCTGGCGCGCGCACTCGCCGACGTGTTCCGCGCCGAGATCGGCGAGGTCGTCGGCGCGGGCTGCAAGCACATCCAGCTCGAGGACCTCGGCGCCTGGATGCCGCACCTCTCGGGAGAGAAGGATTATGACTGGGTCACCGACATCGTCGATCGCACGATGTCCGAGATCCCCACCGGCGTGGATCGCTCGTGGCACTTCTGCATGGGCAACGCCTGGGGCAACAAGCTCGAGGGCATGACGGCCGGCGGCTACCGCGAGATCATGCCGCACTATCACAACGTCAAGGTCGATGCGTACGTCCTCGACTTCGCCTGCCGCGAGATGGAGGACGCCGACCTGCTCCGCAAGATCCCCGCGGACAAGAAGGCGCACGTCGGCGTGATCGATGTCCGCACGCTCGAGATCGAGCACCCCGAGCAGGTCGCGGCGCGCGTGCGCAAGGTGCTCGCCCACATCGAGCCCGAGCGCGTCACGCTGACCACCGACTGCGGCCTCAAGCAGCTGCCGCGCACCGTGGCGATCGAGAAGCTCCGCGCGCTCGCCGAGGGCGCCGCGATCGTGCGCCGCGAGGTGCGTTAGCTGCGACGGTCCGTGAAGCGAGTCAGTGAATTCGCTCGGTTGCGATGCTCGCGCCGCCGTGATCGTGATCGCCCCCGTGATCGTGGCCGTGCACGTGAACGAGAACGCTACCGTGATCGTGATCCGACCCGTTGACGAGGGTGCACCGGGCTTGCACCCGGCCGACAGGGTGCATCGCTTTCGGGGTGGGTGCCCCACTGCCCAGCGGGTCAGGAGTGCCACCTATGTGCCCGGTCAGAAACGTCACCCATGCACCCGGTCCGCACCGTACCCACCCTTCACCGCCCGCCCCTGATCGTCAACGGGCAGGCGATCACGATCACGGTGGCGTTCCCGTTCACGTGCACGGCCACGATCACGGGACCGATCACCAGACCGATCACCAGACCGATCACGATCACGGCCAGTCAGGGACACGCCTAGCGGCAAAGGACGAACACGCGCAGCCGAACCTAGGGCATGGGCGCTCGCCGCTAGGCCCTCACTCGGGCTGCAGCGCGAACCAGTGGAACGCGCGATACGGCGAGCCGGCCCGCGTGTGCAGCGTGCCTGACGTACCCGCCGGGAGCTCGAACGCGATCTCCTCGAACCTGCCGTCGGGCGCAGGCAGCGTCTGCGTGGCGATCACGCGATCGTCGTCGTCGAGGATCTCGAGGGCCACCGGCGCGCTGATCGTCTCCTGGAACGGCACCCCGGCCGGTCCGCCGCAGCGCAGCACCAGCCGCGTGGGCTTGGCGGGATCGAGCGTGACCGTGAACCGCTCGGTCCCGCCGCGGATCGTCCGGCCACCATCGATCATCAGGCCACGCGGCCCCACCTCGCGCGCCACGAGTGACCACTTGGCCGTGGGATCGCCGAGCTTGCGCCGCCCCTGCGCGCCTCGCCACCCGTGCGCGCGCTCGCTCGCGAGATCCGCGATGTCGACGCGATCGACCACCGCCCACTTTGGGTGCGCCACGAGCGGTCGCTCACCGGTGCCCACATGATCGAAGTCGGCGACGATCACCTGCATGTTGCCGTCACCGACCACGCGCCGCGGCTCGAAGCCGGGACGCAGCGGCGTGTTGAACAGCACCTCACCGTAGAACTCGTTGGTGCCGAGCCAGGACGGGTAGTACGCGAAGTGCGTGGGCCGCTGCTCCGCCGGCAGGCTCTCGAGGAACTCGAACCGTGCACCCGGGCCGTTGTTCGCGATCCCGGCCTGGTAGTTCGTGACGAGGCCCAGCATGTCGTAGACGCGACCATCACCGAAGTACGCGATCGCGCCGGCGTCGTGGAACATCACGCTCGCGTCGGGGAGCTTCTTGTGGAGGTACTCGCCGATCGCCACCACCTGCGTGTTGCTGTCCATCGCACCCTGGGCGAACAGCCGCATGTCGGCGCGCAAGCCAGGGAACGCCGACCGCGCGAACAGCGCCGCGACAACGGCGATCGCCGCGAGGTGGCCGGCGAGGACCGCGCGCCGCGCGCTCGCGATCGGCAACACGAATGCCGCGGCGCAGGTGATCGCGAGCAGCGGGAACGCGGGTGCGATGTACCGGTAGTTCTGGAACGACCACGGCGAGGACGTCATGCCCGACGACGCGATCACCGTGAGCATCAACGCGAACGGCGAGACGATGATCACCGCGCCCGCGAG
>JAYVRN010000328.1:0-21870 GCA_043776275.1 Myxococcales bacterium | reverse complement strand
GCGGGATCGAACAGGGGCTGTGGCAAAGCTAGCTTCCGATTCGAATGACGGTCTGCCCCTGCGCGTGTCCCGCACCAACGTGCGCCAGCGCCTCGGCGACTTCGCCCAGCTCATATCGACGCTCGATCACAGGTCTCGCCTTCCCCGCTTCCACCAGCTCCTTCAGAATCACGAGGTCTTCGCGGCTGGGCGTATTCCTGGTGCACGTCGCTACAGGCGTCCGGACAGGTGTCCGGACACCCGGCATGTTCCGGGCGAAGCGTGCGTCATCGCGGAGACCGCAGCGCGCCGTCGACCATGATCGTCCTCGGCTCGCTCGCAGTCCGCGCTGCGTCAACGTCGAGCGCGGGCTGATACTGCCGCCACCAGGCCTGCGCGCACTCGCTGTCCCACGGCTCGACGCCACACGCCTCGAGGCGTCGCCGAAGCTCGGCAGCTGTCTGCGGGCGGCGGGCCGGGTCCTTCTCGAGGCACGCGAGCACCACCGCCTCGAGCTCCGCCGGAATCGTCACCCCTCGTGCGGCCAGCGGCTCCGGCACCTGATGCAGGTGCTGACTGCAGACCTCGATGATCGACTTCCCCGCGAACAGCTCGCTGCCCGCGAGCAGGTAGTACGCCACCGCTCCGAGCGCGTAGAGGTCCGAGCGAACATCGGCCGAGTCCGGCGAGCTGATCGACTCCGGCGCCATGTACTGCGGACTCCCGGTCAGCGTGTTGGTCCCGGTCAGCTTGACGTCACCGTCGACGGCCACCTCCTTGACCAGACCGAAGTCGAGCAACTTCACGACATCGCGCTCGCCACCTTGTGTGCACAGCATGATGTTCGCGGGCTTGATGTCGCGATGGATCAGACCGATGCCATGCGCCTCGGTCAGCGCGCCGCAGGCCATCGAGAGGATCCGTACGACCCTGCCCGGCGCCTGCGGACCGCCGACCGCGACGACACGCTGGAGGTTCGCACCGTCGAGCAGCTCCATCGCATAGTAGAAGACGCCGTCGTCGGTTCGCCCGTAGTCGAAGATCGTGATCGTGTTGGGATGCGTCAGCCGCGCGGTCAGCTGCACCTCTCGCTCGAAGCGAACCAGGCTCCCCTCGCGCGCGTGCGGGGCACGTAGCAGCTTGAGCGCCGATGGCCTCCGCATCATGCCGTGGCGAGCGCGGTAGACTTCGCCCATCCCACCCTCCCCGATCTTCTGTTCGAGCACGTACTGACCGAGCCGCCGAGCCTCGCGGACCTCGGCGCGAAGTCCGAAGATGACCTTCGAGATGGCGGCGCTCGTGAAGGTGATGAACACCCACATCATGATGATCGCCCCGGGCAACCACGAATATGCGTTCGAGCCGGCTGCGCGGATCGCGAAGCCGCCGTTCGAGGTCGGCACCACGAAGATCGAGGCCAGGATGACCGGTGACGCGAACAGGCCGTAGAGGATGGTGCGACGAGGCGAGGACGGGATCAGCGCCGCCCGGATCACGACCTGAAGCGCACACCCGATCAGGCCCATGGCGGACAGGTAGGCGTCGGCCATCAATCCGCCCTCGGCAGTCGTGATCGCGTGATCGTGGGTGAACCCGGCCAGGACCACGCGCCCCAGCATCGCGGAGCTCGTGAAGTAGAACATCAGGCCGCCGGCCTCCACGATCCGGGAGAATCGAATCGAACGAGTCCCCCGCCGACACACCCACCACAACACGCCAGCCTCGGCGACGAGGGCAACATCGAACACCAGATCGAGCCCGGGGTGCATGAGCGGGCCAACCCCACCGATGATGGTGGCGAACAGCATGAAGAAGAAGATCACCTTCCAGAACAGCGCGACCCTGCCCTGCAGGAAGGCGCGGGCCTCCTCGGTGTTGTCGTCGGTCCACGACGCTCGCTGACTCGGCACGTCGGCCACTAGGAGCGGGGACGCCGTTCGAGAGTGATCTCGAGGCGCTCCATCCGCCGGTACAGCGCCTGTCGACTCATCCCGAGGTCCGCGGCGGCCTTCGAGACGATCCCACCAGCGCGAACCAGGGCTTCTTCGACGACGGCGCGTTCGGGATCGAGCTCTCTCGGAGGCACGTCGCCAGGCTCGGCTGCCCGGGGTGCACCTCGCGGTTGAGTTCCGAGCCCGAGATCTTCGGGCTCGACCGTTCCTTCGCGGCAGACCAGCGTCGCGCGCTGGATGCGGTTCTGAAGCTCCCGCACGTTCCCCGGCCAGTCGTGCGCGATCAGCGCATCGTGCGCGGCCCGCGACAGCACGGCCGGCGTGGACGCATCTGTCGCGAACCCGGCCAGGAATCGCTCGGCGAGAGGAACGATCTCCTCGATGCGCTCGGCCAGAGGCGGCGCCTTGAGCTCGATGACGTTCAGCCGAAAGTAGAGGTCCTCGCGAAACGTCCCCGAGGCGATCGCGCGGGCGAGGTCCACATTGGTGGCGCTGATGATCCGGACGTCGACTCTCCGCGTCGCACTGGACCCGAGGCGTTCGAACTCGCCGGTCTGGAGCACGCGGAGCAGCTTCTGCTGCCCGACCATCGACAGCGTCCCGATCTCGTCGAGGAACAGCGTCCCGCCGTTCGCGGCCTCGAACCGACCGATCCGCTGCTTGGTGGCGCCCGTGAACGCCCCCGCATCGGCACCGAACAGCTCGGCCTCCAGAAGCTCGTCGGGCAGCGCGCCTGCGTTGACCTTGATGAACGGCTTGTCGCGGCGGCGCGAGTTCGCTTGCACGATCTCGGCGAGCTTCTCTTTGCCCGCACCGTTGGGGCCGGTGATCAGGATCGGGGCATCCGACGGTGCGACATTGACGGCGAGCGACACCACGTCGTGCATCGCCTCGCTGGAGTACGCGAGGCCGCAGAGGTCCGCCTTCGCGGCGAGGCTCTGCCGCGCGCGACGGCCACGGGCGCGATGGCGGGTGTTCTCCTCCGCGAGCGCCCGCACGTGCAGGAGCTTCTTGACGTCTGCGACGAGCTTGGCGTCATCCCAGGGCTTCGCGATGTAGTCGGCCGCGCCGTCCTTGACCAGCGCGACGACCATCTCGATCGATGCCCACGCCGTCATCAGGAGCACCGGCAGGTCGCCATCGAGCTTGCGCATCGCGCGAAACAGCTCGACACCCTCCGCGCCCGAGGTCTGATTCGCGCTGAAGTTCATGTCCTGGATCACGACGCCGACGTCTTCCCGGGCGATCAGGTCGAGGACCTCTGCCGGGCCGCTGGCGACGAGCGTGGGGATCCCGTACTGCTCGAACAGGACCTCGAGCGCCGTGCGGATCGCACGCTGGTCGTCCACGATGAGCACCTTCATCTGGCTTTGCAGCATACCTGCTTCGCAGGTCATCTCGCGACCGCGAAGGTGCACGTGTAGCTGACGTCGGTGATCACCGGTTCACTGCGCGCATCGAGAGGAGCCTGCCACCGCGATCCCGTCAGCGTCCGCTTGCAGGCCGCACCGAACCCAGCCGCGCTCTCCGAGACGACGCGGATCGTCCCGACCGTACCATCGGCGAGGATCCTCGCCTGGACGATCGCCTTGCCGGTGGTTCCTGCACGACGAGCGTCACTCGGATAGTTCGTCGCGAGCGCACGGTCGAGATCGGGTGCCTTCGGCGGCCGGGACAGGTCTCCCACGGCAACGACCCGCTCCGTCGACGTTCCACTGGGACCGCGACGAACCGGCCCCGTGCGCGCGACCGGCTCGGCGGCGGCGATCGGCCCCGTCATCGGCGCGCCATTGCCGGTCGGCGATGACCAGCTCGCGCCCTCGTTCGACAGCGTCACGCCGGAGAACTCCACCGGGGCGTCCGGCCCCGTCGGCGGCTCGACCGTCGGTTCGGCCGTCGCCACCTGACGCGGAGGTGCCACCGGTCGGCGAGCTGCGAGGGGACGCGCGGCCGGGCTCGGGGGTGGTGGAGCTGCGTCGTCGATCGGCACGACCGTCTCGAGCTTCGGCGCGGGTGGAGGGGGCGCGGGTGGCGTCATCGCTTCGATCTGGACGATGGTGGAGACATGAGGCTCGACGGTGGGTGCGCTGGCCGGCAGGAGCGAGAGCAACGCGACGTGCGCGACGATGCTCGCGACGACCACGATCAGGAACGTCGGGGATGCGCGTTCGCTCCACATGTCAGCGCCGCTCGGTTTCGGGGTCAACGTTGATCGCGAACTTGGTGATGTTCTCCTGCCGCAGCACGTCGATCACATGGACGACCTTGGCGTGAGGAGTGCGTCCGTCGGCGGCGATGATCGCCTGCGGCTCGTGGTGATCAGCGCGAGCGAGCGCGATCTTGCTCCGGAGCCCCGCCTCGTCGACCGGCACGGCGTCGAGATAGAGCTCGCCGGCCTGGGTGACCGAGACCGCGAGGACGGTGGGCGTGGACTCCCCGGTCGTGCTCTTGGGGAGCTCCATCGGGATCGTCTTCGAGGCGATGTAGCTCGCCGTGACCATCATGATCACGAGGAGCACGAGCGTGATATCGACCAGCGGAGTCACGTTGATCCCGGTGATCATGTCGTCGTCGGTGATGTTCTGGGCGGCCATGACACATTCCTTGGTTCAGACGACTACGCGGTGGGGAGCTGGGCGAAGAGCTCGCGGCCGAGGGCATCGGCGCGCACCAGGCGAGTCCTGATGACGCGCTGGAACGCGTTGAAGAACGCGACGGCAGGCAATGCGACGAGGATGCCGATCGCGGTGGCGACCAGGGCCTCACCAACCTCGGCCATCAAGCCCGAGCTCATGGTACCGGCCGACTTCTCGAGCAGGTGAAACGAACGGATGATACCGATCACCGTTCCGAGCAGTCCGATGAACGGCGCGTTGGCTCCGAGCGTGCCGAGAAACGCGAGCCGCTTCTCCATCTGCAGCTTCGCGAGCTGCGCCGCGCTGACCATGGTGTCCTCCATCGCCTTCGGGCCGGCTGCTGCCTGTGACAACCCGGCGCCGACGATGCGCGCCTCGAACGACGGCGAGCGCGCGAGCCGTGCTTGCGCAGCCACGAGATCACCGCGCTGGAGCAGGCGCTTCACGTCGGCGCCCAGTGCGCTGACCTGATCGCGGCTGCGAACCAGCGTGTAGGCACGCTCCATCGCGATCGCGAAGCCGAGGATCGAGAGGGCGACGAGCAGCCACATCACCCATGCGGAGCCATTCATGGCGAAATCTGTGAGTCGAGCTTGGAGGTTCATGACGGGGAGACCTTTCGGGGTTCGGACGTTTCGATTACGTCCGACACCTCGTGCAGCGCCCGTGCCGCCACAACGTCGCGAAATCACGCTGATCGCGCGGGTGTGTCCGCGGACAACCGGACAGCTGTCCGGTCAGCTGCGCGTGAGCGTCAGCCGGCGATCGGGTGCATCGGGCGGTGCGCTGCGGTGCACGAGGCGAACCCGGACCGCGAGGCCACCACCGTCGAGGTTCTCGAGTCGCATCGCCCCACCGTGCGCTTCGACGATCTCGCGGCACAGCGTCAGGCCGAGACCAGAGCCATGCTCCTTGGTCGAATAGAACGGCACCAGGGCGCGCTCCATCACCTCCGGGCTCATGCCAGGCCCGCGGTCAGCGACCGTGATGCAGACGCCCCGCGGGCCCAGCGAATGGATCCCCAGCGTGACGGTGTCTGGAGGACCGCCACTCTCAGACGCATTCTTCATCAGGTTGATCACGACCTGCTCGATCTGCCCTGGATCGAACCAGCCCACCACGTCGGGGAGCTCGTCGACGAGCTGGACCGAGGGCCACAGGGCCAGCAGCTTGTCGACGAACGGCCGCCACACCACCTCTTCCTTCCGCGGCAACGGTAGCCGCGCGAACTGGGCATAGCTCTCGAGAAAGCGCCGCAGGTGCTCGGTGCGCTCGGCGATCGTCGTGAAGATCCGCGCGAGCTTCGGAGCCACCGGTGCGCCCTCGACCACCATCCGCGCCGAGTGGATCAGGCTCGAGACCGGCGCGAGCGAGTTGTTCAGCTCGTGGCAGAACATCCGGATCATGTGCTTCCAGGCGTCGGTCTCCTGGCGATGCAGCTCGCGCGATAGATTCTTCACGAGCACGAGCACCATCGATTCGCCCGCGATCGAGAATCGGCGCTTGCCGAGGATGTAGGTCTGCCGTTCGCCGGCAGCGTCGTCCACCGAGAACAGCTCGTCGCCGTCTCCGGTGAGGGCTCGACGCAACGCGTTCGGAGCGTTGCCGAGCATGGCGACGAAGTCCTCGCCCTGTGGGTCCTTGTCCTCGAAGAACAACTCCCGCGCCGCGGCATTCGCGAGCGAGATCCGACCAGCCTCGGAGAACACGACGATCGCCGAAGGCGTGCCGTCGAGTGCAGCCCGGACCAGCGCTTCCCGTTCGGCCGAAGCCACGAGGTCCTTCCGGCGCGCGTCCGCGATCTCGCGCGCGGCGCGGAACACCGCACCGTGCTCGGCGCCGCGCGGGGCCGGCGGATCCTCGCCGGCTGCGAGGGCCCGGATCCCGGCGACCGCGTCGCGGACCCCGCGCGCAGCGAGAACGCGATGAACCGCGAACGCCAGGATCCCGAGGCCGAGCCCGGCGAGGAACCACAGCGCACCGCTCATCGCGTTGCTACCCCGGCGAAGGTCATCGACGTCAACGCCGCGATACTACTTCGGACCCGGACGATGGTCACCTGACGCAGAGCTCTCGGCTCGTTGCGTCGACCCCGCCACGCCGGTCGCGGACGACGAAGTTGAACGTCACCCGCAACCCGGCCGCCGGGACCTCCGAAGCAGGCGGCGGTGTCCATTCGAAGGCCACGGGCGAGACCTCGCGTGCGTCGTCGGCCTCGACGAACGTGTGCTCCTGCTTGATCTCGCCTGCGGTCGCAAACTCCGAGAGCTGGAGCTCCTCGCGTGACGGCGTGGGCTCGCCGGGGACCGCGAAGGTCTCGCGATCGGAGCCCGCGAACGTGACCCCGACCAGCGTCTTGCCGGACCCGGCCGCGATCACCTGAGAAACCTCTCCGCACCCCGGCTCGCCGTCGGCATCCCAGGTCGTGCCCGCGATCATGAACGGCGCATCGGCGAGGTTCGGGTTGTGGTTCGTCGCTGCGTCGCTCGCGATGAAGATGTGCTGCGACACGGCGTCCGCCTGCGATCCGTCATCGCAGGTGGCGGTGTGGGTCTGCTCGTCGATCACGGGCGTGCCGCTCGCACAGATCGCGCCGAGCACGGCGACGGATTCCGCGGCGAGGTCAGCAGGAATCGCGAGCTGCAGCGCGGGGACCGGGCCCGTCTCCTGCGAGACGGAGAACACCGATCCCGCGCAGATCGGGAGGCCGGAGCTGGTCGCCGCCGGGCACGCCGCGAGGATCCACGAGAACGTCGGCGCGGGTCCGGGCGAGGCCGTGAGCCAGGTGACGGTCGCGTGCTCCCCGGGGCTCGGCCAGGCGCGCTGTGGATCCACGTCGACCGTGACCTTCGCACCGAGCACGCGGTCGCGAGAGATCAGGGTAGCCGGGTCGAGGGACGTGCAGCCGATGAGGCCGAACAGCAGGATCGCGAGGAGGCGGTTCATGGGGTTCTCCGTGGATGAGGGTCTAGAGCTCGCCCTTGATCCCGAGGCTCGGGATGATCGGGAGGCCGGGGGTGTCGCTGCGCTGCGTGTAATCGAAGTTGTAGGCAGTACCCTCGCGGTTCTGCCGGTTGTAGGCGTTCTGGAGATCGAGGTAGCCGGCGCAGCGATAGCCAGAGATCCGGAACTGCTTCTCGACGCGGACGTCGAGGCGGTGAAACACGGAGCTTCTCGCGCTGTTGACCGCGCCGTAGAGCGGCCGATACTTGTCGGCGTCCGCGTCGAAGATGCTGCCGACCACCGGCGTCTCCGGGTTGCCGGAGACGAGGCGGAACGTGGCGCCGAGCTCCCAGCCGTGCCCTAGCTTCTCCGAACCAGACAGCGTGAGGATGTGGGTCTGGTCGTAGTCGAACAGCCGCCACATGCCGGCGTCGTTCCGCTCGCTGCGCGAGACCGAGTACGACAGAAACCCGGAGAACCGTCCGCCGGGCTGCCACCGACCTGCGACCTCGACGCCGTAGATCCGCCCGCTGCCCGAGTTGTCGCGCATGCCCGACGGGCCCGCGACGATCATGTCCTCGAGGTGCTTGTAGTAGCCCTCGACGCCCAGCGACACGCGCTCGCTCAGCTTCTGATCGACGCCCAGCCCGTAGTGCATGGCGTGCTCGGCACGGAGGTCGGGATTGCCGATCCCGCGAAGCGCCTCCCCTTCTGCGGGCGGCTGCGAGAATCGCCCCACCCCGCCTTTGAACGTCGTGGCGCCGAGCGTGTAGCGCGCCGTCGCGCGTGGATCGACAGCCCACTCCGAGATCTCACCGAACCGGTCGACGCGCACACCTGCGACGATCGCGAGCGCCGGCACGGGCGACACCGCGGCTTCGACGAACCCGGCTGGGCGGAACATCGTGCCCCTGCCAGCGAACTGCGTGTTGTGCATCGAATCCGGTGGCGACTTGTCAGGATTGCCCTCGGTCTGCGTGATCAGCGGGGCGTTGTAGTTCATGTCCACGACGACGCGCTGCACGTCGAGGCCCCAGCGCAGCTCGAGGTGCTTGCCGATCGCGGCCTTCCAGTCCGCGCGGCCGAACACGTCGAGCACGTCGGCATCGATCGCGAGAGCCGCGCCCAGGCCGATCTGATAGGTGCGCTTGCCCACGATGAGCGACAAGGACTGATCGACGCTCGGCCACGTGTGGCTCCAGTCCGCGCGGACCCGGTTCATCGTGTTGCCCACGCCAATCCGATCGCGGTTCGTCGGTGCGCCGCTCGGATCTGCGATCAGGACGTCCAGATCGTCGGTGCTGCCGTATCCGATCAACCGGAGCTTGTCGTTGCGGTTGGGCTTGTAGGTCGCGATCGCTTGCCAGTCGGTGTAGACGGGGGTCGCCGCGACCCCGGCGCCAGTCGACTTCAGCACCGGGCCGAGCCAGGCATCGATGTAGCTGCGGCGCCCGGCGATCGCGAAGGACGCCTTGTCGCCGATCGGCCCCTCGGCCAGCACCGACGCGTCGATCATGTTGATGTCAGCGATCGCGTGGTAGCCGTCGGTGCGCGGATCGCGAAGCTCGGCCTCGATGACGCCGCCGATCCTGCGCCCGTAGTGGGTGGAGAAGTTCCCGGGGTAGAGGTCGACGCGCTTGAGCAGCGAGCCGTTGACGAAGCTCGTCAGCCCGCCGAGGTGGTACAGCTCGTAGACGGGCGCACCGTCGAGAAACACCTGGCTATCTCCCGGGGAGCTACCGCGAACGATGATCATCCCGAGTCCCATCGCCGGACGGGCGACGCCGGGAAGCAGCTCCACGGCGCGGAGCGGATCGCCGCGCGTCCCTGCGACCTTGGTCATCTCCTCGGCCTCGATCGAGCGGCGCGTGATCTCGCGCTCCGGCGCGGCGATCGTCGCCACCGCACCGTAGGTTCCGCTGTCCTCGCGCGCCGCGGTCGCGGTCAGGCGGTACGTGACCTCGGCCGCCTCGCCCGGGACCACGTCCTCGTCCTGCGCGAACGCGGCGTGGTCGAGCGCGGCGATCGCGACGTGGTAGTGGCCCGCCGGCAGTTCGTCGATCGCGAAGGCGCCAGTCTCGTCGGTGGTCACCCGATGTACGGTCGAACCGGCGCCGGTCACCACGACCTCGACGCCCGCGAGCGGACTGCCCTCCGCCCGCGACAGGAGGCGGCCTTCGATCCGCCCGGTGGTGACGACGGGTGGCGGAGCGGCGGGAGCCTCGAACTTGAAGGTGTAGCGGTACTGGATCCGCGCCGCGATCGGCTGCCCGTCCTTCGTCGCCGGGGTGAACACGAACTTCTGGACCGCGGCGAGCGCGGCCTCGTCGAACCCATCACCGACGGGCGACAGCACGCGCGCATCGCGCACCAGGCCATCGGCGCCGATCACGATCTCCAGGTCGACGACGGCTTCTCGGCCCGCCTCGCGCGCAGCTTGCGGATACTCCGCCTGCACATACGTGGCGACGGTGGGAGGGGTGGGCGTCGGCTGCGCCGGCTGCGCCGGCTGCGCGCGTGCCGCCGAGGCGGCGACGAGCGTCCCGAACACGAGTGCGGAGATGCCGGTTCGAAGCTTGTGCATGGCCCAGCCCAAGAGCACCCGGCGTGCCACGCACGTCGCTTCAATTCCGCGGGGTTCCGCCTCCGCCGCGCGGACACATGCCCGGACGCGGACACCTGTCCGGACACTGCCGTGGACGTATGATGGCCACGTCCCGATGGACCTCCATCAGCTCAAGACCTTCGTCGTCGTCGCTCGCGAAGGGAGCATCACGCGCGCCTCCGAGCTCCTCCACCTGAGCCAGCCTGCAGTGAGCGCGCATATCAAGGCGATCGAGGACGCCCTCGAGCTGACGCTGTTCGAGCGCACGCCACGCGGGATGAGCCTGACCGCCGAAGGGAAGCGACTGCTCGCCAAGGCCGAGCAGACCCTGGGGGCACACCAGGAGCTGATCGACGAGGCGACCCGCCTCAAGGACGGCCTCGCGGGCACCCTGCGGATCGGCGCGGGCAGCAACACCAACAACGAGGCCATCGGCAGGCTCCTGACCAGCCTGTCAGAGCGGTGTCCCGACGTGGAGGTGACGCTCAGGCATGGCACATCGCAGGACATCCTCGCGGGCCTTCGCAACGACAGCCTCGACGCAGGCTTCTACAACGAGGGCGGCGATCCGGATCCGGACCTCGCGGCGCTCGAAGTCTCGCGCTTCACGACCTACCTCGTGGCGCCACCGAAGCTCGTCGCCGTGCACGACCCGCTCGATTGGCGTGCGCTGGCGGACCAGCCGTGGATCTATCCAACGTCGAGTGCGTGTTGCGGACGAACCGCCGAGAACATGTTCAAGGCGCATCAGATCCGCCCGAAGCGGATCATCACCGTCGATCGAGAGAGCGTCACCCGGACCTTGATCGCGGGCGGACTGGGAGTTGGCCTGCTACATGCGGGGACCGCGCATGACGCGGCCGCGCGTGGCGAGATCGAGCTGCTGTTCGAATCGCCGACGATCACAAGGGTGCTGTTCGCCTACCTGGCCGCGCGTTCCCAGGACCCACTGCTCGACGTCGCAGCCTCGATCATGCGCGGCGGCCGAGCACGAGCGCGCTGACGAGGGAGCCACAGGCCTCGACGAAACCGAGGGCTCCCCTCGGAAACATCGATTTGATCGGTGCTCAGGCGGGGCGCACGTTGCCGTCATGACGAATAGCGTTGAAGCGGTCGCGCGAACGGTCTGGATCGGCGTCGGGGCCACGATGACGATGGACCTCTGGGCCGCGGCACTGCGAAGGCTCGGCGTGCCCTCGCTGAACTTCGCGTTCCTCGGGCGCTGGATCGGCAACCTCTCCGAAGGTCGGTTCATTCACCAGAGCATCGCCAAGGCGGCGCCGGTTCGCGGCGAGCGGCTGATCGGATGGTCGGCGCACTACGCGATCGGCATCAGCTTCGCCGCGCTCCTCGTGTCGCTGTTCGGCCTCAGCTGGGCTCGGTCACCCTCGTTGTTTCCGGCCCTGTTGATCGGAGTCGTGACCGTCGGCGCACCGCTGTTGGTGCTCCAGCCCGCCCTGGGCGCCGGCATCGCGTCGTCCAGGACGTCCGCGCCGGTGTTCAACACCGTCAAGAGCGTCGTCACCCACGTGGTGTATGGCTTCGGGCTCTACGCTGCCGCTCTCCTCGGTGCGACGGTGTTCTCAGCGGCCTGACGTGGCGGTGCCGGGAGGAGCGAGCGGATGCACTCTGATCGCGCACGGTGGCACGAACCAGTGCCACGGGCATGTGCGCCTCGCGCCCTGTCGTGCGCGATGATGTCACCGTGCCTCCCATCAGCGCCGATCGCCCACAAGGGTCACTGACTTGTGTCGTCAGCCACTTCGTGTTTGTCGAAGGCCCGTTGCCACGATCTGCTCGACGCGACGCACCTGTCGACGAACGCGACAGCGGCTGGATGTTCTTGAGCGGACGACCGGAGGAAGCGTGGGCTGGATTTGGCGACGATCCGAAGAACTGGCGGCGCGTGATGCTCGCCGAGTTGATCGCGGCGTTCCCGGGCGTCGCGTCGCTCGTCGATCAGGCCGTGGGGAGTGAGTGGGAATGGGATCGCGCGACCCAGACGTACCTGCTCTCGTCCACGGCATGAACTCCGCACCGGTCCTCGGTCTGGCGTACCCACGCCACGCCTCGCCTCCTGGAACGAAGCCGTGTCGATCAGAGCTTGGCGATGACCTGATCGAGATTGACGTCATAGCTCCGCCCCGCGGCCTTGACCGTGTAGAACACACCGTCGCCGAACACCTTCTCGACGGTGACGGGCGCGAGACTGTAACCGTCCATCCCGCCGCCGATGATCGCCATCACCTGGGCGCCGACCTTGAAGCGCGCCGTCAGGTCGACGAGCCGTAGATCCGCCTTCGCGACCTTCTCGACCGCGGCCTTGCCGTCGTACACGTAGACGTCGCTGTCCACCTCGTGGACGACACGTGCCGAGGTCCAGGACTGGCCGGTCTTGCGCATCACGGGTGCCCCGAACGTCCACGCGCCCTTCGGGATCGGCCAGATGCTCGACGCCTCGAGCGTCTGCTCCGCGATCTTGGGCCCCGAGTGGAACTGAACGACCGCCTTGTCACCCTCGCGCTTCGCGATCCGCCCGTACGGCATCAACGCGCCAATCCCGAGCAGCGCGGCGTCACCCGCGACGAGGGCATCC
Organism: Myxococcales bacterium; assembly: GCA_043776275.1. Classification (GTDB taxonomy): domain Bacteria; phylum Myxococcota_A; class Polyangia; order Haliangiales; family Haliangiaceae; genus JABFXX01. The sequence goes on along the minus strand of JAYVRN010000328.1, from coordinate 9,159 downwards.
GGCCCGACGGGCGCATGAACGAACGCTGACGGCGCCCAGGTGTCGTTCATGCCCGACAGCCACACGACGTCGTTCTCGAACTTGGAGAACCGCGGCGCGCCGAGATCCCAGCGGCCTTCTCGCGTGACGGTCGCCGCCCACACGCGCGCGTTGTTCGCGAAGGTCGGCGCAGTGGAGGCGAGTCCCCAGCTCTTGAACGGGAGATCGGCGGGAGCCTTGGTCAGCGCGACCATCGCATCGCTCAAGGCCTGGTGCTTCGCGATCGCGGCGTCGAGCGACGGGAACCGCTCCGCCTTGTTGTTCTCCATCTGATAGGTGAGGAGGACGTTGCCTTTGACCTTGAGCGTCTCGATGCCGTAGAGCGGCCGCGAGCTCTTGCTGTCGTCAACTTGAAACGTCGTCTTGTCGTCGCTGTACTTGCAGTCGCCGGGCTCCTTGTCCCATTCATCGCCGGGCTTGGCGAACGCCTTGCGAGTCCACCGCGTGCATCCGCTGGCGTCGAGCACGTAGACGCCCGAGGAGACGCACGCGACGGTCTTGCCGCCCTGGACGACGCCCGCACTGCCGAGCCCGAGATAGAGGGTGTCACCATCGAACGCGAACACCGAGTACACGCCGAAGTCGCCTTCGGCTCGACCGTGGACGTAGTAGCAGGGCGCGAGCAGCCGCAGCGTCGACGACGTCCGGGTGCCTTCGGCGTCGATCGACAGCAACGAGTCATGGTCGAGCGACCACACGTCTGGAATCGAGCCGCCGCCGGCGAGCCAGGCGCCCTGGAGCTTCCGGTGCAACGCGACGAAGTCGAAGCCCTCGTGTGGCCCCGGACCCGCGGGCGGGTACGAGAACTTCGACGGGCCCGGCGTGGGCGTCGGCGTCGTCGCTGCAGAACCAGGTGCCTTCAGAGGCTCGCTACTGCCGCTGCTGCTGCTGCTGCCGCTGGCGCTGCCGCTGCCGCCGCTGCCGCCGCTGCTCCCCTTGCCACATGCCGAGCCGACAACGATCACCGTGATCGAGAGCCACCGCGCGAGCGTCGCCACCTACTTCATCCCGTTCGCCTTGGTCGTGCAGTCCGTCATCCGCCTACTGCCGACATCGAAGACCTCGCAGCCAGCGAACGCTCCCATCACCACCATTGCCGTCAACGCAAATGACTTCATGGAATCACGGTAACACGCGCCGGATCGACGGCGGGGTCGCGCGATCCTCGCCCCCGGTGAGCGACGCTGGGCTACACTCGCGTAGATGCTAGAGGCAGAGCCGCAAGCCAAACAGCACCACAACCCCGAGCAAGCTGCACCGGCGAGCGCGCTCGACGGGACTGCGAGTGCACAGGCACCAGGGCTCTACGTGATTCCCCCGAGCGCGGGCGCGACCGCCTCGGAGCAAGCGTACGGCGGGCCCCTATACGACACGCAGCCCGGCGTCACGGCGCGTGCGGAGACGAAGGCGAACCCGAGCGCGGAGTTCGATCGGCTCGCCGATGGCAACGTGCATTTCGACAAGGCGCCCGACGAGATCATGCTGCCGCAGGCCGCGCAGAAGGGAATGCAGCACGAGTGGGATGCGTCGAAGCATGGAACGCCGGGCGTGCAGGAGCACGGCGGCAACCTGGTGCGCAACCACGACGGCAAGAGCAACTACGAATGGCGCAGCGGCACGCCCGGCAACGATCAGATGTACTCGCCCGACTACGAGGACGTCGGCAAGGGGCAGAAGCTCGTCGGGGTCGGCCACACGCATCCATACGCGAGCGGCAAGGAGAACGTATCATTCAGCGGAGAGGACATCTCGTCGATCGTCGACGAGAGCTCGCCGATCAACCTGCTGCAGTCGGGCAAGACGCAGTACATGATCGCACGGACCGCGGAGTTCGAGACAAGTCTGAAGCGGCTCGACGAAGCCGGCAAGGAGAAGCTCAAGCACACCATCGAGGGCACCTGGTCCGCGGCGTTCGGGCGGGATAGCGGTGAGCTGCCGGACGGCCTCTACCAGCAGCGTGTCGAGCGAGCGGTCCGCGTCACCTGCGCCACCTTCGACCTCGCGTACTACAGTGGTCAGGGCGGGACGCTCAAGCACGTGGTGTGATGAGGTTCCTGATCCTGACGATCGCGCTCGCCGCGTGCGGACATCCGCCGGTGGAGCCGGCGCCCGAGAACAAGAAGATGACGAGCCCTCCCGACCTGCAACCAGCGCCCATCGTCGCCGCGCGCTCGACGACCGAATGGAGCGTCGAGATCAAGCGCGTGTCCGGCACGCAGAGCGCGAGTGCGCGGGTGCTCATCACGGTCGCCCCCACGGTGGAGCGCTCGGCACCACACAGCGCGGTCGCCAGCGCCCTCGCGTGGCTCTCGCTCACGCGCATCGCGCTCCACGGTGGCGCGCCGAGCGACGCCGTCGAGGCGGCTCGCCGTGGGATCGCCGACCTCGGCGAAGCGTACCGTCCCAAGGGCGTGAAGGACGACACCGGGCTCCACCTTCTCGAGGCGAACGCCACGATCGCCGGCGGCAAGACGGCGGAGGGTGCGGAGGAGCTCGCGTCGATCCTCGACGCCCGCATCGGCCTGTACCTCCGGCGCTACAAGGACGAGGTCCGGCGCGTCGAAGGCGTGTGATCGCTCAGACGAGCGGATCCGACCTTCAGCCGGGCGCGCCCATCAGGACCACCTGGCGCGCACGCCGGCGCCGGAGCGCGACCGACTTGATGATCTCGAACCACGCCACGCTCACCAGTCCGGCGCCGATCGTGAGGGCGACATCGTCGGCATGAAGGGTCGAGAACCGGAACAGGTCGCGCAGCACGGGCACCTCGAGCACCACGAACAGAAGAACCAACCCGCCACCGATCACCCACCACAGCGCCTTGTTCGGTGACCGCAAGGACTGCACGAACGAGCGGCGCCACGATCGATTGACGAAGATCAGCGCGAGATTGGCGACCACGAGCGTCGCGAAGGCGAGCGAGCGAGCCTCCGCCTCGCCCCTGCCCTGTCTGAGGGCCACCACGAACACCGCGAGCAGGATCGCGAGGACCACGGCGCCTTGAAGCACGCCGAGCCCGATCAAGTGGCGCCCATAGAGCGGTGCTTTGGGATCACGCGGCGGCCGCATCATCACGCCGGGGTCCTCGGGCTCGACCTCGAACACCACCGAGCAAGCGGGCTCGATGATGAGGTGAAGGAAGGCCACGTGGACCGGCATCAGGACGAGCGGGAGATCAAACAGGACGGGCACGATCGTCATCCCTGCAATCGGAACGTGGATGGCCAGGATGTAGGCCATCGCGCTCTTGAGGTTGTCGAAGATCCGCCGACCGAGCCGGATCGCTCGCGCGATCGTGGCGAAGTCGTCATCGAGCAGCACCAGGCCCGAAGCTTCGCGCGCGACGTCCGTGCCGCGCCCCCCCATCGCGATCCCGATGTCGGCCGCCTTGAGCGCCGGCGCATCGTTGACGCCATCACCCGTCATCGCGACGACCTCGCCGAGCGACTGCAGCGCCTTCACGAGACGTAGCTTCTGCTCGGGGGCGACGCGGGCGAAGATGTTGACGACCCGCACGCGTCGAGCGAGCTCATCGTCGCTCAACTGGTCGAGATCGGCGCCGCTGAGAACCTGATCGGCGGCATTCAACCCGATCTGACGGGCGATGCTGCTCGCGGTGCGTGGATGATCGCCGGTCATCATCACGACGCGGACGCCCGCGGAGTAGCACTCGGCGATCGCGCCCGGCACGGCTGGCCGGATCGGATCCGCGAGCCCGACCAGCCCTACCAGCTCGAACGCGAAGTCGTGCTGCTGTTCGGGCAGTGCGCTGGATTGGAACCGCGCCTTGGCCACACCGAGGACTCGCAGTCCGTCACCTGCCATGGCCTCAGCGCGGACGCGGACCTCCGACGCCTGATCGGGCGAGAGATGGCAGAGATCGACGATCGCCTCATAGGCGCCCTTCGCCGCGATCACGTGATCCGTCCCATCCGGGGCCACCCAGACGTGCGAGAGCGCCAGGAGCTTGGGGGAGAGCGGATACTGACGGACCAAGGTCCACTCGGGGTGGAGGTGCTCGGTGCCGCCGAGGCGACGGTGACCGAGCGTGGTGAACACCTTGTCCATCGGGTCGAACGGATCGCGCTGGCTCGCGAGGATCGAGTACTCCAGGATCTCGTGGACGATCTCGGGGAGCGGGCCTTGCGCCTCGGATCCGACGACGAAGATCTCGCCATGCGTGAACAGCGAGTGCACGGACATCTGGTTCTGCGTCAACGTCCCCGTCTTGTCGACGCACAGGACGGTGGCGGAGCCCAGCGTCTCCAGCACTGGAACGCGCCGAGCGAGTGCTCCCTGCCGCGAGATCCGCCAGGCGCCGAGCGCGAGGAAGATCGCGAGCACGGCAGGGAATTCGTTGGGAAGGATCGCCATCGCGAGGGTGAGCCCAGACAGGAGGGTTGATCGCTATCTATGCGACCCCACTCGTGATCGTATGCGCCCTGGTGGCGCTCCGCGTGCTGGGCGGAGCAAGTCGGCGGCTTTCAAGGCGCTAGATCAGTAAAAGTTCGCCCGCCGCGCAGCCCTCGCTATGCTCAGTGAGAGGAGCATCGCCGCGCTGCATGTCGCTGTCGCCAGACCAGATGCGAGCGTTCCAGGACGGCGGCTTCTTCGTGGAGCGTGGCCTGTTCCGGCAGGACGAGATCGATGCGGCACGCGCCGCGCTCGAGCGCCTCTACGATGTCGCGCAGACCCTGCATGCGACGGGCGAGCACGATGGTGCCTTCTTCGCACTCAGCGTCCCCGCGAACGGTCCGAGCGTGGTGCAGCGCGTGGTGTGGGCAGGCGGATCGGAGCCCGTGCTGCTTCAGCTCAGCGAGGATCCGCGGCTCCTCGCGCCCGCGCTCGAGCTGCTCGGGAGTGATCAGTGCGAACAGCTGCTGTGCCAGGCGCACTACAAGATGCCCAACGACGGTGTCGCGTTCGACTGGCACCAGGACATCCGGCACCGTGACAAGGGTGGCGATACCTGGCGCGACGTCACCGGGCGTGGCTCGTACGTGCAGACGCTCCTGCTGATCGACGACATGACCGAGGAGAACGGCCCGCTCCAGTTTCTCCCCAGCAACGCGGTCACGGTCGACGCGACGGGGCGCCTCGAGCTCGGCGCACCGATCGATACAACGCGCGCGATCGCCGTCACTGGACGCGCCGGGGACGTGCTGTTCTTCGGTCCGTATGCCGTGCACGGCAGCAACCCGAACACGTCGGCGATGCCGAGGCGTGTCCTGATCAACGGCTATGCTGCTCCGGGGGCCAACAAGCGGGCCTACCCAGGCCGCGGCGCGTGCCGCGTGCTGCCGGCACCGGGTCTCGCGGCGGCCCGCAGGGTGGGTGCGTAGTGGGCGGGTAGTCGGGCTCAGCGCCGGACTTCGAAGATCTTCGTCGGCTTCTCTTTCCCCTTGAGCGCGACATCGGGCAGCGCCACGAGGGGGAACCGCCCGCCGAGCTGGATCGCGGTCGCCTCCGACACGAGGATCTGGCCGCCCGCCGCGATGCCGCATAGCCGTGCGCTCGTGTTCACGGTGTCGCCGATCACCGTGTACGACAGCGACTTCGAGCTGCCGACGTAGCCGGAGATCAGTGCGCCGGTGTGGATCCCGATGCCTGCCGCGAGGGGGGCCGCACCGTACGAGGCGCGGTGCCCATTGAGCTGGTCGAGGACCTCCAGCTGTTCGAGCGCGCATTGCACGCATCTGCCTGCATCGTCGGCGTGGAACGCCGGTGCCCCCCAGAACGCCATGATGCCGTCGCCCATGAACTTATCGAGCGTGCCCTCGTACTTGAAGATGCACTCGACCATCAGCTCGAAGTACTCGTTCAACAATTCGACCATCGCCTCGGCAGTCGTGGCCTCGCTCATGCGCGTGAACCCGCGCAAGTCGCTGTTGAACACGGTGGCCATCGGGACGTGGATGCCGCCCTTCTTGATGTCGAGCTTGCCGGAGATCACCTGCTCGGCAACGTTGGGCGACAGCAGCCGCGAGAACCGGTCGCGCGTCATGATCTCCTGCTGCACCTTGAGGCCGAGCAGCGTGTTGGAGATCAGCATCGCGACCTGATTACCGACGGCCGTGAGCAACTCGAGGTCCTTTGGCTTGAACGAGGCGATCTTCTCGGAATCGAGCCACAGCGCGCCGATCACCTCTTTCTCGTGAAGCAGCGGCACGACGATCGCGCTCGTGATGCGGTTCAAGAACATCGACTTACCGCCGCCGCCAAAGTCCGACCCGGCGTCGTGGGTCATGACGCCTGCCCGCTCCCTCGTGACGTGCGCGAGGATCGTCGACGAGATATTGATCGGCACGTTGGCGCCGTCCCGACGACGGTGGGCACGCGGCCTCAGCGTGCCGTCGTACTCCCTGAGCAAGATCACGCCACGATCGGCATCCACGAACCGGAACAACGCGACGAGGATCTTCGCCAGCAGCGCATCGAGATCGCGTTCGAGGCCGATCTCCCGCAGCAACTCCCACGTGATGCGCAGCCGCTCGTAGTCGAGGCGCAGCGCCGCGTTGTCGCGAACGGCCTCGTCGAACGGCAGGAACTCCTTGCTCTGCGCGGCCACCTGCTGACCGATGGAGTGCTTGGAGTTGTCGACGTTCACGAGGTGATCGTGTGCCGGCACCTCGATCGCCTCGGCGGTGCGCTTCTTCACCATCCACTGCGGCGTGCCCTTGGTGAGGGGGGCTCCCGTCGCGGGATCAAAGTTCGCGACGAACGGGTGATGGATCACACCCGGTGACGGCGGTGGCGGTGCGAAGTTGAACGGGGTGGACCCATCGTCGAACTGGAGCGCAGTGTTGCCCAGCCGGATCTCGTCCCCGTGTCCCAGGGCGCGGATGCCGGCGACGCGCTCGCCGTTGACGTACGTGCCGTTCATGCTCCCGAGGTCCCGGAGCACCATCACCGGACCCTGCTGCTCGATGATGCAGTGTTCCTTGCTGACGATCGTATCGAGGAGCTGGATCGCGTTGTTCGGATGTCGCCCGACACCCTGGTGCGGTTGCAACTCGATCGACTGCCAGCCCTGGTCGGTGATGTAGACGATGCGAGCCATGCTCAACCCGAGGGTATCGCGACTCCTTCCGGTTCGACCACGGTTTCGGGTCTCAGTCGTTCGGCCACGTGACGCCGACGTGCCGCAGCATGCCAACGAGCTCGCCGATCAGCCACTGCTGGCCTTGCTGCGGAGGATGCGGCTCTTGTGACGACATCGACAGGTTCCAGCCATCGTCGCTGAACGAGATGTTCAGCGTGAGGTGGTGAGTGAAGCCGTACACCGTGACCTCCACCGTCGATTCGTCGCTGACGATCGTGCGCGGTAGCTTGCTCGGATCGGGGCACGGAAAATCGACAGGATCTCCGTCGACCTGCGAGTCCGCGTACACGTCGGGCCAGACGGGGCGAAGACGTTCGATCCACCACCCAACGGCGTCGTTGAGCTGGACGACGGTGGCGCGAACCTCGTCGATGTCCCACTCGAGCTCCGGTGGGCCGCTGGTCGCGGGCGTGGCGCGGGCCGCCATCTGCTCGAGGGAGAGGTTCGCGAAGTCCCCCATCGTCGACCCCTCGCCACCCGCGTGGAGGGTGACTGCATACGGCTGACCGTGACTCGCGGCGACGCGCAACCAGTGCTGGCCCTCGGCTGCCTCGCGCGGATCGCTCGAGTCCTTCAGATCGATCAGGTTCGCCATCGCGCTGACGTTCCCGGCGTTGGCCGCATTGCGCCACCACGTGCGGGCGATCGCGTCGTCGTCGGGAAGGCCGTCGCCTCGTGCGTAGCGATCGCCGAGCCGGCACATTGCGCGCGGGTGCCCCATCGACGCTGCGGTCCGTTCGAGGTCGATCGCGGCCGTGGGGTTCGGTGCGTAGCCCCGCAGGCCCTGCTCGAGCAGCCGCGCCAGCGCGAGGGTGAGGTCGGCGTTGCCCTGCGCGGCCTCCTGCAGCTCCGATTGGGACATCTGATACAGCGGCTTCATCCTGGCGAGAGAATACTGCGGCCGACTGGGACAACGCGCTTCGTCGCGCACAATCGTTGGGGCGCTGGAGGAACGTTCCGCTCGCCCCAAGCGTTACTCTCGAATGATGACGATGCGGAGCCTTGCGACCCTGGCGCTCGTGCTGAGCGGAACCGCGCTGGCACATGCCGATGTCTCGGTCGACCTGCCGACCGAGCTGAAGTCGATCGCCGCCAAGCTCGCCCAGCGCCCTACCCGCAGCGCCAAGGCCACGCCTCCGGGGTGCAGCGTCCCGACGCCCGCCGAGCGCACCGATGCAAAGCAGCGCGCCCTCGCGTGGATCGATGCGCAGCACCGAGACGAGCGCGGTCCCGGCGCCGTCGGTCCCGACGATTCCGCGCTGGTGGTCAACGTCGGGTGCAAGGACAGCACCGGCGCCGTGATCCTCGACCTCAGCCAGGATCGACAGCCGGCGAAGCCGGGCCCCAACGCCTTTGGCATCCGCCGGAACTACCTGATGCGGATCTCGCCGAGCGCGATCGACGTGCTCGCCGAGGACACCAGCACGCTGTCGGAGAACTGGATGGAGTGGGCCGACGAGGGTCGGATCGCGCTGCGCGCGCAGGTCGACCTCGATGGCGATGGTGCGCTCGACATCGTGTACTCCGACCACGAGCACGAAGGCGGCTCGATCGACACGCAAGACCACATCCATGTGCGCTACGCGACCGGCAAGATCGGCGAGAGCGGCATGGTCATCAACCTCATCGAGACGAAGGTCGTCGGGACCCAACCGATCATCGGCGGTCAGACGCGCGACGGCGCCCCGATCTACGTGTGCCTCCAGCGCGATCTTCACCTCGCCCCGTGCGCTGCATCCGCCCCGCTGCAGAAGGCGGCAGACCGCCTCGCCATCATCGAGAGGTACAGCCAGATCGGCGCGGGCTCCATCCCCGATCGCGAGCTCCTCGCCCAGGAGCTCGCCAGCCTCGGCATCACCCGAAAGCGCATGGCCCCGCTGGTCGCCGCGGCGCCCGAGACCACGCCGGCCGATCGTATGGCGCGCAGGGTCACCACGTTCCTCGTCAAGTCCGGCCTCGTGGAGCCCGCCCCGATGCCCGCTGTGATCACCCAGCGCCATGCCGAAGGCCGCACCTAT
>JAYVRN010000327.1:0-5753 GCA_043776275.1 Myxococcales bacterium | reverse complement strand
AGGCGCGCGGGCGCACCGGCGAGCTGATGGGCGTGTTCGTGGCGAGCCTCGATCTCGGGTTCGTGCGCGATCTGCTCTCGGCCGCCCGGCTCGGCGCGGGCGCGCGGGTCGTGGTCGTCGATGGCGCGGGCGTTCCGGTGGCGGCCAGTGATGGGGCGCCGATCGGCAGCGCGTCGCTCGCCGGCGCCGATCCTGCGGTGGATCGCGCGCTCGGCTCGTCGGTGGAGGGCACGCTGTCCGCGAACGGCTGGATCAGCGCCTACCGCAACCTCTCCGGCTATCAATCCCTGCGCGGTGTGCGCTGGGCGATCCTGCACCAGCAGCCGGAGGCGGAGGCTTATGCGCTCGCGCGGCGGACCACGCGCGATACGCTGATCATCGGCGGCGCTGCGCTCGCCCTCGCGCTCGCCCTCGGCGTGTGGTTCGCCACGCGCCTGACCCGCCCGCTCGCGGCGCTCGCCGCCCGCGCCGATGCGATCGCCACCGGGCACGCCGACGGCGGCGCGCCGATCGAGGGCCCCGGCGAGATCGGTGTGCTCGGCCAGCGGATCGACGAGATGGCGCGCAGGATCGCCGAGCGCCACGAGCTGCAGACCGCGCTCGCGCGGGGCGATCGGTTGGCCTCGGTGGGCGTGATGTCGGCGCAGGTCGCGCACGAGATCAATAACCCGCTGACCACGGTGCTCGGCTACGCCAAGCTCCTCGCCGAGGACAAGGCCGAGGATCATCCGGATCGCGCCGCGCTCGAGCTGATCGCCAGCGAGGCCGAGCGGATGAAGGGCATCATCGGCACGCTCCTCGAGTACGCACGCACCCCGCGCCAGAGTGATGCGTCGATCGACGTGGCGGGTTCCACCGGCGCGTACGAGGCCCCACCCGCCACCGACCCCGCGCAGATCGTTCGGCATGTCGGCGCGCTGCTCGAACCGCAGCTGAAGAAGACCCGGGCGCGGCTGACCAGCAACGTCCAGTCGCAGGCGGCGCTCGCGATCGATGCGCACGCGCTCCAGCAGGTGCTGGTCAACCTGGTCCAGAACGCGGCACAGGCGATGACCGACGGTGGGACGATCACCATCACCGTGGCGCCGGCCCCGGGCGGGATCGCGACCGCGATCACGGTCACCGACGATGGCCCCGGCGTCCCGGCGAAGCACCAGGCGCGGGTGTTCGATCCGTTCTTTACCACCAAGGCCGCCGAGGTGGGGACGGGCCTGGGCCTCGCCGTGTGCAAGCACCTGATCACCACGGCCGGAGGCTCGATCGAGGTCGGGGATGGACCCGGCGGCAAGGGCGCGGAGTTCCGGCTCGTGATCCCGAACGCCTGACTCGGCCCTGGTCAACCCAGCCCGGGCCCGCCTGGGCCCTGCCTGGGCCGGCCCACGACGGCGCTGGTACGAACCGACGACTCGCGGCATCCTAGGATCGTGGCCACCACGCCGTCGTTCGCGGAGCTCCTGGTGGTGGTGTTCGGCGTGATCATGTTCGTCAGCTGGGTCATCTCCGACGTCCTCGAGGAGCAGCTCCTGGGCCGGACCCGCCGCGATCGCCAGCGCGCCGTCCGCCGGCACATCCCGACGCGGCCAGCGCCGCCGGCCGCCCTGCCGCGCGCGCACGTGCGACGCACGTCGTAGCGGCTGGTCACCACCGCCGAACAAGGTAGGGTCCCGGCATGTCACGCATGCTCCTGCCCGAGACGCGGATCCATCCGGCCATCCGCGACCAGATCGCCGGCCATCACCGCGCGATCGTCGAAGAGGTGGAGGCGGCGATCGCGGCGCACGATCTCGTGGTGGTCGGGATGGCGATCAATCCGTTTCCGCGCAAGGCGAAGAAGGCGCTCACCGCCGCCGGCATCCCCTTCCACTACCTGGGCTACGGCAGCTATTTCGGGGACTGGCGCCGGCGCACCGCGCTCAAGGCCTGGAGCGGCTGGCCCACGTTCCCGATGGTGTTCGTGAAGGGGACCCTGGTCGGGGGCGCCTCGGATGTCCAGAAGCTGATCGAGAGTGGCGAGCTCGCCCGGCTCCTCGCGGCGTGACCACCGCCCGAGTGATCGTGTTATGCACGCGGCGTGAGCACGATCCTGATCGTCGACGACGAGCGCGGCATCCGTGCGCTGTGTAGTGACGTGCTCGGCCGTGCCGGCTACGAGGTCGAGGCCGTGGACTCGGCCGCTGGCGCGGTGGCCGCGGTCGCCCGTCGCCGATTCGATCTGATCCTGTGCGACATCAACCTGCCCGACCAGGATGGCGTCTCGCTCCTGCCGCGGCTGCTCGCACCGCGCGCGGATGAAGCGCCGCCACCTGCGGTGTTGCTGATCACCGCGTATCCCTCGATCGACACCGCCGTCCGCGGCATGAAGCTCGGCGCGCGCGACTACATCGGCAAGCCATTCTCGCCCGACGAGCTCCGTCTCGTGGTCCGGCGTGCGCTCGACGAGGACGAGCTCCGCCGTGCCCACGGCGAGCTGACCAAGCGCCTCGCGTACGGCTCGATGATCGGCGATTCGACGGCGATGCAGCAGCTCCGGCAGACCATCGACAAGGTCGCGCCCTCCGACGCCACTGTGCTGATCACCGGCGAGAGTGGCACCGGCAAGGAGCTGGTCGCACGCGCGCTTCACTTCGCGGGGCGACGGGCGAGCCGCGCGTTCATGCCGGTCAACTGCGGCGCCCTCGTCGGGACCTTGCTCGACAGCGAGCTGTTCGGCCACGTGCGCGGGGCGTTCACCGGCGCGGATACCGCGAAGCGCGGCCTGTTCCTCGCGGCCGACGGCGGCACCTTGTTTCTCGACGAGATCGGCGAGTTGCCCCTCGAGCTCCAGCCCAAGTTGCTGCGGGCGCTGCAGGACGGCGAGGTCAAGGCCGTGGGTGGCACGTCCTCGATCCGGGTCGACGCCCGCGTGGTCGCGGCCACCAATCGCGCGCTCGAGGAGGCCTGCAAGTCGGGCACGTTCCGCGAGGACCTCTACTACCGCCTCGCCGTGATCACGATCGAGGTCCCGCCGCTGCGCAGCCGCCCGGGTGACATCGCCGTGCTCGCGCGCCACTTCGCGGACGAGGCTGCGATGCGCGCCGAGAAGGGCCGGCCCGCGCTGACCGATGCGGCGATCGCCCACCTCACCGCGCACACCTGGCCGGGCAACGTGCGGGAGCTGGAGAACACGATCGAGCGCGCCGTGATCTTGTCCTCAGGTGATGTGCTCGATGTCGCCGACGTGGCCGGACCGCGCCCCGCCGTGGCCGCCGTGGGCCTGACCACGTTCACCGGCGATCACGTGCCCACGCTCGACGAGCTCGAGCGCACCCATATCCTCAAGGTCCTCGAGCTCTGCGAGGGCCAGAAGACCAAGGCCGCGGCGATGCTCGGGATCAACCGCACGACGCTGTGGAAGAAGTTGCGGCAGTACGGGATCGAGGGGGATTGAGATGACCCGCGTGCACAGGATCGGAACGCCGATCGCCAACGTCGTCGTCGCGCTCGGTGCGCTCACCGCCACCCTCGGGGCATGCACGGCCGAACCCAAGCCGCCGGCACCGACCAACATCGCAGCGCCGCGCGCGACACCTGCCGAGCGAGCCACGCCCGCAGAGCAGCCGATCGCGGTGGGCGACGTGATCTCCCAGTACCGCCACTTCGACGTCCACGGGTTCGTCGATGGCGCGAAGGAGGACAAGGTCGGGACTCGATGGAAGGTGCTGTTCATCGACGACGACTGCGTCGGCATCCGGCTGATCGAGGGCCGCTACAAGTGGGTCGGCGACGAGCCCGACAAGCTGCCCGGCTACGAATCGAAGTTCTGCGCGTCGGACAACTACAAGCGTGAGTTCCCTGGCCGCCTGGGGAAGGTGCAGACGTTCGAAGAGTTCCGCGTCGTCGCGCAGTAGCGCGCGATCGTCAGGACAGCGCGCGTCGCGCAGCCTCGAGATCCGGCGGCAGCGGCGATTCGAACGACAGCCGCACGCCGGTCACGGGATGCTCGAACGCGAGGACCGAGGCGTGCAACGCCTGACGCCCCAACGCGTCGGCGGCCGCGGCGAGGCGGTCATCACGCTGGCGCACGCCATAGACCTGATCGCCGAGCAGCGGCCAGCCGTGATCGGCAGCGTGCACGCGGATCTGATGCGTGCGTCCGGTCTCGAGGCGCAGCCGCACGAGGGCCGCGCGGTGGAGGCTCTCGGTGACCTCGTAGTGCGTGACCGCCGCCTTGCCGTTCGCCACCTTCGACGAGAACTTCTTCCGGTGGATCGGATGGCGTCCGTACATCGTCCGCAGCGTGCCGCTCGGCGCCGGAGGCGGTGGCGCGGCGATCGCGAGGTAGCTGCGATCGATGCCGCCGGTCTCGCCACGGCTCTTCGCCGCGAACGCGGCGCTCAGGCCCGCGTGGGCGCGATCGGACTTGGTCGCGACCATCACGCCGGTGGTGTCGCGATCGAGCCGGTGCACGATCCCCGGCCGCAGCACGCCGCCGATCCCTGACAGATCTTTGCAATGGAACAGCAGCGCGTTGACCAGCGTCCCCGAGGGGTGTCCGGGCGCCGGGTGGACCACCAGGCCCGCGGGCTTGTCGATCACGATCAGGTCCGCGTCCTCGTGGAGGATCACCAGCGGGATGTCCTGCGCGACGACCTCGAGCGCGGACGGCGCCGGGACCCGCACAGAGATCTCCTCCCCGACCTTGAGCCGGGCACCGGCCTTCTTGGCGACCACACCGCTGACCGAGACCTGGCCGTCCTCGATCAGGCGCTGGACCTGCGCGCGGGACAGCTCCGCGATCCGCGCGGCGACCACCGCATCGAGCCGGCCACCGGCGTCAGCGACCTCCGCCACGAACCGGTGCTCGCGTTCGCCCCCGCCACCGCCACCGCCACCGCCACCGCCGAGCAGCCCACCAGTCTCGTCGGTCTCGTCGAGCTCGGAGAGCTCGTCCGCGTCGACCTCCTCGCCGGGGTCGACGTCGGGCCCGCTCACCAGATCTTCGACTTGACGTGACCCTTCGACTTCACGAGCACGTCGACGATCGCACGCTCGTAGATGTGCTGACCGAAGATGTCCTCGGTGACGCGGCTCTTGAACAGCTCGCGCCCCTCGTTGATCTCGTCGGCCATCACGTCGAACAGGTTGTCATTGCTGATGCCCTCGAGGATCTTCGGCTCGTGATAGAGGGTCAGGTCCGAGGCGATCGCGCGAGCCAGCTGCCGCGCGCGCTTGGGATTGTCGATCAGAGTGGCCATGGCCCGATCGTAGGAGCGGGGGGCTGTGCGGGTCAAGGCTTGGCGGGGCGATCGCGCGCCTCGCGCCCATCCCGCGCGTCATCCTCGTCATCCGGGGATGGACGGACCGCCCGGTAGCGCCGGAGGTAGGTCTGCTTGACGCGCTCCGGGTCGAGCCCGAGCGCCCGCGCATATTCGGCGAGGAACCCGCGCACGTAGACCGCCGCGGGCAGCTTGGCGAACACCTCGCCCTCGAGGGCGTGGAGGTACGACATGCCGATCTTCGAGCGCTCGGCGATCTCGCGCAGCTCGACGCCGACGGCCTCGCGGATCTGCCGCAGCAGCGGGCCGGAGAACTCGGTCTGGGGCGAGACGTCGGGCATCGGTGGGCGGATCACGATGGCGGCGGGATCGTCGGCCTTCGCGGTCGGGCGCGAGGCTGCGCCTTCGAGGCTCGGCGACGGCGGCGTGACCGGCATCGGGACGCCATCCGGGAACAGCTCGAGGTCGTACTCCTTGCGCTTCGCCGCATCCATGAGG
>JAYVRN010000326.1:0-5758 GCA_043776275.1 Myxococcales bacterium | reverse complement strand
TCGGCGCACAGCCGCAGGGCCGAGCGCTCGTTGCCGGTGGCCTTGCACGCCTCGTGCAGCCACAGGGACTCGAGCTCCGTGGGCCCACCGATCTTGTGCAGCGCGGCGAGCGTGGTGACCCGGAGGTCGCGCATCGCCATCGCCGAGATCTGGAGATCCGCGGCGAGCAGCGGCTGGCCACGGCTGATGCCCTGCACCACGGCATCGGCGAGCGGTGGATCCGCGGCCACACCCGAGAGCGAGAGCATGCGATCGAAGATCGTGCTGGCGAGGGCGACGGGGATCCGCGGCAGCTCGTAGCGCGCGGACGGCGGGAACAGCGAGCCGGTGCGGCGCTCGAGCGCGCCGAGCAGGTGCTGCCGCTCGCTCGCGCACACGAACAAGAACCGCGCTCGGCCACCGGAGCGGCTGACCACGCGCGCGAACAGATCCGAGAGCTCGCCGACGGCCTTCTCGTCGGCGCACAGCTGATCGATGTCGTCGACGACGAACACGAACTGCTGGCCGGCGACGGCCGCGGAGACGGCGCGCGTGGCGAACGCGACCGGCGCCTCGTTGGAGTTCGGCTGGATCCCGAACGACGACAGGCCGGAGGCAAAGCTCTGCGCTGGCTGGCTGAGGTCTTCGCA
This sequence comes from Myxococcales bacterium, assembly GCA_043776275.1. Classification (GTDB taxonomy): domain Bacteria; phylum Myxococcota_A; class Polyangia; order Haliangiales; family Haliangiaceae; genus JABFXX01. The sequence goes on along the minus strand of JAYVRN010000326.1, from coordinate 5,129 downwards.
CGCCAGCGCGACGATGCCGTGATCGCGCAGGTACGGGATCAGGCCGGCGCGGACGAGCGAGGTCTTGCCGACGCCCGGCTCGCCATAGACCAGGCCCGCACGGAACCCATCGGCCGTGACCATCTTCGCGATCTCGTCACGCTCGGCTTCCCGACCATGCCAGACATCACGCTCTGCCTCCCCGAAGGGGTCCAACCCCCGCAACGGCGACACCGTTCCCGGATACGTCGCGACCGCCACGGCGTCACTATACACATAGTTGGAACCTCCCCGCCTGGGGCGTCGTCGTATGCTCGTGCCATGAGGCGTGCCTACATCGCCGGTCTCGTCGCTGTGGGCGCCATCGTGGCGACCGCCGGGGCCGGTGGAACAGCACCGCGGACCAAGGTCACGGTGTGGTCTGCCCCCGGGCCGGCCGCCGCGGCATATGGCGGTCTCAACTACGGCGGGTACGCGCCGACCACCGGCGCGCTGGTCACCGAGCGACGTGACGTCGACGTCACCGCGGGTGGCGAGGTCCAGATCGTCGGCGTGGCGGCCACGGTCGATGCCGCCTCCGTGCAGCTCCGCGACTTCACCGATCCGGCGGCGACGATCACGGAGCAGCGCTTCGTGCCGGGCGCCAGCACCCCGACCGAGATCCTGCATCGCCACGTCGGCTCGCAGATCACGGTGGTGACCGCGAAGGGCGAGCTGACGGGCGTGCTGCGCTCCGTCGACGAGCAGGTCCTGGTGCTCGAGCTCGGTACGGGAGATCAGCGCCGCCTCCAGGTGATGCGGCGCGATGGCTACATTCAGGACGTCAGGCTCCCGCCGGGATCCGGCGTGGACAAGCCGACGCTGGTGTGGCGGCTGGCGTCGAAGCGGCCGGGCAAGCACGACGTCGAGGTCACCTATCGCGCCGACGGCATGACCTGGACCGCGGACTACCTCGCCGTGCTCGACGAGGCCGGGACGGCGGTCGAGTTCTCGGCGTGGGCCACCGTCAAGAACACCACGGGCGCGTCGTTCGACAATGCGGAGCTCACGCTGGTCAACGGCGGCGCCTCGGGACCTTCGTCCATGAACCCGTACGGCGTTCCCACCAAGAACGGCCCGGCACCGGCGCCCACGCGCTACACGATCGCCCAGCCCGTGCATCTCGGTGCCGCACAGTCCGTCCAGGTCGAGCTGATTCCGACCCGGCAGGCCTCCAAGGCACGCTCGGTGGTGACCTACGAGGCGATGCCGGATCCGTCGCTCGGCTTCCAGGCGTACCCGAACACCGACTGCAACCAGTTCAACGGCGTGGGGATGGGTAACGGCCGCGCCGAGGTGGCGATCGAGCTCGATGTGCCCACCAAGGACGCGCTCCCCGATGGGCGCGTGCGGATGTTCCGGCGCAAGCCCGATCGGCTCGAGGTGGTCAGCGAGGAGCAGCTCCGCTCCAGCGCGGGGATCGCGCGGATCCGCGTCGCGCCACACACCGAGATCACGGGTGAGCGGCGTGCGGTGAGCTGCAACTACGACGAACGCGCGCACACGATCACGGAGAAGCTCGAGGTCAAGGTCGAGAACAAGTCCAAGCGCGGCGCCGAGATCGTGATCCGCGAGTTCGCGTGGCGATGGCCGGTGTGGAAGCTCGACGGCGAGGATGCCAAGAGCGCGCGTGGCGGGACCCAGACCCTCGAGTACCGCGCGAACGTCCCCGCGGGCGGGAGGAAGACGGTGACGTACTCCGTCGTCTACACATGGTGATGCGCGCGTTCGTCGGGATCGCGATCGGGCTCGGGGCCGGGCTGATGTCGTGCGGCCCGAAGGTCCACCGCGGCGCCGCGCCACCCTCACTCGCAGGCGACGAGCTCACGCTGTATCGCGATCGCACGCTCGTGAAGCAGCGCATCGAGCTCGACATCCCGCCCGCGGACAAGGTCACCGTCGTGGTCAAGGTCGCGATCGGCGTCGACGTCGATGACATCGTGGTGCTCGATCGCGGCGAGCTCACGATCTCCGAGCTGCGCGCGACCAAGCCCCAGACCACGCCCGCGCGGAAGCCAGAGGTTGCCGCGGAAGGGGTGATAGGCGGAGATCGAGGCGGAGATCGAGGCGGAGACGAAGATGGCGAGGGCGAAGACGAAGACCGGCCCGAGGGCCAGGTGGTCCCGGTGGTGCCAACGGTGCCCACCGAGGTGACGTTCGTCGTCGGCGGGCCGCACGCCGGGCACTATGCGCTCTCGCTCGGCTATGTCACCGAGCGGATCAAGTGGGACGCTGCGTACACGCTGACCACCACGCCCGCGCGCGCGCAGGTCACGCTGCGCGGGGCGATCGCGATCCGCAACACCACCGGCATCGCGTTCCCCAGAGCACGCGCGTTCGTGATCGATAGCGAGCTCGGCGCGTGGCGTGGCCGGCTCGCGGAGCAGTTCGGTGCGCTGCTCGTGGGCACCACCACCGGAAGCACCCCCGTGCCCGAGGCGCGCCCGCTGGGTACGATCGTGCTGGGCACAGGTGAGACGCGCATCGAGCTGCTGCCGGCCGATCCACCGCGCAAGCTGGACTCGGTGCTGGTCTACGATCCGATCGGCACCAAGCTCGACCACGGTGGATCCGCGCCGATCCGCGATGCGGCACTCGGCCTGATCCCGCCAGCCGGATCGCGCGTCACCGAGAGCTTCGAGGTCGTACGGCCCCAGGCCACCAGCGCAGGCCTGCCAGGTGGGCCGGTGCGGCTCCTCGAGCGGCGCACCGATGGCTCGCTGAGCGTGCTCGGCGAGACCCGGATGTTCGATGCCGCCACGCGAGTCGCCGAGAAGGACAGCGTCGCGATCGGCACCGCGGCCGGCGTCACCGGCAAGCGGGAGCGCCGCGAGCTCACGATCGATGACGATGGGAAGCGGCTCGTCGAGGAGTTCGTGCTGACGGTGACGAACACGCGCGCGAGCCCGGTGGAGGTCGTGCTCCGTGAACACCTGTATCGCGGGCAGAACTGGAGCCTCGCCTATCGCTCGACGCTCGAAGCGGAGAAGGAGGGGCCGCAGCAGATCTCGATGCGCACGATGGTGCCGGCGCACGGCACGACCAAGGTCCTCTACGTGGTCGTCTACACCTGGGAGCCAGCTACCAAGTGACCGCGCTCGCGAACATCGACAACCTCACGATTCACTACGGCAAGCGGCTCGCCGTGGATGGCCTGTCCGTCGAGCTCGCGCCCGGCGAGATCGTGCTCCTGCTCGGGCCCAACGGCGCCGGCAAGAGCACGACACTGTCGGCGATCGCCGGGACGATCGTGCCCACCTCTGGCTCGATCGTCGTCGCCGGCCAGGACCTCGCCACGGCACCTCGCGCGGCGCGCGGCAAGGTGGGCTTCGCTGATCAGCCTCCCGCGCTCTACGAGTTCTTCACGGTGGCGGAGCACGTGGGCTTCGTGGCCGAGGCGCGCGGGAGCACCCGCGCCGCAGCGGAGGAGGTGCTCGGAACGCTCGGCCTCGAGAAGATCCTGGCGCGGCCGTGTCGCGAGCTGTCGTTCGGCATGCGGCAGCGCGTGGGCCTCGCGGCGGCGCTGGTGGGTGACGTGGAGCTGGTGCTCCTCGATGAGACGCTGAACGGGCTCGACCCACACGCCTCGCGCTCGGCCCGCGCGGCACTCAAGGCCGCGGCCACGCGTGGTGCGACGATCCTGATGTCGACGCACCTCCTCGGCGTGGCGGAGCGGATGTGCGATCGGATCCTGCTGATGGACAAGGGCAAGCTCGTCGCCGACAAGTCCGGTCTCGAGCTCGCGCAGCTGCTCGGCAAGGGGCCGAGCGCCGTCGAGGACTTCTACGTCTCCCTGATCGCGGACGAAGGCCCGACGTGACCAGCGCGGAGCTGATCCGGTGGTCGTCACTCCACGAGCGACGATCACGCACCGGAGGCGTGCTCGGCAGCTCTGTGGTGCTCGCGCTGATCGCGGGTGGGGCGCTCGCGGGATGGGTGTGGTGGCGCGGCCTGCCGGTCGTCGATGCATACACCTCCGCCGAGATCGCCGCGGAGACCGCCGCCGGATTTGTCCGCGCGAGTCACGCGTGGCTCGCGGGCGCACTCGTGGCGTTCTCCCTCGCGTTCATGCGCGTGCCGTTCCACCTTTACTGGCGCACCGATGCCGCGCTGCTCGCGCAGCTGCCGATCGAGGGCGGACCGCTGCTCGACGCGGCCCTGTGGCGCTGCGTCCGCGCCGCCGCCGCGACCACAGGCGCCGTCGCGCTCGGCACGCTCCCGCTCGCGCTGGTCTCGACCGAGCTCGCGCTGCGTCACCTCGCGCTCGCCGGTGCGCTCGGCCTCGCCGCGGCCCTGTTCCTCCCGGCGGTGGCGATCTGGGCCGCGTCCCTGGTCGCGGTCGGCCAGAGCGAGCGCGTGCAAGCACTCCGCGTGGCCGCGGGCATCGATCGTGATCGCCGGCCGACCACGGCACAACCGCCCGCGCCGTCGACCGCCGCTCTCGGCGCGTTCCCGGGCTTCGCCTCGACCCTGGTGATCGTCGGCGTGCTGATCTCGAGCGCGTGGCTGACCGGCGGCTCGCCCAAGGTGCCTGCCCCGATCGTGCTCGCGATGATCGGCGCAGTCAGCCTCCTCGCCATGCTCGGCACGCGCGCCACCGCCCCACGCGTGATGGGCACGATCCTCCGCGACGTCTCCGCACTCGATCGCCAGCGCCTCGCGATGCTCGAGATCCATCCGCCTACGCGCATCGAGCAGCTGATCGCGCGCCTGATCGGCGACGCCGCCCTGCCCTACAGCAAGGACGCCCGGCTGATGCGCCGCCGCTACCCGATGGCGTTCGCCCTCGGCGCCCTGATCTTCCTCGTCCTCGTGATCATCGGCCTCGCCCGCCCCGCTGATCCCACCCCGTGGCTGACCGCCACTCTCGCTGGCGCCACCGCCTATGGCTTCGCCGTCGGCGGCCGGCTCCGCCGTCCCCCGATCGAGCTCGCCAAGCTGTCCGCCACCCTCCCGATCGCCCCCGTCGCTGCCTCGCGCGCCAAGCTCGCCTGGGTCGTCGGGTGGTGGACGCTGTTCGTGCTCGCGCCCGCGCTGTTCGCGGCCGTGCGGCAACTCGAGCCACTCGTGGGGCTCTTGCTCGCACTCGGCGGCACCGCGCTCGTGCTGGG
>JAYVRN010000325.1:0-5763 GCA_043776275.1 Myxococcales bacterium | reverse complement strand
CCGCGGACCAGCTGCTGGATGTCCGTCGAGATCTTGCCCTCCGCCGCGTCGAGCCACGCAGCCTCGGTGGTGCGGGTCGCCACGCGCGTCAGCTCGCGAACGCTGGTCCACGCCAGCTCTCCTGCCCGGAACTGCGCTGCGATGGTTGGCAGCTCGAGCAGCTCGTGCGCCACGCGCATGCGCTCGGTCGCCACGTGATGCGAGTGCTGCAGCACGCCCTCGATGTACGCGTAGATCGTTGGGAACCCCATGCGCCGGTACAGCTTGGTGTCCTCGGCCTCGAGCAGCAGATCGATCTCGCGCGCCTCGAGACAGACGATCTGCTTGCCAACCGAGGTGAACTCCTCGTGCAGCGCAAGCCAGTCCCGTTCGCGGCACGTGACCGCATCGGCATCTGCGAGCTGCGACTGGAACGCGTCCGTGGCTGCGCTGTCGAACACGACGACCTCCTGTTCTCCGCGCGTGATGGTCACGCGGACGATCACTTCTACCACTGGGTTTTCGGAGGCTCTGTGCTGCGCTGTGCGTGCGCCGCAGGCCGAAAGCCGGCGAAGATCGATCGGATGCGCCTTCTGCGCGCTGTGCGCACGAGAGCGCGTCCTCGACAACAAGATCGCGCACCTCGTCGGAGGGGCGCGTGATGCACGCCAGAATCTGTCAAGCACAAAGCGCAGGAATTCGACGAGCGCCGAGAGCCCTTCGTCCGGTTCTCGGACAGCAGGCGGCTCGGATCAGACGGGCCAGCCTCCCGACCCAGTCCCCGCAGGGACTGAGCTCAGGTCACACACCAGTTGGTTCGCGATTCGATGCGCCGGGGCTCGAACGCGATCCGCGCAACCGCAGAGGTTGCTGCCATCCGGAGCTTCTCCGAGCGCCGCGCGCTCGGGTCCGGAGGTCGGCGCAGACGCCGCACGCTCTCGATCGATCGCGACTCGGTCCCCGCGGGGCTCGAACGGAACCAACTTCCAGCGCCAGCGCCAGGGACTCAATCGACCGTTGATGGACACGTAGCTGAGCCTGCCCTGCAATCGTCCAGCGCGGTTGCGGTACGTGTCGACGTCAACGCCAGCGACTAGGCGCGCCGCAGGGCGACGCGCGTGATCGCGATGCCCGCGATCATGGCGCCGACGAACACCAGCGCGGGCGCCGCGGTTGTCCCCACGCTGACCAGCGCCGGGCCCGGGCAATAGCCGGAGAGGCCCCAGCCCACACCGAACAGAGCGGCGCCGACCACCAGGCGTGGCTCGATCTCGTGCTGCCGGGGGAGGTGGAACTTGGTGTCGAACATCGGCCGCGTGCGACGGAGCACCCAGCGGAGGAGCGGCGCATGCACCACGATCGCGCCAGCCATCACGAACGCGAGCGTGGGGTCCCAGCGGCCGCCGATGTCGAGGAACGCGGTGACGCGCCCCGGATCGGTCATGCCCGAGATCACGAGGCCGAGCGCGAACACGGCACCGGCGATCGCCGCCGCGATCGTGCCCTTCACGATGCGGCTCCCACGATCGCGACCGTGATCCCGCCGGTCAGCATGAACGTCGCCGTGGCCACCAGGGAGCGCAGGCTCCCGCGCGAGATGCCGCACACGCCGTGACCGCTCGTGCAGCCGTTGCCGAGCGTGGTGCCGATGCCCACGAGCACGCCGGCGACGGCGAGCAGGGGTGTGTTGCGGACCGCCGCACCGAAGCTCGCGGGGGCGATCAGCGCGGACACAAAGCCCACGCCGAGCAGCGCGAGCAGGAACGGGATGCGGAAGCCACGGCCACCATCGGGATCGAGGGAGCGACCGAGGGTGCCGCTGATGCCGGCGATCCGCCCGTGGGCGAGGAGCGCGATCGTGGCGGCGAGCCCGATCAGCGATCCACCGAGCAGGGCGCGCAAGACGGAGGTGCTGGACACTGCGTCTAATATAACGGATCCGTTCAGCTAGGCAAGGCGTCCGTTACTCGTGGTGGCGGACGGTGAGGACGGGGACCTTGGCGGTCCGCACCACCTTCTCGGTGACGCTGCCCGCGATCCACGCGCGGATCCCGGTGTGGCCGTGCGTGCCCATGACGATCAGGTCGACCTTGTTCTCGTCGGCGAACCGGTTGATCTCGTCGACCGGGTTGCCGATCCGGATGAACGTCGTCGCCTGGACGCCGTCCTTGCCGAGGCGCTCGGCGAGATCCTGGAGGTGGGCCTCCGCCGCGTTGACGGCGTAGTCCTTCACGCTGATCGGCGCACCGGTCTCGGTCGGGACGATCGCGGCGTCGGGCGGGAACTGCCGGGGCAGATCCACGATGTGGAGGAGCAGGAGCTTGCCGCCATGCAGCTTGGCCTCGTCACGGGCGAGCGCGGCCGCGTGATTCGCCGAGGACGAGAAGTCGTGAGGGACGAGGATCGTCTTCCAGTGCATGCGCCGAGTCTGCCCTACGGCCGTGGCAGTTCCCACGCCGTGGCCAGGGCTTCGTACTCGGCCTTCGGGAGCAGGACGAACATCGGCTGCTTCGCCGCCGCGAGCACCCCGAGCAAGGCCTGGAGCCGCGGCTCCTCCATCGCCGTGCAGCCGACGGTGGTCGAGTCCGATCCGCTCCACACGTGGAGGAAGATGCAGCTGCCGCCGTTCGGGATCCGGGTCGGGTTGTGGGCGACGTCGACCACCCAGGTGTAGAGCGCGTCGGGCCGGTGCATCTCCTCGGCGCTGTTCCAGTCGTTCGCGACGGTGCGCTTGTCGACGATCGTGTTGTAGCGGCTCGAGGCCGGATCATCGACGCACTTCCAGCTGTCGTCGACGGGCTGGTACGGCAACCCCGCGTGCGCGGGTGCGCTGGCGGCGGCACCATAGCTGCCTTGGAGCAGGAACGCGCCCGCTGGGCTCCTGCCATCGCCCTCGCGCTTGAGCGGGCCGGGCCGGCCTGGCACCGGACCTCGACCGTGCCGGCCCATGCCCCAGCCCGCGCCGCTGTGGCCGATCACGCCGGGCCACGGCCCCTGTGCCGGCTTCCACGGGGTCTTCGCATCGGGGCGCTCCCACAGCCGCAGCTCCGCGGTGGTGGCATCCCAGCTCGGGATGATCGCGGTCACGAGCTGGAGGGTCTCGACGGGGATCACGTCCGACGAGACGATCGGATCGGAGATCACCACGGGCTGCGTGGTGGGCGGTGCCAGCGAACCCGCGGGCTCGGACTTGCCGCACGCCGCGAGCGCGAGCACCGATGCGATCGCGCTCGCGATCTGGGCGTGGCTCACACGCTCATCTCGAGCATGCGCTGGATCGGCTTCAGGGCGCGAACCCGCGTGGCCTCGGGCACGTCGACCTGCGGCTGCAGATCGCGGAGGCACAGGTACAGCTTCTCGAGGGTGTTACGGCGCATGTGCGGGCACAGGTTGCACGAGCAGCTCTCGTCTTCGGGCGGCGCCGGGATCAACGTCTTGGCGGGGGCCGCTTGTTGCATCTTGTGCAGGATCCCCGCCTCGGTCGCGACGATGAACTCTCGCTTGGGCGACCTCGTCGCGTAGTCGATGAGGCCGCTCGTCGAGGCGATGTGATGAGCGTGGCGCAGGATGCCCTCGTGGCACTCGGGGTGGGCGATCACCTCGGCCTCGGGGTGCGCGGCCATCAGGCCGAGCAGGCGGCGCTCGGAGAACGTCTCGTGGACGATACACGTGCCCTGCCAGGCCACCATGTCGGGGCGGTTCGCCTGCTTCGCGACGAAGGCGCCGAGGTGGCGGTCCGGTGCGAACACGATCTTCTGATCGCCGAGCGCCTTCACGATCTTCACCGCGTTCGATGAGGTGCAGATCACGTCGGACAGCGCCTTCACGTCCGCGGAGCAGTTGATGTAGCTGACCACGGTGTGGCCGGGGTACTGCTCGAGCCACTTCGCGAACACCGGGGCGGGGCAGCCATCGGCGAGCGAGCAGCCGGCCTCGAGGTCGGGCACCACGACGATCTTCGTGGGGTTGATGATCTTCGCGGTCTCCGCCATGAAGTGGACGCCGCAGAACGCGATCACGTCGGCCTGGGTCTTCGCCGCGGCCTGCGAGAGCTGGAGAGAATCACCGACGAAGTCGGCGAGGTCCTGGATCTCTGACTCCTGATAGTAGTGCGCCAGGATCACCGCATTGCGCTCGGCCTTGAGCCTCCGGATCCCCTCCTCGAGCTCGGCGGGCGTCATGTCGAGGTCGACGGAGGGCGCCGAGTTGCCAATCACGGGGAGCTTGTCCATGACGATGTCCTAGCACGCTACGGAGTGCGATCTCGGTGTTGTGCTTGCTCTTGCACAACGGTCTGTGCATGGATGCCGTCGTGGTTCGCATCGTTGCAGCACTCGTGGCCGTCGGTCTCCTGGCGTGCGCCAACGCCGGGGAGCCGCGGCTCGCCGGGGCGGGGGATGCCGGGCCCGATGTCTCGACCATCGATGCGTGTACGCCGGCGCCGGAGCGCTGCAACGATCTTGACGATGACTGCGATCAGCTCACCGACGAGACGTTCACGACCAAGGGCATGGCGTGCGTCTCGGGGATCGGGGCGTGCGCGGTGGATGGTCACTTCGTGTGCAACCCCGCCGGCACCGCGGTGACCTGCGATGCGCAGCAGGGCGCGCCCACGAGCGAGACCTGCGATGGGCTCGACAATGACTGCGACGGCCACGTCGACGAGGACTTCCACATCGGGATGCCGTGCGACGGGCCCGATGCCGATGTCTGTGCGGATGGCGTGTTCACGTGCACGAGCCTCACGGCCTCGGCGTGCAACGACGGCCCCGACAATGCCGGCGAGATCTGTGACGGCAATGACAACGACTGCGACGGGCACACCGACGAGGGGTTCAACCTCGGCACGCCGTGCGATGGCGCAGACACCGATGCGTGTAACGAGGGAACGATCGTGTGCGCTGCCGGTGGTGGCACCAAGTGCAGCGATCTCACGGCCAACAGCGTCGAGCTGTGCAACGGCGTCGACGATGATTGCCGGAACGGCATCGACGATCCGTTCCCCGTGGGGCAGGCGTGCCAGGTCGGGCTCGGCTCGTGCCTGCGCTCGGGATCGATGATGTGCAACGGCACGGGCAGCGGCGTGCTGTGCAGCGCCACCGCCGGGGCGCCGCTCGCCGAGCTGTGCGGGAACGGCGCCGACGAGGACTGCAACGGCGCCGATGCCGTGTGCCCCACCAACGATCTCGCGTCGGGCGCGATCGACATCTCCGCCGGCGGCACGTTCACGATGGACCTCACCGCCGCACACGATGACAACTGGGCCTCGGCCGCTGGCCAGGACTGCGGGGATCAGGGTGGCCGAGACGTGTTCTATCAGTTCACGCTGCCGGCGCCCGAGGTCGTGTATTTCGACACGTTCGGCTCGAACTTCGACAGCGTGGTGCGCGTGTTCGCTGGCAGCTGTGCGGCGATCGGCGCGGTCCAGCGCTGCGAGGATGATGGCTGCTCCACCACGCGCTCGCATGGCGCGCTCGAGCTGCCCGCGGGGAGCTACTGCCTGGTCGTCGATCAGTTCTCCAGCGCGACCACCGCGGGTGCGGCCTCGCTCGTGTTCAAGCGCGGCGGGCGCGGCGGTGTCGCGCTGACTGGCGCGAGCGGCAGCGTCTCCGGCACCACCACAGGCAAGACCGATCTCTCGGTCGCGGGCTGCGAGGCGAACTCGCACCAGCCCGACGTGGGTCACTTCTTCGCGAGCTGCCCGGGGTCCAACCTCGTCAGCGCGAACACCTGCAGCGCCACGGCGTTCGACGCGATCCTGTCGCTGCGCACCGGCGCGGCATC